>NZ_CP134949.1:2400000-2707952 GCF_032116555.1 Halobaculum sp. XH14
GCGCGCGGTGGACCGCGTCCCGGACCGCCGGGATGACCTGTGCGGGGCCGCGGTGGATCGTGTCCTCGTGGAGCCGCGCGTCGTGGAGGCGGAACAGCGAGCCCTGGACGGGTTCGGCGGCGAGCGGGCCATCGTCGAGTGCCTCGTCGAGGCCCTCGATGACGAGCTCCATCGTCTCGTTCAGGTGCTGGATCCCCTTCGTGTCGTCGATGAGGATGTTCGTCCCGTGGATGTGCTCGACGTTCTGGGACGTGTCCTTGTCCATGCCGGCCGCCTGGAGCGCCTCGCGGCGCTCGAGTTCGGGCATGTCCATCGAGATCTCGCCGAGCTGGATGTCGTCGACGATCGACTGGGCCATCGGCTCGACGGTGATGTAGAACTTGTTGTGCCGGTTCGGCGAGACGCCCTCGACCTCGCGGGAGGCCTCCTGTGGCTGCTCGCGGAACACGACGATCGGTTCGCCGGTGTTGACCGGGATGCCCTGGTTCTTCTGGATGCGCTGGGTGATGACCTCGAGGTGGAGCTCACCCTGCCCGGAGATGAGGTGCTCGCCGGTGTCCTCGTTGATCTCCACGCGGATCGTCGGGTCCTCCTTGGCGACCTGCTGGAGCGTCTGGATGAGCTTTGGCAGGTCGTCCATGTTCTGGGCCTCGACGGACTTCGTGATGACCGGCTCCGAGATGTGCTCGATCGACTCGAACGGCGTCATCTCGATGTCGGAGACGGTCGAGCCGGCGATGGCGTCCTTCAGGCCGGTGACCGCCGCGATGTTGCCGGCGGGGACGCCCCGATCGAGCTCCTCACGCTCGCCGCCCATGTAGATCCCGACCGACTGGACGCGGTTCTTCCCGGCCGTCCCGGAGACGAACAGCTCCTGGCCCTTCTCGAGCGTGCCCGAGAAGACGCGGCCGGTCACGATCTCGCCGGCGTGGGGGTCCATCCCGATGTCGGTACACATGAGGACGATGTTGCCGTCGCGGTCCACGGTCTGCATGTCCTCGGCGACCTCGGAGTCGTCGTCGCCGCGCCAGATGCGCGGGACGCGGAACGGCTGGGCCGTGAGCGGGTTCGGGAAGTGCTCGGCGACCATGTCGAGCACGACGTCCGAGAGCGGCGTGCGCTCGTGGAGCTCCTCGCGGTTGTCGTTCTGCTCCATCTCGATGATGTCCGCAAAGGAGATGCCCGTCGCCTCCATCGAGGGCATCGAGACGCCCCACTTGTACAGCGCGGAGCCGAAGCCGACGGTGCCCTCCTCGACCGAGACCGTCCAGTCCTCGGTGATGTCGTCCATCTCCTCGGTCATCCCGCGGATGAGCTCGTTGACGTCGCCGATGACGTCCATGAGCCGCTGTTGCATCTCCTGGGGACCCTCCTGGAGCTCGTTGATGAGGCGGTCGACCTTGTTGATGAACAGCGCGGGCTTGACGCCCTCGCGGAGCGCCTGCCGGAGCACCGTCTCGGTCTGGGGCATCGCCCCCTCGACCGCGTCGACGACGACGAGCGCGCCGTCGACGGCGCGCATCGCCCGGGTCACGTCGCCGCCGAAGTCGACGTGGCCGGGGGTGTCGATGAGGTTGATGAGGTGGTTGGTGCCCTCGTACTCGTGGGTCATCGAGACGTTCGCCGCGTCGATGGTGATGCCCCGCTCCTGCTCGTCCTCCTCGGTGTCCATGGCGAGCTGCTGGCCCGCGGTGTCGTCCGAGATCATGCCGGCACCGGCCAGCAGGTTGTCCGAGAGTGTCGTCTTGCCGTGGTCAACGTGAGCCGCGATGGCGATGTTCCGGATGTGCTCCGGCTCGTCCATCAGCGTCTCACATTCCTGTACGATTTTCTTTCGTCGGCCCATTACCGGGCGCTACTGTGCGCCCGGTCAAAAGGGTAGTGCTTTGCCGGCGCCGAAAGCGCCGTCTGCGGCGCTCTCCCGCCCCGTGACAACGGTTCTCGTGCTATCCCGGTTCCGGCGGCTACCGCGCTCGCCCGCCGTCCGACCACTCGGCTTCGTGACCGGTGAGGCTCCGGCGTGACGACCGGCCGACGCAAACCCGCCGCCGTCCGTAGCTATTTACGAGTCTCACACCCACGTCCCCACGTCATGTCGGACAAGACGGTCGGCTTCATCGGCCTGGGAATCATGGGGCTCCCGATGGCGACGAACCTCCTCGACGCCGGCTACCGCGTCGTGGGCCACAACCGCTCGCCGGAACCGACGGCGGAACTGGTCGCCCACGGCGGCGAGGACGGCGAGTCGCCGGCGGGCGTCGCCGAACGGAGCGACGTCGTGCTGCTGTGTCTCCCCGACTCGCCCGACGTGGAGCGGGTCGTCCTCGGCGACGGCGGGGAACCGAACCCGGTGGTGGACGGCGTCGGCCCGGGGACGACCGTGATCGACCACTCGACCATCTCGCCGACCGTCGCGGAACGCGTCGCCGAGGCGCTCGCAGCCGAGGACGCGACGCTGCTCGACGCCCCCATCTCGGGCGGCGAGGAGGGCGCGATCGAGGGGACGCTCTCGATCATGGTCGGCGGCGACGAGGACGCGCTGGACGCCCAGCGGGACGTCCTCGACGTCGTCGGGGGGACCGTCACCCACTGTGGCCCGAGCGGCGCGGGCCAGACGACGAAGGCGTGCAACCAGATCGTCGTCGCCGCCCAGATGGTCGGCGTGAGCGAGGCGCTGGTGTTCGCGGACAACGCGGGCGCCGACCTCGAAGCGGTCGTCGAGGCCATCAGCGGCGGCGCGGCCGGCTGCTGGGCGCTCGACAACCGCGCCCCGGACATGATCCACGGCGACTTCGACCCGGGCTTCTTCGCCGAGTACCAGTACAAGGACCTCCGCATCGCCACCGACGCGGGCGAGGCGTTCGGCTCGCCGATGCCGCAAACGTCGCTCGCCCACGAACTGTACAAGTCGATGGTCGAGAACGGGATGGGGCGGGACGACAACTCCGGCGTGATGCAGGTGCTCGAACTCATGAACGGCGGGCCGGCCCGCGCCGAGGAGTAGGGAACGACTCGCGTCGAGGAGGAGGGAAGACTACGCGTCGCCGGCCGGTCGGGCCGCCCCCCCAACCGGCACAAGAGTGAAACGGTCGCGGGCCGTGACAGTCTCTCACATGGAACTGCGACTGGGTGACGACGGCCCGCCCGAACCCCTTCTCGGCGCCGCGTCGCTCCTCGAGACCGAACGTGACCTCGACCTGCCGGTCCACGTCCGCGTCAGCGACGACCCCGACGAGCGCACGTGGGCCGGCCACTACGAGGACCGCCACGTGCTGAACATCTCCCGGAAAGCCGCGACGAGCGCGATGGCCCGGGAGCTCGCGCTCCACGAGTTCGCCCACATGGCCCGCTACGAGGAGGGTCACCCCTCCCACGTCCAGCCGACCGAGGAGGCGCTGTTCCTCGCGCTCGCCGGGCGATCCGTCGAGCGCCACAGGCTCGCCCACTGCTATCAGATCGCCAACCACATGAAGGACGTCTACGCCGACGACATCACGCTCTCGGTCGGCCCGGGCGGCAAGCTCGTCACGTTCTTCGAGTCGCAACTGGCCGCCGCCGTCGCGGACCGCCCCCGCGAGCACCACCACCCGGACTCGCGGCTGCTCACGGGGAGCGCCGACCCGGACATCACGGCGGTGAACGCGGCGTTCGCGCTGGCGATGTGCGAGCGACACGACCTCGTCGACCGCGGCCACCGACTGTACGACCTCGCGCACGCGGCCGCGGACGACGCGCCCGGCGTCGACGTCGCCGCGTTCACGCGGCTGTTCCGCTCGCTCGCCGAGGACCCCTCCGCCTCGGAGTACCGCAGAACGCTGGTCGACGCGGCCCGACGATACGCGGTCGACGCGAGCGGCTCGGGCGGTTCGGGAGACGGTCCCGGCGACGGCACGGCGGCGGCCGACTGAGCGGGCTCTGGCCCCCTGACGGCGTGGGCCAGGATCGGCTGGACCGGCACCGGAGGCGGCCCGACGGAACTGGCGCTACGAGGTCGTTCGGGTGCCCGCCGCGACCGGCCGTCCGACCGCGGCGGCACCGACCGCGAGCAGCACCACACAGCCCAGCATCGCCGGCGCCGCCACCGCGCCGAAGGCGTCGGCGACCACCCCCGCCGCCAGCGCGAGCGGCGTCCGGACGGCGCCCTGGACCATCGACACCGCCGAGAGCGTCGTCGCGCGCCCCGCGTCGCCGACACGGTCGTTCACGTAGCCGTACGCGATGGGGACGAAGAGGGGGCTCGTCGCCGTCCGCGCGACGAACATCGGCAGCGCGGCGACGAGGACGAGCGGTGGCAGGAGCATGAGGACGGCGGTCACCGCGGGAACGAGCAGGACCGCGCCGCGGACGCCGAGCAGGTCCTCGACCCTGCCGGCCGACGCGGCGGCCACGCCGGCGACGCCGGTGAAGGAGGCGTACATCGCGCCCAGCAGCGACGACTCGGGAACCGCCGACAGCGACGGCGGCAGGAGCGTCCGGAACAGGTCGACGCCGATGGGCTGAACGTAGCCGCCGGCCGCGCCCACGCCCGCCAGCACGACGGCGACGAACGGGACGAACCCCCGGAGGCCCGGGGTGGCGAACGAGTCGCGGACCACGCCCAGCGCCGCACGCGCGGACGTGCCCGCACCCGGGGCCGACCCTCCACCCGCCTCGCGGTCGCCAGTCGACCCCGACTCGCCGTCGGCCACCGATCCCGTCCCGTCGCCCCTCCGGCCGCTCGCCGGGAGCGTCCACAGGACCCCGAAGCCGAGGAGGTTCAGCGCGACCGAGGCGACGAACGGGACGCGCGGGTCGACGGCGTACAGGACCCCGCCCGCGAGCATCGTCGCCACCGAGGTCCAGCGCTCCACCGCGCCGGCGCGTCCGCGGACGCGGGTGAACGCCCCCGCGTCGAGGTGCCGCTGGAGCGTCTCGTAGAGCCACGCGTCGCCGCTGCCGGAGTTGAACGTCGTCGCGAACGCCCAGATCACGTAGAGGACGGCGTAGCCGGCGAACGAGTCGGCGACGACGAACCCAGCGAGCGAGAGCGCGGTGCAGGCGACGCCGCCGGCCATGCTCGCGCGGCGGCCCCACCGGTCGCCGACGTAGCCGGTCGGCACCTCGCTCGCCACGACGACCGCGGCGTAGATGGCCGACAGCGTGCCGTAGCCCGTGAACGACACGTCGCGGAGCACGAACAGCGCGAAGATGGGGTAGATGAACCCGACCGACCGCGTGACCTGGAACCAGTAGAACCGGCGGACGAGGCGGCGTCCTCCGGTTGCCTCGTTCGACATGGGTACGAGTGGCGGCGGCCGGGGCAAATGCGTTCCCTGAAGCGCGTTTCAGTTTTCGGTGGTGTGATTGGTCCGTCGGATGGTGGCAGGAACGACCGGTCGGGTAGTGGGAGGACCAGTCGGTCGGGTAGTGGCAGGAACGGTCGGTCGGGTAGTGGTGACGACCGCGAAAGCCCCCGCGGCTGTCGGCTCCGGCGAACCGCGCTGTGCTCCTCGGCTCACTGCGTTCGCCTGCGGTGCTTGCGGGTTCGGGGTTCGCCGACAGCCGCGGCCCCTTTCAGTCCCACCCGCCGTACTGCACTGCACCGCACCTCACCCTCCCCAGCCTCCTGTGCTCCTCGCGTGCGCTCGCTTCGCTCGCAGTCACGCGCGCCATGTGGTTGATTCACTTCGCACCGAGAGCGGTCGCCACGGTGCATCGTCCGAGTGGGCTTTTTACCCCTCCGCCCCGGACGCGGCGGTATGCCCTACGACGCGGTGTTTCTCGACCTCGACGACACGCTCTACCCGTACCCCCCGTGCAACGAGGCCGGCAAGGAGGCGGCCCGGGAGGCGTTCCTGGAGCTCGGCTACGACCTCGACCGGGAGGAGTTCACCGACCTCTACCGGGAGGGCCGCCGCGCGGTGAAGCGCGAACTCGCCGGAACGGCCTCCGCCCACGAGCGATTCCTCTACTTCAAGCGGGCCATCGAGAGCCACACCGGGACCCATCGCTCCGGGGACGCGCTCCGGCTCGGCGAGGCGTACTGGGACGCGTACGTCGACGAGATGACCCTGTTCGACGGCGTCGTCGAGACGCTGGCGGCGTTGCAGGACGCGGGAGTCGACGTCGCGGTCGTCACCAACCTCACGACGCGCATCCAGCTCGAGAAGCTCGACCGCCTCGGCATCGACGAGCACGTCGACCTGCTGCTCACCTCCGAGGAGACCGGCCGCGAGAAGCCCGGCGCCGTGATGTTCACCCTCCCGCTGGCCCGGCTCGGACTGCGCGCGAGCGAGGTCCTGATGGTCGGGGACGACGTCGAGGCCGACGTCGGGGGGGCGAACGCGGTGGGGCTGGACACGGCGCTGTTCAACGGTCCCGACGACGTCGTCGTCGACGACCTGCCCGACGACCGACGCCCGGACCACACCATCACGGATTTCACGGCGCTCTCCGAGGTGGTCGTATGATCGCCGAGGATGCGCGACGCGCCGTGGTCGAGCACGCACCGGATCTCGCGGCCCTGACGCCGGGCCGCACGGGGAACCTCAGCGTCCGCGAGGGCGACGCCTTCGCCGTCACGCCGACCGGCGTCGCCTACGACGCGTTCGACGCCGCGGACGTGCCGGTCGTGAATCTCGAGGGCGAACGCGTCGCGGGAGAGATGAAACCCTCCAGCGAGGTGCCGATGCACCGCCACATCTACCGCGGGCACGCCGAGGAACCGGGCGCGATCGTCCACACCCACTCGCCGATGTCGACGACGATGGGCGTGCTGCGCGAGCCGCTGCCGCCGATCCACTACATGATCGTCGCCGTCGGCAAGCGCGTCCCCGTCGCCGAGTACGCGCCCTACGGCACCGAGGAGCTCGCGGCGAACGTCGTCGCCGCGCTCGAGGAGGCCGACGCGTCGGCCTCCTTCATCGAGAACCACGGGCTCGTCGTCGTCGCCGACGACGTCGAGACCGCCGTCGAGAACACCCACCACGTCGAGAGCCTGGCGGAGCTGTACCTGCGGTCGCGTTCGGTCGGCGACCCCGTCGAACTCCCCGAGTCGGAACTCGACACGGCGATCGAACAGTTCGAGAGCTACGGACAGTAGACGACCCGGAACTGCCGCCCCCCCCTCCTCGACGGCCCTGTCAGGGCTCCTCGGGCGCCGACCCGGCCACCGCGAACTCGAACCGGACGCCGCCCGCCTCGCTTTCGGCGACGGTCACGTCCCAGCCGTGGGCGTCGGCGATGCGCTCGACGATGTGGAGGCCGAACCCGGTGCCGTCCTCGCGGGTCGAGTAGCCGCGTTCGAACACCCGGTCACGCTGCTCGGGGGGGATGCCTGGGCCGTCGTCCGCGATGGCGAACCCCGAGTCGGTCCGCGCGACCCGGACCGTCACCTCCGAGCCGCCGTGGGCGACCGCGTTGCCGAGGACGTTCTCCAGGAGCTGACGCAGCCGGTCGTAGTCGGCGGTCACCGTGGTCACCGCCTCGTCGACGACGAGCCGTGAGTCCGTGTTCTCGGCGCCGAGCACGGCCCAGGAGGACTCGACGGCCTCGCGCAGGTCGACCGCCTCGGTCGTCCCGATCTCCTGGCCCTCCCTGGCGAGATACAGCAGGTTGTCGATGATGCGCTCGATCCGGTCGTGGGCCGACTCGATCCGGTCGAAGTCGGCCGCGTCGCCCGACTCGCGGATCACGTCGAGATAGCCCTGCGCGACGGTCAGGGGGTTCCGGAGGTCGTGGCTCACGACGCTTGCGAACTCGTCGAGGCGCTCGTTCTGCCGGACGAGTTCGGCCTCGCGGTCGGCCTGCCCGAGCGCGGCCTCGACGTTGGCCGCGAGCACCTTCGCCACCGAGAGCGACGGCTCGTCGAACGCGTTCGGCGTCGGGGAGGCGGCGATGAGGATCCCGTACTCGCCCAGCGGCAGGTGGAGCTCGCTTCGGATGTCGGTGCCGGGGTTGTACACGTCGGGGTGCTCGCGCACGTCCTCGAACACGGCCGGCTCCCCGTGCTCGTACACGCGCCACGCGATGCTTTCGCCCGGCGTGAACGTGGGCACGTCGCCGATGAGTTCGCGGGTGGTGGGAGTCACGGCGACCGGGACCAGTTCGTGGGCCCCCTCGTCGTAGAGGTGGATCGAGTTGGCGTCGAGCCCCAGCACGCGCGAGGCCGCCTCGACGGCGACCTCGGCCACGGTCTCCCGTTCCGTGGCGGCCATCAACTCCCGCGTCGTCTCGTGCAGCGCCTCCAGCCGACGGGCACGCTCGGACGGGGGACGGTCGGTCATCCTGTAGCCTCTGGCAAGCGCGTCCCTAAGAACCTCGGTTTCGGAAGTCCGTCGAGCCGATCCGATCATCCCACTGTCCGATCGATGTCCCGATCGCCTTGCCGTCCGGCCGCCGTTCAGATCACCGTCCGCGCTGCGCTACGTGGGCTCCTCCTCCAGGAACCCGCCGTACTGCAGTTCGGCCCAGTAGACGGCTCCCCGATACTCGACCACCCACGAGCCGCCGTACTCGTCCACGCGGACGCCCTCGACGGCGCGGAACCGCTCCATCACCGAGCGGAACGCCTCGTCGTCGGTCGACTCGGCGTAGTAGGACGACTCGATGGCCTCGGAGACGACCCCGCGCTCGGCCTCGGAGAGTCCGGACAGTTCGAACCGGTACGTCTCGCGGAGGTCGCTCGCGTACGCCTCGGCGCTGGGCGCGATCTCGGTCGCGGTGTAGCGGTAGGTCGTCACCGTCACGTCGGTGGAGTCGACCGCGATCGGATAGCGTTCGCCCTCGTAGTGGACGGCGTCGTACTCGCCCGAGACCAGCACCGACTCGTTCGCCTCGGCCCGGGTGTAGCGTTGCCCGGAACCGAGGTCGTAGCCGGCGGTCGGCGAGTGGTCGGCCGGCGGCGGGAGCAGCGTGTCGAGCAGCGCGCGGTCGGCCGGCGTGAGGTCCTCGTAGGCGACGGCCGGGCCGTCGGTCGAGCCGTTGTAGTCGACCTTCACGTCGACCATCCGCTCGGTGTGGTTCCCGACCGGCTCGGCCGAGATGTCGTAGTACGCGCCGTCGACGGCGTAGGGCGGCCCGCCGGGTTCGACGAACGGCGCGGTGTCGTTCGCGGTCGCCGAGCCGTTCTCGACGGCCGTCTCGACGATCTCGCGGTACCGGACCGCGGGCCGCTCGTCCGAGTCGGGCAGGTCGCGGCTCGCTTCCGCGGCGAGTTCGGTGTCGTTCACGGCGGTCATGTGCAGCGACCCGGCGGCCGAGCAGCCGCTCAGCCCGGCCAGGAGGGCGACCGCCACGAGGAGGAGGAGGGTGCGGGGGTTCACAGCCGGGCGGTTGGTGCTGGCCGGGAAGTGTCTTGTGGGATTCGTCGGTGTTTCTCGTGTCGTTCGTAGTTCGTCGGCTGTTGTGCGACAGTGACGACCGCCCCCACGGGCCATGACGACACTGCGGGCGATACACTGGGAGCCGAGAACGCCGTGAACGTTCGAGGTCCCCACCGTCACGTCCGGCCCGGAACGGCCCTCCTCCACACCGAACGCAGACCCGCCGCTCACCGAACCGAGCAAAAACCGCAAAGGGAGAACCGATCGAAGAACCTTAGCGTGCCGCAGCGGCGACGCGCTCCTTCTCCTCCTTCTGGGAGATGGGGTACGCCTGCACGTCGTAGCGGGCCGCGCCGACGAGCAGGTCCGCGAGCGCCTCGGCGGCGGTCGTCGTCGACTTGTACGTCGCGGACTCGACGCCGTCGCCGATGAACTTCAGCGCCTGGTCGACGCGGCGCTGGGGCGCGACGTCGACGGCCTTCGGGACGGAGATGCCGCCGTACTTCAGGCGGACCGTCTCCTCGCGCGGCGCGGCGTTCTCGACGGCCTCGACGAGCGTCTGCACCGGGTTCTCGTCGGTGCGCTCGTGGACGATGTCGAAGGCGTCCCGGACGATGCGGGTCGCCTGCTGCTTTTTCCCGGTGTTGTCCTCGCTCTGCATCAGGCGGTTGATGAGCCGCTCGACGATGGAGAGCTCCGACTTGCGGAACTGCTTGGACGCGTGCCGGCCCATCGTGTGCGCGATGGGGGTGACGTTGAGGTAGTTCCGGGTCGACGGGTCGCTGTACTCGATCTCGGAGACGTCCCAGACGCCGAACAGCAGCGCGTTGTCGACCGCGTCGTCGCTGTCCGCGGGCGCCTCGGGTTCGGGGGCTTCTTCCTCCGACATGGTTATCGGACCGGCTTCTCCGCGTTCCCGCGTACCAGTTCGAGCATGGCGACGCCGTTCACCTTCTCGACCTTGTAGTTCACGCCCGAGAGGTCGCCCATCGCGCGACCCTTCGCGCCACCGATGCCGGCGATGGTGACCTCGTCGTGCTCGTCGATGAACGAGATGGCGCCGTCGCCGGGACAAAAGGCCGTGACCTGCTTCCCGTTCTTGATGAGCTGAACCCGGACGCACTTCCGGATCGCCGAGTTGGGCTGTTTCGCTTCGATCCCCACCTTCTCGAGGACGATGCCACGCCCCTGCGGGGCGCCCTCGAGGGGGTCGGACTTCTCGCCGAGACCGCGCTCGCGTCGCGCGTACTTCGAGTCGGACCACCGTCGCTTCTGGCGGTCCTTCTTGAGTTTCCGCGCGGCGTATTTGCCGTTCGCCATGGTACCCGCGAGTTCAGGACCGAGCTACGTAAGGGTTCCCTTTCTCGACCGACGAGACGCCACGAGAACGGCCGAGAGGCACCGCTAATCGAATCTGAGGGCGTAACTCGGGTCGCGTTACGACACGAGAAGCGGTCTGCGTCCGAATGCGGCGCGGAGAGGGCGTCGTTCGCTCGGCCGTGTCGTCGTCCTGCCCCCGCGCGAGCCACTGTTTGCAAGTACCAGCACGGCACCCAACCCGCTCGAGGACGAGGTCCATCCGTGACGTATCGAACGACGATCGGCTGGTCGCTCATTTCCTCGGGTGTCGTCACGCTGCTGCTCGTGTACCTCCCGGGCGATTCGCTCTGGTGGGGCCTCGGACTCCTGGCCCTCGGCGTCGCGACGTTCGTGATTCGCCGGTAGCGTCCGGTCCCCGTCCTCCGGATCGCCGGGTCGCCGGGTCGCCGAGTCGCCGGAATCGGGGGTCTCCGACGGTCACGGCTCGCGCCGGTACGGAGCGGACGCGAACGTGGGCGGGGCAGCGTGATCTGAACCGGGACGACCTCGGCCCTGGACCGGGACGACCTCGGCCCTGGACCGGGACGACCTCGGCCGCCCCCGGCGGGGTCACTTGCGTACCACGAACGGCTCGTAGGTGCCCCAGTTGTAATCGGTCGCCTCGCGGGCGAGTTCGTGCATCCGGTCGGCCAGTTCCTCGCGGTCCATGTTCAGTTCGTTTGCCCACTTGCCGAGCACGTTGGAGTCCTCCAGCGCGAACACGAGCGACTTCTCGCTCTCGCCGACCTGTTCGCCGTGGACGTCGCGCAGTCCCGTCACCAGTTCCTCGCGGTCGTCGACCTCGACGCCGAACTCGGTGAGCGTGTCCGTCATGGCGTTCCGTTCGACACGTGTGGACCCACGCGATTAAGCGACGTGGCGGCACGTCACGGGTCCCGCTCCCCGGGCGGCCGCTCACTCCTCCCGGTCGACCGTGAGTCGGCCGTCCAGTTCGCGTCGCGCCGCCGGACCGAGTTCGACTCCCTCGGCTTCGAGCGCCACGATCGCCCGCTCACGGACCGCCGACCGCACGTCCGCCACGTCGTCGACGGTGGGGTCCTCGATCCAGTAGGCGACCGCGAGCCGCACCCCGCCACCGTCGCCCAGTTCCGCGACCCCCGCTTCAGGCACTGGCGAGTCGAGCACGCCCTCGACGCTCCCGGCCGCCGCCGCGAGCGTGCGCAGGGCCACGTCGAGGTCCTCGCCGTGGGCCAGCACCACGGCGTCGCTGACGCGGACCCGGTCGCGCCGGTACGGGCGGGTGATCGTTCCCGTGGCGAGCGAACTGTTCGGCACGGTGACGATCTCGTTTCCGGCGGTCCGCACCCGCGTCGCCCGGAACCCGACCCGCTCCACCCGGCCCTCGCCGTCGGGCCACTCGATCCAGTCGCCGACGTTGAACTCCGGGTCGGCGACGAGCGAGAGGCCGCTGACGAGCGAGCCGATGAGCTCCTGGCCCGCGATTCCGAGCGCGAGCGTCGCCGCCGCGACGACCACGGCCGAGTCCGAGAGGACGGAGCCGTAGCCGGCGGCGACGACGCCGACCAGGGTGGCGACGACGACCAGCAGGACGCGGAGGTACGTCCCGGTCGCGTCGACGACCGTCGGGTTGTTCGGGTTGCGAGCGCGGACGACCCTGACGGCCGCCGGGACGAGGAGCGCCCCGCCGAGGAGGTACACGAACGCGGCGACGGCGAGGAACCACGCCGCGGTGACGAGCGCCGCCGCGAGCGCGTCGGCCGCGACGTCGACCGGACCCGGAACCGGGTCGGGCGGGACGATCTGGCGCGAGCCCATCGGCTCGGCAAACGGCGTCCAGTTCCAAAAGCAGGCGGCGCTTACCCGGCCGTCACCGGCTGCGACGCCGACGGATCCGCCGGCGGGGAGACGGCGCGCGCGGACCTACGCGAGTTGCACGTCGTCGACGTCGAAGTGACGGCGCGCGAGTTCGCGGGCCGTCTCGATGGTCCGGCCCTCCGACCCGATGGCGACCCCGCGGTCGCGTTCCGGCACCTCCACGTAGGCGACCGTGTCGTTCTGCCGGGAGACGGTCACCCCGCGGACGGCCGCCGGCGCGAGCGCGTTCGCCACGAACGCCTCCGGGGTGTCGGCGTCCTCGACGAGCGAGACGTCCGCGCCGAGCCGTTCCTCGACCCGGCGGACGGTCCGGCCGTCCGGGCCGATCGCGTCGGCCATCTCGCCCGCCGGGAGCAGGAAGACGACGCGGTCGCCGCCGTCCTGGAGGAGGCAGTCGACCGGCCCGACGTCGGTCAACTCGTCGAACGTCCCGATGTACTGCCGGGCCTCGTCGGAGAGCTGGACGCGCATTCAGTCGTCGCCGGAGGTCGGGGTGGGCTTCGAGCCCATCCGCAGGTCCACGTCGCCGGTGCCGATCGACACCGGCTTGCCGACGATGACGTTCTCGATGACGCCGTCCAGGTCGTCCTCCTCGCCCATGATCGCCGCGTCGAGCAGGTGGTTGACCGTCACCTCGAACGCCGCGCGGGCGAGCACGGACTCCTTCGAGCCCGAGATGCCGTGTCGACCGATCGACTCGACCGTGCCCCGGTTCGTCATGATGTCCGAGACGAGCATCAGGTGCCGGACGTTCACGTCGTCCAGACCCTGCTCCTCGAGCGTCTCCATCGTCTCGTTGATGATGGACTCGCGGGCGGCCTCGACGCCGAGCGTCCGGTAGATCTCGTGGATGTTGTTACACGTCGTCCGGGAGGCGTCCACGCCCTCGATCTCCAGGGCGTCCGAGAACGCCGACCCCTCGGTGTAGAGGACGAACTCCTCGTCGCCGTCGTCGGTCTCCTCCTTCCGGATGACGACGCGGGTGACCTCCTCGATCCCCTTGAACACGATGTCGCGAAGCTCCTCGACGAGCTGGAGCAGCCGGCGGTAGCTCGGCTCGTCCGGGCCGAACTCGATGTCCGTGCCCGACCGGCGCGTCTGCACGCCCAGCGAGTCCTCGATGATGTCGGCGACCTCGGTGGCGACCTCGGTGGCGTCGTCGTAGGTCGGCCAGCGCTCGAGCAGCGTCTCGTCGTTGAGGTCGACCGAGACGAGCATGTCCGCGACGTTCGTCGAGACGTCCCCGAGCGCGAGGATCTTCGAGGACTCGATCTGCCAGACGACCTCGTGGGCCTTCTCGCGGTCGGTCGCGTGTTCCCCGTCGAGCCGGACGATCATGATCGGGGTGTCGGGCGTCTTTCGGGCGTCCACGAGCTCGATGAGCCGGGGGAGCCCCTGGGTCACGTCCATCTCCGCGACGCCCGCGTAGTGGAACGTGTTCATCGTCATCTGGGTTCCCGGCTCCCCGATGCTCTGTGCCGAGACAGTCCCGACCGGGTCAAGCGGGTCGACGCGCGTGTCGAGGTAGCGTGACTCGACGGCCTGGGCGATCTCGTTCGCCTGCTCGGTCGTGACGCCGCCGCGCTCGTCGACCGTCCCGTACACGCGGTCCTTCAGCCGGCGCGGCAGTTCCGTGTCCTCGACGACGAGCGCGATGTCCTCGGTGACCGCGTCGTGGGCGTCCACGAACCGGTCGACGCTCTCAGTCATCCGACTCCACCCCCACGCCGCCGGCCTTGTCCAGGCCGGGGCCGGCGTACTCCGAGAGGTTCGTCGGCGGCTCCTCGCGGCCGAGGAACTGCGCCTTCTCCTCGTCGGAGCCGAACTCGGCGTCGACGATGCGGTCGGCGATCTGGTCGACCTCGATGGCGTTCTCCTCGGTGGAGGACACCTTCACGGGCGAGGTGCCGTCCTCGCCGTACTCGAACTGGACGATGTTGTCCGAGGTGTCCCGGACGGTGCCGTCGTACTGCGCCTCGAGTTCCGAGAGCGCGTTGATGAGCCGGCGCTGGAGGTAGCCGGACTTGGAGGTCCGGACCGCCGTGTCGACCAGCCCCTCGCGCCCCCCCATCGCGTGGAAGAAGAACTCCCGCGGCGTCAGCCCGCCGCGGTAGGAGTTCTCCACGAAGCCGTGGGCGTCCGCCGAGAGGTCGTGCTCCTCGTAGTGGGCGAGCGTGCGGTCCTCGTAACCGCGGTTGATGCGCTCGCCCCGGACCGCCTGCTGGCCGACGCAGCCGGCCATCTGGGTGAGGTTCAGCATCGACCCACGGGCGCCCGAGCGCGCCATGATGACCGCCGGGTTGTCGTCGGCGAAGTGGTCCTCGGCGATCTCGCCCGCGGAGTCGCGGGCCTTCCCGAGCGTCTGCATGATCTTCATCTCCAGCGTCTCGTCGACGGTACGGCCGGGCAGCGACTCGAGGTCGCCGGCCTCGTACGTGGAGATGAGCTCCTGGACGCGCTCGTAGGCGCTCTCGATCGCCTCGTCGACCTGCTCGTTCGCCTGGGGCGGGATCGACTCGTCGTCGATGCCGAGCGAGAAGCCGAAGTGCATGATGGCACGCATCGCCAGCGACGCCACCTCGTTGATGAACACGCGGGCGCGGGTCTCGGAGTACACCTTCGTGAGCGTGTCGACGACCTCGCCGCCGAACGCGCCGACGGCGTCCTCGTCGATCGTCCCCTCGACGAGCTGGCCGTCCTCGATCCGGACGGTGTCGCCCGCGGAGGAGGTGAACTCGAGGTTCAGGTCCTCGGGCAACAGCTCCGAGAAGACGGTCCGGCCCGTCCAGACCGCCTGGCCGGCCTCGTTCTCGCCGTCGGCCTCGGGCAGTTCGTCGACCGAGGTCGCACGCAGCAGGTCGAGCGCCTGCGTCTCGGTGAACTCGGGGTTCTCGTGGGTCAGCAGGTACGTCCCGGAGATGTGGTCCTGGATCGCCCCGATGATGTTCTCGCCGAAGCGGGGCGAGAGGATCTGTTCTTGCACGCGCATGAGGACGCGCGCCTCCGCGCGGGCTTCCTCGTTCTGCAGGGCGTGCATGTTCATCTCGTCGCCGTCGAAGTCCGCGTTGTACGGCGGGCAGACGACGGTGTTGAGCCGGAACGTCTTGTACGGCATCACCACGACCTCGTGGGCCATGATGGACATCCGGTGGAGCGACGGCTGCCGGTTGAAGATCACGATGTCGCCGTCGACGAGGTGGCGGTTCACCTCCCACCCGGCCTCGACCTTCTCGGCGAGCTCCTCGCAGTTCTTCGCGGTCACCTTCAGCCGGCGGCCGTCGGGCCGCTTCACGTAGTTCGCGCCGGGGTGGCCCTCGGGGCCGTTGGCGACGTAGCGTCGCGCCCGGTCGACGTTCCGCTCGGAGACGTTCATCACCTGCGTCATCTCGCTCGCGACGCGCTCGGGGACGCCGACCTCGTTGAGCGAGAGCGTCGGGTCCGGGCTGATGACCGTCCGGGCAGAGAAGTTCACGCGCTTGCCCGAGAGCGACCCGCGGAAGCGCCCCTCCTTGCCCTTGAGGCGCTGGGAGAGCGTCTTCAGCGGGCGGCCAGAGCGGTGGCGCGCGGGCGGGGTGCCCGAGATCTCGTTGTCGACGAACGTGGTCACGTGGTACTGGAGCAGCTCCCACAGGTCCTCGATGATGAGCTGCGGGGCGCCCGCCTCGCGGTTCTCCATGAACCGCTGGTTGATGCGGATGATGTCGACGAGCTTGTGGGTGAGGTCGTCCTCCGAGCGCTGGCCGTTGTCCAGCGTGATGGAGGGACGCGCCGTCACCGGCGGGACCGGGAGGACGGTCAGGATCATCCACTCGGGCCGGGACCCCTCGGGGTCGATGCCGAGCGCCTCCAGGTCCTCGCCGGGGATGTCCTCGAACCAGTCGCGGATGTCCGAGGGCATCAGCTTGTTCATGTCCTCCTCGGTGAGGTCGACGTCGAGCGCCTTCTCCAGCGCCTTGCGGTCCTCCTGTCGCGGGCGGAACTCGCCCGAGAGGATGTCGTTGACCCGCGAGAGGTCGATTCCGGTCTCCTCCGCGAGTTCGGGCGGTGCCATCCCCTCGTCGTCCTCGTCGTCCTCGTCGGGCTGCATCGCCTCGGCGATGAGTTCGGAGTACTCGCCCGAGAGCACGTCCTGCACCTCGTAGTAGGTGGTCGGCTTCTCGTGTTTGATGTCGGCCTGGGGCGCGCTGCAGTACGGGCACGTCGAGGCCTTCCGGGCCTGGCGGACCGCGGACTTGAGCACGTCCGTCGGGTCGCCGCCGAGGTCCTTCGTCCGCTGCAGGTTCGCCGAGAACTCCTCCTTCTCCTCGTCGGTGAGCGCGAGCCGACCGCACTCGCGGCACGTCGAGCGGAGCAGCCGGCGGATGAGCTTCGTGAAGCCGACGTGGATGACCGGCGCGGCGAGTTCGATGTGGCCGAAGTGGCCGTTACACGACCCGGAGTGCTGTCCGCAGGTGCGACACTCCAGCCCGGGGTCGATGACGCCGAGCCGCGGGTCCATCAGCCCCATGTCGATGGGGTAGCCGTCGTCGTCGTACGTGTCCGCCGTGATCACCTTCGTAGCGGACATGTCGCGGTACGTCTCCGGGTCCATCAGCCCGAACTTGATGGCCCCGATCTCCTTGGGTGTCTGACCAGCCATTGTTATACAGCGTCCTCCAGTTCCAGGGTCGGTCGAATGCCGAGCGCCTTCATCTCGTCCAGCAGGAGCTTGAAGGCGTAGCTGACCTCGATCTCGTGGATGTCGTCCTCGTCACCCGTGATCGGGTCGTAGATCCGGCGCTGCTCGCGGTCCTCGACCGCGACCATGCCGGTCTCCTCCGAGATGTACACCGTCTCGCGGTCGGAGGCGTCGAGCAGCCGTTCCTTCAGCGCCATCGCCGCGCCGTGTCCGATGAGCACCTCGCGCTCCATCTCGCCGACGCGGAGCCCGCCCTCGCGGGCGCGCCCCTCGGTCGGCTGGCGGGTGAGCACCTGCACCGGCCCGCGCGATCGGGCGTGCAGCTTGTTCGACACCATGTGGTACAGCTTGTGGTAGAAGATGGTGCCGACGAAGATCTCCGCCTCGATCTTCTCGCCGGTGACGCCCGAGTACATGACCTCCTTTCCGGAGGACTTGTAGCCGTGCTCCTCCAGCGAGTCGCGGAGTTCGTCCTCGTTCTCGCCCTGGAACGCGGTGCCGTCGACGCGCCGGCCCTCCAGCGCGCCGACCTTGCCGCCCAGCATCTCCAGCACGTGGCCGACCGTCATGCGCGAGGGGAGCGCGTGCGGGTTGAGCACCAGGTCAGGGACGACGCCGTCCTCGGTGAACGGCATGTCCTCCTGGGGGGCGAGGTGGCCGACGACGCCCTTCTGGCCGTGCCGGGACGCGAACTTGTCCCCGAGTTCGGGGATGCGCTCGTCCCGGACCGAGACCTTCGAGAGCTTCGAGCCGTCCTCGCCCTCCATCAGCGTCACGGTGTCGACGACGCCGTCCTCGCCGGAACGCATCGTGACCGACGTCTCGCGGCGCTTCTGGGGGGAGAGCCCGCCCATGTCGTCGGGCTCCTCGAGGAACCGCGGGGGGCTCGTCTTCCCGAGCAGGACCGAGTTCTCGTCGACCTTCGTCTCGGGGTTGACGAGGCCGTCCTCGTCGAGGTGGGTGTACGCGTCCTCGCCGCGGGCGCCGCGGACGTCCTGGGAGGGGATCTCGAAGCGGTCCTCCTGGCCGCCGGGGTAGCGCCGCTCCTCGCCCTCGTAGGTGCGGAAGAAGTGCGAGCGCGACATCGCGCGGTCGACCGACCCCTTGTTCATGACCAGCGCGTCCTCGATGTTGAATCCCTCGTAGGACATGACGGCGACGACGAAGTTCTGCGCGGCGGGGCGCTCGTCGAAGCCGATCTGCTCGGTCGTCTGGGTCTTCACCATCGACAGCTGCGGGTAGTGCATCAGGTGCTGCCGGGTGTCGGGCCGGATGCGGTAGTTGGCCGAGGGGAGCCCGAGCGACTGCTTCATCATCCCCGCGCCCATGGTGATCCGCGGGCTGGCGTTGTGTTCCGGATACGGGATCATGCCCGCGCCGATGCCGAAGATGAGCTGCGGGTCGATCTCGAGGTGGGTGGTGTTCTCGGTGATGTCGTCCTCGTCGACGGCGACGAGGATGTTTTCCTCCTCCTCGGCGTCGATGAACTCGACGAGGCCGTGCTCGACGAGGTCCTCGAACTCGATCTCGCCGTCGTTCATCGCCTCGACGTGCTCGTCGTCGAGCATCGGCTCGCCGTTCTCCACGACGATGAGCGGCCGCCGGGCGCGCCCGGCGTCGGCGTTCACGATGACCTCGCCGGTGCGCTCCCGCACCGAGACGTTCACCGTATCGGAGACGTCGCCGCGCCGACGCGCCTCCCGGATCTGTGCTGCGAGCTGGTTCGGGTCGGGGTGTGTCCCGACCAGGCTCCCGTTGACGTATACTTTCGCTTCTCGTGCCTGAGCCATGTTTAGTCGTCCGCTGATGCGCGGTCCACGCCCTCGATGCCGGGCATCCCTTCGACGCCCATGGACGCGAGTTCACGTTTGAGTGCCTGTTCGTCCTCGATGTTCTGTGAGAGCTCCATCGCCTGCGCGAAGTTCTTCACGAGCCCGCAGTTGGGCCCCTCCGGGGTTTCGGAGGGACAGATGCGACCCCACTGGGTCGCGTGCAGGTCGCGCGCCTCGAAGTGCGGCTGGGACCGCGAGAGCGGCGAGCGGAGGCGACGAAGGTGTGAGAGCACGCCCATGTAGTCCGTCCGGTCGACGAGCTGGGAGACGCCCGAGCGGCCGCCCACCCAGTTCCCGGTGGCGATGGGGTGTTCGAGCCGTTCGGTGAGCACGTCCGAGCGAACCACCGTGTTGACGGTGAGCTGCCGGTTGCGCATGTTCGCACGTTCGAGCTGGTACTTCACGTCCCGGGCCAGCTTGTTCAGCGCCGTCCGGAACAGGTCGGTCATCAGGTCGCCCGAGACCTTGAGCCGCTTGTTCGCGTAGTGGTCCTTGTCGTCGGACTCGCGCCGGCCGAGCGCGAGTTCGAAGCAGGCTTCGGCCATCCGGCAGAGGTAGAACGCCTTGTTGCTGCGGGTCTCCTCGTCCTCGATGCCCTCCTCGTGGAGGTGCGGGAGGAGGTAGCGGTCGATGACGTAGTTCGCCCGCTTGAGCTGGTAGTTCTTCCCCTGGCCCGAGGCGACGCGCTCGCCGAGGGTCTCGATGGCCTCCTCCTCGGTCTGCACTTCGGCCTCCTCCAGGTTCTCCAGCATGTACTTCACGATCTCGGGGTCGTCCGAGACGCGGTGGACGATCTCCTCGTCGGATTCGAGCCCGAGCGCACGGACGAGGGTGACGAAGTTCACCGAGCCGGAGACCGACGGGAAGCTCACTTCGAGCAGCCCCTCGCGGTTGCGCTCACAGAGGACCAGGGCGCGGTAGCCACGGCGCTGGGAGAACGTCTTGGCGACCTGGATCTCGTCGCCGTACTTCGTGTCGTACTCGGCGAGGATCTTGTTCGGCGCCAGGTCCTCCGAGGTCATCAGCACCCGCTCGGAGCCGTTGACGATGAAGTAGCCGCCGGGGTCGACGGGGTCCTCGCCGATCTCGACGAGTTCGTCGTCGGAAAAGCCCGCGATGTTGCACTTCTCGGAGCCGACCATGATCGGCATCCGACCGACCTTCGTCTCGGTCTGGTCGACGACCGTCTCCGGCTCCTCCTCGCCGCCGCGGATGACCTTCATCTCCATGAACACCGGGGCGGAGTAGGTGATGTTGCGGAGGCGGGCCTCCTGCGGGTAGAGCAGTTCCTCGGAGCCGTCGGCCTCGCGGACGCGCGGGGTCGTGATGCGCACGTCGCCGAGTTCGACGTAGACGGGCTCCTGTCCCTCCTTGTCGCCGATGTCGGTCTCGATGGTCTCCTTCTCGTCGACGACGCGCTGCATGCCCCGCGAGAGGAAGTTGTTGAACGACCGGAAGTGGTGTGCCGCGAGCCGTTCCTGGGAGAAGTACTCCCGGGACACCTCGCGTCGCGCCTCCCGGTTCATTCTACCACCAGTCGGTAGACGACCGCCTGATCGGTGGTGCGGGAGTCGCGCTCGATGCGGATGACGTCGCCGACCTCCGCCTCGTCGGGGAGCGCGGGGTCCGTCCGCGTGATCTTCGGCAGGTCTGTTTTCTTCACGTTGTACTCCTCGAGGACCTCCTCGACGCGCTCGGGATCGTCGAGGACGCTGTGGTCCGGAACCAGTTCGTGTTCGCTTACGTTTACCATGAGTGGGTGGTGGTGGCGTTCGGCGTCGGCCTGTCCGGCTGGGGAGAAGTTGTCACGAGATACTACGGCGCACTATACGACTCAGACATTTAACGCTTGTCAAGTCGTCCGGGACGCGACGCTAGTCGACCCGCAGGGTAGTACGGGCGAACAATCGGCGACGTGCCTCTTCAACCTTGCGCCGAGTGGTATCGGGGGACACGCCGGCGGTGGATAACAAGCCTTAATTACGTACCTCGGATACGAGTGAGTGCAGTAAGCCCGGATGGTGTAGTGGCCCATCATACGACCCTGTCACGGTCGTGACGCGGGTTCAAATCCCGCTCCGGGCGCTTTCTGACGTCGTCGAACGGCGAGCGATCGGTGTTCGACGAGCGAGTCCGGGACACCAGGACGGGGCCGACCGACCTGTGAGTCCCGCCACGGACGAATAGAGAGTCGCACCTGAGCCGATACCCGCATCGCGCTCGAACCCCTGGGGGTGAACAGACGAACGTTCATCGGTCGGCGGGGACGGTCCACCGGGCGATCGAACGGTGTCACTCCGAACTCCACGGCCAAGGTCGGCCCCTCAGCCGTCTCGGCCCTGATCAACGTTCGTGGGTGCGAGGCGCCCCCTCGTCGGCCGGTACTCGAACCCGAGCCGGTCCGGGTCCGATCGGGTCACCCACAGCACGCCGTCCACGGTCTCGGCGACCGCTTCCATCGTCACCTCGTCGTGGGCCGTGTAGTCCACGCCGAGCAGACAGAGCCCGTCGGCCGATCGGAGCCCCGTGATTCGCTCCAGCACCGTACACACGTGGTCGGTCGCCGCGGCGTCGAGAATCGGCGTGAGCGATCGCACGACCAGGTGTCGTGTGCCGTCCGGCGAACCGACGGTCCGGGACAGGTCCGAGAGCGCGACGACCAGGCGTTCGAGGTCGCCCGGGGACGGCGTGGAGAGGACGGGCTGATCGCCGTACGGGGCGGAGACTGACTCGCGCCCGCCGCTCGTGTCCACGAGCCCGAGCGACGGCCGACCCGTCCCGGACGGGAGCCGCTCGTACGTCTCGATGGCGTGGCCGGCGGCGTCGGCGGTCGTGACCACGAGCGCGCCGTCGCCGGCCCGCCCGTATCGATGGAGGGCGCGGAGGCAGACGGCGGCCAACGACGGCTCCCGGGTCCCCGCGACCAGCACGGTCGACCCGGTCGTGAGGCCGTCGGGGAACTCGACCGCCAGCGTGCCGTCAGGGTCGCCGGCCGGGGAGGGGGTCCCGTCCATCGCTACTCGCCCCGCCGGCGTGATGGGGACCAGTTCGACCGGCGGCCGAGCCGCGACAGCGCCCGTTCCGGGGAGGTCCAGGCTCCACATCGAGGGCACTCGGCGAGCGCGATCTCCCCGTTCAGGTCGGTCGAACCGGGTCGACCCCGCGCGTAAACCGTGTGGTCGACGAGGTCCGCTCCACGCGCCGAACGGGGGACGTTCATTTCGTTCATGGATAGAGAGGGTGCGGCCGGCCCGTCGGGGACACCCACGGCTCCCCCCGACGGCGGCATCCGGCACGGCGCATCTCGGAGCAGTGCCATCGAACGACGCCACCGTGGCGGCGGCGAACCGATGGGCGAACGAAGAATGGACGGGTCGACGTCCGTGACGAATTTTCGGGCGGTATCAGGTAAATAGGTTACGCTGGGGCGTCGGGGCCGGCCGTTCCGATCGGCGGCCCCGTCCGCGTCGTCGAACCCCGACGACTAATCGACTCTCGACTCACCGGTCCCGTGTCCGAACGTCGGTCTGCCACGGGAGCGTCCGATGCCGACGACGGGCGCCCGATGAGGCCATCCGGCTGAGGGCGTGTATCGCGAGCCTTCGGCAGTGACCGCCGTTGCCATAGCTTCCGTGGGCCCCACGCTGGCATACATGGGAACGAGTACTCCGGCAGCCCGTTCCGGGGGCGTCTCCCGGACGGGCCTGCTTCTGTTCGTGCTTCGAGCCACCCGTCGTGCGGTCGATACGCCTGGCGGTAGAACCGGAGCAGCGGCCCCGCCGCGGTTCGGAGAGGAGGGCGGGTCCCTCAGCGGGACCGACCGGGAGAAGGGGAACTTCCATACCTGCAGCGTCCCACGTGGTCGATATGACCGCCGAACCCAGGCCGACCGTCGCCGACGTCATGTCGACGCCGCTGGAGACGATCTCGAAGGACGCGACGGTAGAGGAAGCCGCGCGGCGGATGCAGGAGGAGGGGATCAGCGCGCTGGTCGTGCTCACCTCGCCACGATCGATCGTCAGCAGCACGGACGTGCTCGGGGCCGTCGCCGACGGCCGCGACACCTCCGTCCTCACCGTGGCCGACGTGATGACGACCGACGTCGAGACCGCTTCCCCGGAACTCTACATGGAGGAGGCCGCCGCGATGATGGCGACGTACGGCATCAAACACCTCCCGGTCGTCGACGACGACTACGTCGGGATGATCTCCTCGACGGACGTCACCGCCCACCTCTCGTAGGCGACGTTCGCCGGGAGTCGATCGCCATCGCTCCGGAGTCGTTCCCGTGAACGGCCCACTCGACGCCCCAAACTGGGTCCTCACTACGAGACCGGACGGGAAACCGTGTCGCGTGAGGGTCGGCTGATTCGATCCGATCGGCGCCCGATCACGGCGTGAAACCGGGCGAGCGAACGGCGATCAGCCCACGCGGATCCAGAGCAGGTTCCAGTACTGCAGGAGCCAGTACAGGGCGGCGGACGCGACGACGACCGCCGAGTAGTGCAGGCGAGCGGGAAGCGACCACTCGGCTCGGAGCCACGCCCGCCCCGCGAGGCCGACCGCGGCGGTGGTCGCGAGGACGCCCGCCGTCGGCACGACGAACACGGCCTCGAACCACCCCGGTGGACGATTGAACAGGGTCGGCCCGTCCGTCGCCGCCACCGCGACGCTCGTCGCGACGAGGACGGCGACGAACAGTGCGGTGCCGGCGACGCCCGCACCGGCGACCCACCGCGCACGGGTGAGCGGCGGCGGCGGCGAGTCGCCCCCGCGATACCGACGCCAGCCGCGGGCGGCCGGCCAGCCGACGAGGCCGGTGAGGACGGTCACCGCGGCGAGGGCCGCGAGCCGTCCCTGAGTCGACAACTGCTCGTGATAGCCGATCGGCTCGTAGGCGCTCAGTCCGTCCAGCAGGTGTGTCACGTCGCCGCCGTCCTCGCGGAACAGCAGCGTCGCATCCGCCTCGACGTGCCTGAAGACGAGCGGGTCGATCTCCACCCACTCCTCCCGTCCGTCCCCCTGCTCGGTTATCAGCCGGCCGTCGTCGGCGACTCGAACGTCGATCGGCCGCCCGGTGAAGAGACCGAAGACGGGCTTCTCGGCGGTCGCGTTGTCGGTCGTGTTGACGGAGCGATACCGGCCGCCGAGTTCGTCGGCGCGCTCGGGCGGTCCCGACGGCGTGAGCCGTTCGCCGGTCGATTGAGTCGGCGCGAACCGCTCGAACAGCGCGTCCACCACGACCTGCTTCGCCCCGGACGCTTCCTCGCCGTGGGCGACGACGAACAGGCCGACTCCGTCGTCGGGAAGCAGCGCGAATTCGGATGAGAACTGTGGGACTGCGCCGCCGTGTCTGACCAGTCGCGTCTCCCCGCGGGACTGCTCGAACAGGCCGAACGCCATCCCGTCGACCGCCTCGTGGGGCGTGTACCACCGCCGGTGCATCTCCTCGACCGCGTCGGCCGAGAGGACCCGTTCACCGTCGACGACGCCGGCGTTCAGGTGCGCCCGGAGCAGCCGCGCCATGTCCGCGCCGGTCGTGTGAAACCCGGACGCGGGAGCGACGTCGGAGTAGAAGCTCACGACGTCTTCGACGGCCGTTCCCTCGGCCGGGACGAGGCCGGGCGGCGCGGGGTCGAACGTGCTGTTCGTCATCCCCAGCGGGTCACGGACGTTCTCGGTGACGTAGGTTCCGAACGTCTCGCCGGTGACGTCCGCGATCAACTGGCCCGTCAGCGCCGCGGCGTAGTTCGTGTACTGGGGGAGTTCGCCGGGCGGCCGGACGCGTGTCGGGACGTCGGTCGAAACCGACTCCGCGAGCGGACGCACGTACTCGGGGTCCCGAACCGAATCACCCCAGCCACGGACCTCGAAGCCCGGCGTGTGCGTGGCGAGATGTTCGAGCGTGATGGGGTCGTCGTACCGCCGCGGGAGGTCGACGGCCTCGAGGGAGTCGTTCACCGGTTCGTCCGGGTCGATCCGATCGCGGTCGACCAGCTGCATCGCCGCCGACCACGTGACCACCTTCGACACCGAGCCGGCGCGAAAGAGCGTCTCGTCGGCCCGGACCGGCACGTCCTCGCTCCGAAACGCGTGGCCGTACCCCTTCGTGAGGACGTCGTCGCCGTCGACGACCGCGACCGTCAATCCGCCGGCGTCGTGGTCGGTCAACGCCCGGTTCGCGGTCTCGTCGAGCAGTGCTTCGAGGCCGTCCTGCCGGGTCGTCGCGGATTCGCCGCGTGCGAGCCCGCTGGCGGCGACGGCCGTTCCGACACCGGCTGCGGCGGTTCGGGACAACACCTGACGTCGTGAGAGGGCGGTTTGCATCGGGTAGGGGGCTGTGAGTCCGTCGGTTCGCGCCTCGGGGGGCGGCCGCCGTTCGCCGCGTCCGGTGACGACGCGAGCGCTCGCGTCGACCCGGTGGAGCCGAACTGGAGGGGGGAGACTCCGTCGTGGCTCTCGTGTCTCGACAGTGTCGTGAACCGGTGATAAAATCCACAGATCGTCCTGGAAGGAATAGGTATAAATCGGGGCGGTGGACCCACGCGGAGCCAACGCCGGTTGTCGGCCCGCCCGCTCCGGCCAGCGGCCGGAGCGCGACGGTGGCGGCTCGACCCGAGCGGAGCTGCGGTGGTTCGTCGGCTCACGCCGGTGGTGGACGCGGTTTCGTGAGCGCTTCCCGGCGCGTATCGTCCACGACCGTGACCGATCGTGATCGAACTCGCTACCGATCGGTACGGGAGATGTGCACATCATGTTCCGGTTGCTGTGTGAGGATACGAGTGAATATGCCTCTTAACTGTCCTGGGGACGTTCGAGATGACGTCGGAACAGAGTATGCGTCCGCTCGCACACGCAGTGGACGTCGTTCTGACGGCGATAGCCGTCCATTCCCGTGGGTCTCCCCACGTGGGTTCGCATACACAGTTCAGATGGCCACTGAGCCGTACAACCGAATCCACATGGACCGCCAGCAATCGACCCACCCCGACAGGATGAGTCAGCTTCTGAGTACCCTTGCGACAGAGGAGAGCCGCGCTACGCTCGACTACTTCCAATCCACATCGGACGATATGGCTTCGGTTGCGGAGCTCGCAGATGAACTGAACGAGTATGGAACGAAAGACACGGAACGGATCGCCATCCAGTTGCACCACAGTACCCTCCCCAAACTGGCGGACGTGGGCGCCGTCGAGTACGACCCGAGAAGCAGAACGGTGCGGTACCGGGGTCACGACGAACTGGAACTGCTGTTGGGCGGTATACAGACTGCTGAACGACGGATGGACTGTCCGTGCTGACTGAAACTGTGTTCGCCATGTAAGCAGGCCCACGGACCAGCCGATTCACCGCATCGTGACCGGGATGAAGCCGGGTCAACGTTCCCAGCGGCGGTCACCGTGGTCGCGCCACCGGCTGTTCTCACGAACTCGCGTCGGTTCATCCGTGTGAGGATGGTGGGCTGTGAGGGAACGCCGGGTGACCCAGTCCGGCTCGATCAGAACGGCCGGCCCGGGCCGTACACCCCCGATGCCGTGAACGCTCGGCAGATGCCGGGCGAAGCGAGTTATGCGTGGACGTCGAAACCTGCCCCGAGTGGAAGGCCAGGATCGCGACGCCGGCGCCCCGTCCGGGTCCGACGGCGACACGAGCGTCCACGTCGGGCGACGCCAACTGCTACAGACGGGAGTGAGCGTCGGCGCGAGCGCCGGCCTCGTCTGGGGGTTCGGCACGGACTACGTCTCGGCGGGGCGGACGGAGACGATCACCTACGCGATGGCCCGGCCCGAACCGGGATCGAACACGCTCGAACCCCGAACGCGAGAGGTGCCGGTCGAGTGGTACCGGAGCCTCAGGCTCGCGTTCGAGGTGCAGGCGGAGATCCTCGAGGCGGGCCTCTCGCCGCTGATCGGCTCCTTCGTCGTGCCGGGCACGCTCGCCGAACCGGCGGCGTCGATCCGGGTCGACGCGACCGACGAGCGCGTCTCCGCGACGCTCGAGGACGTGGCGGAGGGCGTCGCGGTCGACGTGAACCTCGTCGACGCGATCCCGCCGAAACCTGGCCCCGAGACCGCCCTCGCGGACGCCTACCGGGTGTCCGATCTGGCGCGCGGGCGCGTCCCCGGCGGCGTCGTCTGTACCGCCGGCGGCTCGTTCGGCACGCTCGCGCCGGCGCTGTTCGACGCCGAGAGCGGGTCGCGCTTCTTTGCGACCTCGAACCACGTGTTCGGCGCCTCGGGGACGAAGGAGACCGAACACCGCGGCGAACCGCTGTCGGTCCGCTACCGGGACGACGGCCGCCACGTCGGGGACGTCCGGAGGGGGTACCCGCTGGCGGACGTCGTCCGCGTCGCGCCCGTCGAGGGGTTCCGTCCGGCATCGGCCATCGAACGGGCGACGCCGTCGCGAGTCATCGGCCAGTACACGAAGCTCGGGCTGGCGGACCTCGTCGCACGCGGGGAGCCGCTCACCAAGGTCGGCGCGCTGTCGGGTCGAACGACCGGCAGGATCCGAGGGATCGACGGCGTGACCTGCTACTCGGGGAAGGCCTGCAAGCTCGGCCAGGTCAAGTGGGGCGACGCGCGGAGCATCCTCGACGGGGACAGCGGCTCCGTGACGTTCCACGAGGACCCCGAACGTCCCGGGGAGTGCGTCCTCGTCGGGAGCATCAACAACGCCCGGTCGTGGTGGTCGGGGGCGGACTTCGTCTGGGGGACCGCCGCACACCACCTGCTCGACGCGTTCGGCTGTCACTTTTGAGCCGGACTTTTGGCTCGTGAGGCCGTACGGACGACGGTGACCATGCCCGACGCCTCGCGGGTTTCTGATCGACTCGACGCGGTTCACCGGTCGGTACCCTGGCAGCTCGTCCTGCGTGACCTGGGAGCCACCTTCGTGTGGGTCGTCGCGGTCTCACTCCTGTTTCGGGCGACCGGGTGGCCGACGTGGCCCTACGTCGTCACCGTGTTCGCGGGCGTCCTCATTTACTCGCTGCTCGCTGACCCGTGGACGACCGCGCCCGACGACTGAGGTGGGTTGCGCGGTTCGGTAGTCGGTTCGTCCCCGGGCGCTGACGCCTCGCCCCGCCACCTCGTCGGCCGGAGCCCCCGGCCACCCTCGCCGTCCAGCAGCCGTGGAGTTCTGCTCGCCCGTCGTCCGCCGTGGAGTCCGATTCGTCCGTCGTCGAGTCTTACTCCTCGGTCGTGATCGCGTCGCGCTCGTGGGTCTCCGCCAGCAGTTCGTCGCGCTGGACCATGGCCGAGTTCGGCTCGGCGCGGGAGGTGGACCGGGGGACCCGGAACTTCACGTGGACGTAGCGACCGCGGTCGTCGACGCCGACGATGTTCGGGACGATGCCGGTCGTCTCCTCCTGCTCGACGGTCACGGTCTTCCCCGTCAACTCCGTGTACACCTCGCCGAGCAGCGCGCTCGGCCACCCACTGACGTCGTCGTTCATCGCTCGGATCGGTACGGACGAGCCGTAAAAACGTTCGGCGCCGATTCTCAGCGCGCGAACCGCGCCCGTCGAGTCCGTCGGTTCCACCACGCCGACCGGTGCAGCCACGTCGCCACGCGGGGGGTTCGGGCGGTACCGGTCGCACGTCGCCGCTCCTGGCTCTCGTTCGGCAGGCGTGGCCAGCACCGGGGCGCGCCGAGCCCGCTCAGTAGGTCACGTCCCTGTCGAGCACACTTGAGAGGTAGTCCCACGTCGGGGCGCGCGTCCCGTCGGGCCTGACGAGGTAGTAGCCCTGGACGTCGTCGTTCGCGGTGACGTCCCCCTCGACCGTCTTCTCGTTACAGTACAGTTGCCAGTAGAGCGCCCACCGGACCCCCCAGTCGAGACTGTGTTCGAGCACGGGTCGGATGATCCGCATCGCCCGCTCGCTACCGTGTCGCTGAAGGGGCGAGCCGAACTCGCCCAGATAGACGTTGGACTGGCGCTCGGAGAGCGCCCCGGCCACGTAGTCGTTCGGCTCCGGCGCCTGCGACTCGACGTACTCGAGCGTCTCCGTGATCACCGACTCCGCCTCGTCGAACTGCCGCCGCCCGTTGTGACCCGGTGCCCAGCGGTAGCCGGCGAGCTGATCACCGAGCTCCCATGCCGAGTACGAGACGAGGTCGACGTCGACCTCCGGGATCACCTCGTTAATGAGCCGCGGCGTCCCGTCGTTCTTCGCGTCGAGGACGAAGTTCACCTCCGGGGCGTGCAACACCGTGACGTCGCTGGGGACCGCGTTCCGCGCCCGCTCGACGCCCTCCTGGCGGGCGGTGAGCCACCGTCGGAAGTTCCCCGCGATCCCGTCGGGAAGCGGGTCGTTCGGGTTCCCCTGGGCGAGGTTGTCGCCCTCCCAGTGCTGGAGGACGAACGTCTTCCCGGTGCCGTCGTACGTCGTCAAGAGGTGCCGCGTCAGTTCCTCGAACCGGCTCCGGACCGTGCGCATCTCGCGGTCGGTGATGCCGTTCTGGAACCCCAGCCACTCGCCCCACGTCGAGGAGTGCGCGAGGAGGACGTACGTCGAGAACGACCCTTCGAACAGCTCCCGCATGTACCGGGACCTGGCGACGTCGACCAGCGACGGGCCGACTCCGCTCCAGTCGCTGTTGTACGAGTACTTCTCGTCGACGCGGTGGAACCAGACCTTGATGACGTTCGTCCCGAGCGTCGAGAGCCGTTCGGCACCCTCGTTGAGGAAGTCCCCGTCGGTCAGGTGGTACTGGCCGTTCGAGTGCGTGACGCCGATGACCTCGGAGGGAGCCAGCGCTTCCGGCGGCTCGCTCGGGGTCCAGACCGGCGTCGCGGGGGTCGGGCTCGCCCCCGATACCCCGCCGGGCAGCCGCCGGCTACACCCGGCGACGGCTCCCGTCCCGAGCGTGCCGAGTTTCAGGAACTCCCGTCGGTCCATTGGCCCGGATGGAACGGTCGGTGACGTAAACATTGGGGCCCGGCGGGGTCGTGACGGTCGGGGCCCTCCGTCTCCGCCGATCGTCTCGCGTCGAACTAGTTACCGGAGGGAGCGGTACTCGCCGTGTTTCATCCCGAGCCAGAACGCGACGGCCCCGAAGACGGCCATCGACGGCAGCACCATCGTGAGCACGGTCCCGACGGGCATGACGTCGCCCGCGATCAGTCCGCCGACGCCGATGACGACGAGCGCGACCAGGGCGCCACCCGCCCTGGGAAGGTCGAACTCCATGCCGCCCCGTCGGAACGGTAGCTCCTAATACAGTTTGTCCGCGGTCGTGGGGCGCCGCAGTTTCCCGACATCGACGCTCGTGAACCACGGGGTAGTTCGGACGCTCAGCCAGCACGACCCCAAACGCCTCCATTTCGACGGGGTCCGAGTTCACCCGTCAGTCCAGGCGTACCCGCCGTCCGTTTCCCGGAGCGTCCCGTCGGCCTCCCACGTCGACGCCACCTGCTCCAGACCGTTTTCACAGTTGGGATACGTCGGCTCCCAGCCGGTCGCAGCCGTGAACCGGTCGTTCGACGTCGGCATCGGCTTCAAGAGCAGGGCCGCGTTCTCGGCGCCGATGACGAACCGGGCGAGCCACGCCGGGAGCCGGCGCGGGGCGGGAGCGGCGAGTTTCCCCGCGAGCGTCGTGAGGAAGTCGGCGAGCGTGGTCGGCCGGTCGTCCACCACGTGATACGATCCGGAGACGTCGGCGTCGACGGCCGTGGCGAACGCTCGGGCGGCGTCGTCCGCGTGCAGGAACGACAGCCGTGCGTCGCCGCGCCCCAGGGGGCCCCGGCCGACGATCGGAAAGTCGCGTGAGAGCAGCGACCGACCGAACTGGCGGGTGTGGGCCGCGTCGGGCGCGTAGAAGAACCCACACCGGAGGAGGGTGACGTCGAACCGCCCGTCGTCGCTCTCGCCGGTCAGGAAATCCTCGACGGCCGCGGCGGACCGTGAGGTCCGGTCGGGATGGCGGTCCGCGGTCTCGTCGAACCGTTCGCCGTCGGGCTGACGGGCGACCCAGACGACGCTCGGAAAGAGGACCCGTTCCAGCCGGTCGCCCGCGACCGAGACGAGGTTCCTGACGCCGTCGAGTCGAACGCGGTCGTTCCGCTCCCAGGCCGCCGCGGACGGCTTTCTCGCCGTCGGAATCGACGTGGCGGCGTGGACGAGCACGTCGACGTCGGGGACGACCCGTTCGAGCGATGCGCGGTCGAGCACGTCTCCCCGTCGGGGGGTGCCGCCGCGGGCGGCGACGATTTCGGCCCCCGACTCGTCCCGGACCAGGCCGTACACCCGGTGGCCTCGGTCGGCGAGCCGTTCGACGAGTCGCTTCCCGAGGACGCCGGACGCGCCCGTCACGAACACGTTCACCACGTGTGACCGAACGTGTCCCGCCCCCGAGGTCGTTGCGCGATAGCACAGTCGGGGGTTTAACCGTCGGTCGGCGTCTGGACGACGGTATGAAGCACGTTCGCCTGACGCTCGATGCGGGGGGACGGGAAGCCGAGATTCACCCGATGTACGACCTCCTCGTCAACGCCCCCTACCTCGAGCGGGCGAGGGCGATGCACTGGAACTACTCGGGGGAGGAACTCGGCATCATGCACTACGTGGAGGGGGACGCCGAAACGTTCCGCGAGGACGTCGCGGAGATACCGGCGGTCGTCGACTTCGAGCTGACGGCGGCCGAGCCGAACGCGTTCTACGTCTACGTCCGGGACGCCACGAACCGGCGGCTCCGCGAGCTGTTCGACCTGCTGGATCGGAGCCCCGTCGTCGCCCTTCCGCCGGTCGAGTATCTGCCCGACGGCACGGTGGCGTACTCGGTGTTCGGCCCGTCGGCGGCGATCCAGTCCGCGCTGGAGGAGTTCCCCGAGCCGATCACGGTTTCGGTCACGGCGGTCGGGAGCCTCGCGGCGGTTCCGGACGCCGTCGAGACGGCCCTGAGCGACCGGCAACGGGAGGCGATTCGGGCGGCGGTCGAACTCGGCTACTACGAGATCCCGCGGACGGCCACCCACGAGGACGTCGCGGATGCGATCGGCTGTGCGCCCAGCACCGCGGCGGAGCACCTGCAGAAGGCGGAGTCGAAACTACTGCGATCGCTCGTGAGTCCGTGATCGGGGCAGTAACGGGCTGCTGTCTCCGGACACCGGTTTCAGCACTGTCCGTCTGGCAGCGTCCGGTCGGCCGTCACTATGTGCTGCAACAGGGCCCGTATCGGTCACACGATTTTCCTGGCCTCGATAACATAAGTGTGCGTATCTTGCACGGCTGATCGGCGGGAAATGGTCGGTAGCTACACCCGTGTACCTAACGCAGTAGCAAGATGTGAATTCACGTGGTGTCTCCCTATGCTTGACTCCACGCTGCGCCGAAAGCGACACCGAGTGCCATGCCGATACCGATTCCCATCCCTATATTATCCATCGTCACTCCAATAGCGATCCCGATTACGAGTCCGGCCGCGATCCCTGTGCCCATTTTGTTCGAATCCAGCCGGTTATTCTCTTCCCCAGACATGTGTCCTCCTTCGCCTTTCTGGAGGATAAGTGTATAGTCAACTAATACGTAGTCCACCTGTATCCAGCAACTCTGGAGGCTGAAATATGAGCATGCTGACTGTTTTATGATGCCATACCTCGAAAAGCAATCGTGCACTACGGCCCGGTCGTCACACGTTCGGGCGGGGTTCGACGGGTCGGACACACTTTCTCATACCACCGGTAGGATATTGGCGGTTTGACTCGTCGGTACTGGCAGTATGGGGCCGGGCTGGACGATAGACGAAAAACGGCACGCAGGGACAGAACACCTCGACCCCGAGGAGGTCGCCAGGTTCGACGAGAAGATGCCGTTCGATCCCTCCGTGGAAATTGACGTGCTCCGGGAGTTCGGTCTCTCTCGTGAGGATACGGTCATCGACTTCGGGACCGGAACGGGAGTGTTTCCGCTCGCCGTCGCCAAACACTGTGACCGCGTCGTGGCTGTCGACGTCTCCGAAACCATGCTCAATGCGGTTGAGGAGAAAATCGAAGACCGGCGCATGCGGAACGTCGAGACCGTCCACGACGGATTCTTGAGCTACGACCACAGTGGCGGCCCTGCGTCGTTCGCCTTCTCGAAGGACGCACTCCACCACCTCCCCGATTTCTGGAAGATCGAGGCGCTCAAAAACGTCGGGAACACGCTCGAAGCGGGCGGCATCTTTCGCTTGCGGGACTTCGTCTTCTCGTTCGATCCACAGGACAGTCGGACCGAAATCGAGTCGTGGCTTGAGGAGAAGAATCGATCGACGATATTCACCGACGAGGAGCTGTACGTCCACTTTCGGGAGGAGTATAGTACGTATGGATTCGTGCTCGAAGCCCTCCTCGAACGGGCCGGGTTCGAGATCCTCGAAGCGACGTACGAAGACGACTTCTACGCCGCGTACATCTGTCGATGGGTGGATTGTTCCGAGTGAGCACACGGTGTCTTTGGAATACTCCGATACCACCGCGTGGATCGACGTTTTTCGTGACGATGTCGTTCGCTGGGGAGATTCGCTCCGTGAACCGTGTCGCTACACGTAGTGGCTCGTCGGGGAAGCGGTCGTGGCGGGCGGGGGTGAGCGGGGCACCGGTGCGTTCCGGATTCGAATCCCCATCACCGTAGTCCCGCCACTTCGGGCCGTGGTCGATCGGCTCCTCATCGATGACCAGTCCGCAGTCCTTACACACCGTTTCGACCGTGTTTGTCGGTACTCGACCGTTTCACTCGGGGCACTGGCCGGACTGTTCGTCGGGCTGTACGTCCTCGTCGAACGTCGTCTCGTAGATATCACTAATTGCCATACGAATCACTAGTTGAAGCGCTCGCGACCGCGACGAGCCCCTCACCCATCGAGGGGCCCAAAAGCAACAGTAGTGCGTCTCTGCAGTCGATTCCCTATCGGATCTCCAGGAAGCGGGGGATCCTGTCGATTCCTCCGCTTCGATGTCGAAGCCGTCTACGTGAACTGCTGGGAAGATCACTCGCGCTTCCAGGCACTCTATCGGATTCTGGACGAGTTAACGAGTACCGTCGACATCCACCGCCAGTCCACGCCACGAGACGTCCTCCTCGAACGACTTCGAGACCATGACGAGTCGCCGTCAGTGATCATCTTCGACGAGGTCGACCAACTGGAGGACAAAGCTATCCTGTACGAACTCAACAGGCTGCCACAGTTCTCGTTCATCCTGATCGCGAACAGAGAAGACGAACTCATGGCGGGGTTGGACGACAGACTTGCGAGTCGGCTCCGGGCAAGCGAGCGCATTCGATTTAGCCGCTACACCGTCGACCAGCTCGTCGATATCCTTCGAGAACGAGCGACACGTGCGCTGGTTCCGGACGCGATCGGGAGCTCGGAACTCGAACTCATCGCCGATGCAGCCAGCGGCGACGCTCGACTCGCAATCACATGTCCTTCTTTGGTATCTGCATCGACGTAGTTGAATTCGGCGACAGTGCTCAACGGTTCGGCACCACTATCGCGTTTTTCGCGAAAGAACGCCATGTTCTCCACCTTGTCCAGAGCAGTTACCGTGCCAGTTTCATCGATCTTGACAATTGTCAACTGATCGTGGTAGATACTGTCGAGTTCCTCGACGTTAAATTGGCTCCCGCTTTCGATGAGGTGCTCGACGGTCTGCCTTACAGCACTATTGGAGTTTTTGCTTATGTCGATACGGTGAACTACTGGGTCGCCTCCGGCATATCGAAGTCGTAGAACTGACCCTCACGCTCCGTCGGAAGGTTAACCGATGCAGTTACAGCCTCGTAACGTACCGACCTGACCAAATTAGATATTCCTAACATCATTCTACTACTCGTTTGAGAACACCGTAAGGTACTATGTGAACATATACACGCTACTATCATGATGTCGGGCTGTGGCCATCTTCGAGCCGAAAGCGGTGCAGAACGACGGGGACCCAGCGGACGAACACGACGGTGGCGGGCTTGCCCGTGTGCTTCCCCAACCCTTGTTTAGTTAGGTGACGACACTGCTCAACGAAGTCGAATAGGTCGACTTCCATAAGCCAGAATCGAGTTCATCGGCTTCACCCTTCTAACGCGTTGAATCCGTAGTGTGGCTCGGCGGGTGGTGCTAAGCTACTCACGCCACTCCTCCGTGAGGACCGCCACAATGTGCATACACCTGATGAGGCCTCGATTGCCCTCACTCCCAGCTCCCGCAATTCGACTTTCTTTGCAGCCGCCTATGAGATAAAATTCTTGATAATCCGACCTTCAGCCCGATGCAGAACGCCGCTCGCCGCCGATTGATTGACCCCGAATGTTTCTGCAAGCTCGACGAGCGTACAGTCGCGAGGACTGTCGTAGTAACCGCGTTCGACCGCTTCAGTAATGACCTCCCGCTGGCGCTCGGTCAAAAGTCCGTTCGAATCGTACGATTGGGTTACCGACAGTATCTCATATGGGATATCAGCCGCCGCTAACTCGGCAGTTAGCTCCGACAACTGCTCCTGAGGGGCAGTTTGTTCACCGGATGCCCACCCGTCTTGGATGATGAAGGGAAATCGCGGAAGAATCCCCTTCGCACGCCTCGCTTCATACGTTGAAGACATCGGAAACACCAACTGGACCAGCACCGTCCCGTCGCCAGAATGGAGCACGTCGTACGAACGCACTTCCGGTGCGTCGTCGAACCGGCGAACGATAGCGTCCCCGTCCGGTGTCGTTACCTCGACCAGTTCGAGCACGCCATCGTCTACGGGCTGGCTCGTTAGAATCGTGAACTGGGCGTCAGAGAAATCGGTCGAGACCCCGGCAAGCCAATTGTCGTCGTCTGCTCCGATCTCGACTTTCAGGTGTACGCGAACCATACGCACTGGAGTTGGCCGGCGATCGGCTTAACGGATCCCCAGAGAACTTAATAGGGTGAATATATTCACGAGCAAGTCCGTGGTCTCGTCAGGCGTAGCAGACCTATGCCTCGCATGGCAACTGCGATTGACGTCTTGGCGCGTGTACCGAGTACCCCTACGGAGGAGGATGCCTCGTGACTCCGAGACTAGAGCCGATCGAGGAGCCCGATGAACCCGAAATACAGTCAGCCTACAGGACGATGCGACAGGAGTTCGGCACGGTACCGACTCCGGTGAAAGTCGTGACTGCGCGCATGTCAGAGTCTCTGGAAGTTAACCGCATGCTCCAGAAGTTCCACGAGGGAATTCAGCTCGAGCCCGAACTCAAGCTCGTGGTGGGGATGTTCACCTCGGAGATTAACGGGTGCGGCTTTTGTGTAGATCTCACGCAGTCGGAAGCAATCCGCGAGGATCTCGATATGGAGAAGTTCGACGCGCTCACGGAGTATCAGGCGAGCCCGCTCTTTTCCGATCGGGAGCGAGCAGCACTGGCGTACGCGGAGGAAGTCACGTGCCAGAAGAACGTCTCTGACGCCACGTTCGAAGCGCTCTGCGAGCATTTCGACGAGCAGGCGATCGTCGAAATCACGTGGCTGAATGCGTTTCAAAACTACACTAACCTCGTTAATATTCCGCTCGGAATCGAATCCGACGGCTTGCGTGCGATCGCTCAGTCGGAGACACAGATGGAACATGAGGAATGAACTCCGGAACATAATGCACGAGAACAAACCATGACACTCACTACGTCCACCGCTTACATAGGCATCAGTATTCTGACCATCATCGCTGTCGGCATCTCGGCGGCAGCTTTCTTTCGCCCCCCTGAGGCCATCCTCGAATCCATGGCCGAGGTAGACGTGAAAGAATCGTGGCTGCCTCTACTGGGCACCTTGAAAGCAGCGGGCGCGTTCGGACTGCTGATCGGCATCGGCGTGCCAGTGCCATCGATCGGGACGGCCGCCGCAGTCGGCCTCGTCGTATACTTTGTCGGTGCCGCCTTCGTCCACATACGCGCTGGCGACTACTCGGTCAGTGGGCAACACGTGTTCCTCCTGCTGGCCGTGGCCACACTGGTGTTGGACCTAGCCTCGTGAACCGCCCGTAGGCAAGGTCGTCGTGGTCGAGGAGTAGGATCGTTTCGAGACCCGGAGTGGCGACTTACGAAGATCGATTTAATCAACAAAACTGCTGGCATCGTCGGCTTTTGTGAACGGGCGAAGACACGATGACGGATACAGCACTATCTCCCCGGGAGAAAGAACGTGAACGGCTCGCCCGCCGCATTCTCGAGGACGCCTTCGGGGATGGGAATCTCGATTTACTCGACGAACTGTATGCCGTTGACACCATTGACAACAACGCCTTCGATAATCAGGAGGGGGTACACGGCGATTCGAGAGTCCTACGAGGCCTTCTTCACGGCGTTCCTGGACGTTTCACAGACGGTCGAGGATGTCGTCGTGGACGGAGACATAGTCGCGATGTTCCTCATGAGTCGCGGAACGCACGAGGGCCCCTCTGGGGCATCGAACCGACCGGTCGCGAGATCGAGGTCCAGCAGATGGCGTTCATCCGGTTCGAGGACGGCCTGATCGCCGAACGGTGGCTCCTTCCGGGCAAGCTCAGTCTCCTCCACAAGCTTGAGGTCGTCGACTTCCTGCCGTCGTAACGCGTTCTCTATCGCTGGCATTCTCGGATCTCCCGAGGGCTGTCGACAGGCTCACTAGAGGATCCTCGGTGCTCACTGGCGTCGACGCCCGGCGGAACTGGGGGTCAGGAGTGGCTAAAGTTAAGGCCCCGACAGTCGATGTGATCGTATGGACCCCAGAGCATGGTCCGATGATAACGGAACTGCGTACGTCGCCCTGATGGCGGCGTCGTGGCTCGGCGTGGCTCTGCTGATCTCCTATACCGTACTGAAGATCGTCGGGACGCCGTTTGAGCCCATCGACCCGGTATACGTGGTCGCTCTTACCACGATCTTCTACAGCGTGGCGAGGGGACACACGAAATCCAAAAGGAACGAGATCGGGGCATAGACACGGCCGTTCGACGGAATCGGAGTTTTACATCCACGTTGCGTCGTTCTCTTTGACGTCTGTGACTCGAAATGCGGCAATCTCTTGGATAAGATCTATCGGAAGCGGCTCGTCGAGCGGAAACTTGATCGTACTCTCGCTCGTTCCGTACGCGTCGAGTTCGTCCTCGAATGCCTGGATGGCTGCGGGCGTGGGATAGAACCCGATGTGGTGTTTGAATTCGCCGTAGTGAACAGGATTCGATCGAGCGAGAAGGCGGGGTTGCCCCACTTCAGGCCCTCCTCGGCGTCCGGTGCGACCTCGCGGAGACACGCGCGCAGTTCGCGTAGTTTTGCTTGCGTTCCGTCCGGCGCCTGGTCGATGTATTCGCTTACGGTTTCGGGATCTGTCATGATTGGGTTCGATCTATCGTCCGTGAATCGTCAGAGGGGCGGTGATCATTTGACAGAGTCTTCGTACTCGTCGTGGCGGCGCCAGCCCCAGTACTCCTGGTCGCTGCGACCCTGGGGCTCCTCCCAGGCCTCCTGCCGGCCAAGGGCCGTGTAGTCGAGCAGCGTGTAGGTGCCGAGCAGGGCCTCGACGCCGCGGGCGTACGTGGAGTAGGTGTGGAACACGCGCTCGCCGTCCCGCAGGAAGACGCTGAGGCCGTGCCCCTCCACGCTGCCCTCTGGGACCTCATCCAGGATCTCGTAGTTGTACTCGACCGGGGCGACGCTCTCATCGAGGGTGGTGTGGAAGTCGTAGTTGAAGTCGCTCCCATGGGAGGAGTACCAGGGGAACTCCCAACCCATCCGTTCCTTGTACGACTCCAGCTTGTCCAGCGGCGCCCGGGAGACGAGCGCGAACGTGGTGTCCCGAGCGTGCAGGTGGGCGAGGTGGCCGATGTTGTCGGTCAGGAACGAGCAGATCGGGCAGCCCTCTTCCCACTCCGGGTCGAACATGAAATGATAGACGATGAGTTGGTGACGGCCCTCGAACAGGTCGAGCAAGCTCGATTCACCGTTTGGCCCGTCGAAGACGTACTCCTCGTCGATCTCGACCATCGGCAGCCGACGACGCTCGGCGTTGAGTTCGTCTCGCTTGCGGGTGAGTTCTTTCTCTTCGACGAGTAGATCCTCTCGAGCTTCGCGCCACTCGTCTCTCGATACGACCTTCGGTAATGCGGTTTCGTTTGTCATTGGTTTGTCTCTAGTGTACTCTCACTCCCAGTTCTCACGTCGATACGTAGCCCCGCCCATCGCCTACGGTGACGCGCATCACGGCCCCGGCACGCGAGTCGTCCGTGATGAGTTCCACGACCCCGGCCGCGATGTCCTCGGGAGCGAGGATTTCGTCCGCCGCGCGTAGCTCCGCTAATTGCTCTTCGCCGAGACCGAGGGCCATGGGCGTGTCGACGAGTTCAGGACAGATCGTGTTTACTCGGATCTCGGATTCATCGTCCAGGTGCGCGAGCGATCGCGAGAAGTTGACCACGCCCGCCTTCGCAGCAGCGTACACAGGGGCGTCCGCCATCGGTGCCAGTCCGATCAGCGAGGCGGTGTTGACGATCACTCCGCCTCTGCCTGTCCGCTTCATCTCCCGGACCGCAATGCGGGTCGCATCGATCACCGCCGTGAGGTCGACGTCGACGATGCGCTCCCAGTCGCCGGGATCGTCGGCAAACAGGTCTCCGCCGGCGATGCCAGCGTTGTTGAACGCGATGTCGAGCAGGCCAAAGCGATCCACCGCGAGTGCAAACGCTCCGGCGAGGTCGTCAGTCTCCGTGACGTCGCAGCGAGTGAAGACAGCAGTGCCGCCCAGCCCGTCAACGAGGTCGACAGTTTGTCGCCCTCCCTCCTCGTCGACGTCAGCGACGACGACCGATGCTCCCCGCTCGGCGAGCGCGAGGACTGTGGCCCGCCCGATCCCCGAGCCGCCACCACTTACGACGGCCACCGTGTCCGTGATGTTCACGTTGTTCTCCCCCGCCTCACTCTCGAAACGACAGGTCGTGCGCTTCGAGTGTCTCGAAGCGTCTTCGGCGCCTCGGCGTTCAGTTCGTCGCGCTTCCAGGTGAGTTCCTTCTCCTTTTCGAGGAGTTCGATGCGGGCTGCTCGCCATTCGTCTCGTGAGACGACCGCCGGAAGGTCGAGTTCGGGTTGTGTCATGATTGTCTCTCCTGTCGTGGCGTCACTCCCTTCCGACCCGGTACCCGAGATGCGTGACGTCGGGCGAATCGACCACCCACGTTCGTTCCAGTTCGATCGGCCCGGTACCGAGATGCTCGAACAATCGGATACCGTCACCAAACAGTACGGGAACGACGTGAAGCTGAATCTCGTCCACGAGTCCCGCCTCGACGTACTGGCGGACGACGTCCGCACCGCCCGAGATTCGGACGTCCCCGTCGCCAGCGGCCTCCTCGGCGCGTTCGAGGGCGCGTTCGATTCCCTCGGTGACGAAGTGGAAGGTCGTCCCGCCGTCCATCTCGAGCGGCTCCCGGGCGTGGTGCGTGAGGACGAACACTGGCGCGCCGAAGGGCGGGTCGTCGCCCCAGGGCCCTTCGAACGGGTCGTCTCCCCACGGACCGTCGCCGTTGTCGAACATCCGCCGGCCCATCACGAAGGCGCCGGCCCGTTCGATCGATTTCGCCACGATCTCGTCGTCCCGGTTGGTCTCGCCCCCCTCGAGGCCCTGCTGCTCGCGCCAGGCCGCCAGGTCGAACACCCATTCGTGGAGCCGCTCGCCGCCATCACCCAGGGGGTTCTCCCGGCTATCGTTCGGGCCGGCGATGTACCCATCGAGCGACATCGACATGTCGACGAAGACGGTTCCCATGCTACGGGGTCCCTCCGTTTGCCAGGTGTTTGGCGAGCCGGCCCAGGGTCTGCTTCGCGCCGTCGTCGGCGCCGAACTCCGCTATGCTCTCGTCCAGCGCCGCGGCCGACTCGTATTGCTGGCGCATTGTGAGTTCGGTCGTGCCGCCCTCTCGCTCGTCGAACGTCACCGTCATCCGAAACATCTCGGGATCGTCGGGAGAGCCATGGGTGTAGACCAGGCGCTCGGGTTCCTCAACTTCGTCGTAGACGACCCGGTTCGGGTACTCGTCGCCGTCGGGGCCAGTCATCACGAACCGCCAGGTTCCGCCGGGCCGTACCTCCATCTCGTCGGTCGTGGTCGTGAAGCCGTTCGGTCCCCACCACTGGTCGACCTGCTCCGGGTCCGTCCACGCCTCGAACACACGCTCCCGCGGTGCATCGAACGTTCGTCGGACGGTCATCGTTCGTTCGCTCGTTTCGATCTCGGTTTCGTTGGTCGTGTCGTCCGTCATTGATTTCCCTCGCCTTCTTCCGCGGGTTCGTAGGTGAGATCGACGACCCCCGAGCCGATCGTCTCCGTCTCGACGAGTTCCAGACCGGCTGGCACGCTCTCGTCGGTGAAGAGCTGCGTCCCGCTCCCGTGAACGACGGGATGGACCATGAACCGGTACTCGTCGACGAGACGGTGCTCCATGAGCGTCTGCAGCAGCTCGCCACTCCCGACCAGCAAAATGTCCGCTCCCGACTGCTGTTTCAGCGCGGCGATTTCGTCGACGACGTTCTCCGCGATCAGCTGTGCGTTCCACTCGAGATCGTCTTCGTCCAGGGTCGTCGAGACGACGTGCTTGGGGATCTCGTTGATCCAGTCTGCGTACCCGACGTCGTCCGTCATGGCTGGCCAGACTGCGGACAACCCTTGATAGGTCACGCGGCCCAGCAACAGTGCATCGAACGCAGTGATATGCTCTTTCGAGTAGCGCGCCATCTCATCGGGCCCGTTCCAGAACTGCATTTGCCACTCCGCTTGTTTATCGAAGATCCCATCGAGCGTGACCTTGTTTTCGACGACGAGTTTCCGCATGACTACGCCTCCTCGACCACGTCCGCCAGGTTGTCGAAGGAAATCTCCCAGCCCATCCCGGCGCCACCGACGAAGTCGCCCTCCGGGAGTTGTTCGTGGGTGAGGACGACTGCTGTGCCGGCCTCGACGTCGGTGAACTCGACGGTGACGCGGCTGTCGACATCGGCTTCCGGGAAGTTGATCCACTGGTCCGTGTAGACGATCCGTTCGTTCTCGACGACGTCCTCGAACACACCGTCACTACCGAACCATTCGTCGTCCGTGTGGAAGCGAATCGAACGCTCGCCGTCGGGCTCGGGCGTGAAGGCCTCGACCTCGGTCGTGACGTCGCCCGGTGACGGAGCGAACCACTCCTCCAGTTCCTCGCGCTCCGTAAATGCGCGGAATACTCCCTCGCGCGGTGCGTCGAACGTCCGGTGGATCGTCAGGCTCGTCTCGCTCGTTTCTAGATCGCTCATCGGTCTTCCTCCACGAGTGCCGCGAGGTTTCCGAGCGAGTCGTTCCACCCGGCGTTGGCGTCACTCGGGGGGATCGCCTCCGGGATGCCCTCCTGTCGGACAGTGATCTCGGTCCCGTCGGGGACGTCCTCGAAGGTAACCGACACGGTCATCTCGCCGGCCATGCTCGGCTCGTCGGTCTCGAAGGATTCGGTGTAGACGATCCGCTCGCCAGGCGAAAGCTCCCGGTAGGTGCCGCCGAAGGAGTGGCCCTGGTCCGCGAGCGCTTCGGTTTCTCCGGTGAACGTGGCGCGGAACGTCCCGCCCTCCTCGGGCTCCAGGTGGTGGACCTGGGCCGAGAAGCCAGTCGGCGGCAGCCACTGGGCGAGTTCGTCCGGATCGAGAAACGCCTCGTACACTCGCTCGGGCGATGCTTCGATGACGCGGCTCACGGTCATGCTTCGTGAGTCATTCTGGTCGCTGTTCGTCGTCGGCTCGCTTCCGCTGTTGTCGTTTGTCATTGGTCTTCGTTCTCCAGATGGTCGGCCAACGCGTCGAATCGGTCCTCCCAGAGCACGCGGTAGCGGGTCAGCCACCCGAACGCCTCACTCAGTGGCGCGGCGTCGAGGTGACATCGTCGAACCCGGCCGTCCTCCTCGACGTCGAGGAGGCCCGCGTCCTCCAGCACGCGAAGGTGCTTCGAGACCGCCGCCAGCGACACGTCGTGGGGGGCGGCCAGCTCGTTGACGCTCTCCGGCCCGTCCGCGAGCTGCTCGAGGATCTCCCGACGGATCGGGTGGCCCAGTGCCTTGAAGACCGCGTCGAGGTCCAGGTCGTCCGGCCGTTGTTCAACCATCTGGTTAAACACATCCGGTTCGAGATATTAAACCTATGGGTTAAACATTCTTGATCCCTCTTCCCGGCGCTCACGCTACGTGAAGCGTTCGAGTAGATCGAATGGCCCAGGCGGCTCACACCGGTTGAGTCATTCCTCGTGACGCTGTTCGTGGTCCGGGTCGGACTCCTCCTCGCCACCGTCGATGGGGGCCGGCTCCCTCCACGGGTCCGCCGTGGTAGCAGTGGGCGCGCTCGATGACGAGTACGACCTCGGCCCCTTCGTGGCGGTCGGCACTGGCTGCGTCGAAATGAAAGTTCCCGGTCGGCGAGAAGCTCGGTGGGAACCTCCCGGACGAGTTCTGGCGGTGCGTCGCCATTGGTTTCGATCAGTTGCATCGTTCGGGGCATCCTATGCCACATCCTTTCGAGCGAACCACACCTGGCTAGCACCGACGAGTGCGATCGTCGCCACGAGGAGGACGCTCGCCGCCACGAGGTCGTACTCGCCGTGCATGAGGATCGCAGTCGGGTCGAGGTAGTGCATCGGGGCGACGTTCCCGATCCAGCCGAAATCGGTGCCGGCCACGACCGATTCGAGGAGGAAGAGGCCGAAGAGTGCGCCGAGGACGCTCCGCTGGGCGATCGAGGCTCGATCCACGACGACCGAGAACAGGAGGCCGATCGCCGCACAACACAGGAGGTACGGGATCGAAAGCAGGTGCATCATCACCACGTCCAGGGCGGCGATCGGGTACCCGATGGCCCGGGACGCCACGTACACGACGACCGGAACGACGACGTTGATGGCGACGAGCGGGACGAGCACGGAGGCGAACTTCTCGGCGACGAGGCGCGACCGCGAAACGGGCAGGAACAGCAGCACGTCCATCCGGCCCCGATCCACGTCGTCGGCGATCAGGCCCGCCCCAGTGTACCCGAAGTAGAGGCCGGCCAGCAGTATCCACCCGACTGTGTACAGCTGGGAGGCGAGATACCCCTCGATGGTCGTGAGCGACTGGAGATTGAGCGCCTCGATCATCGCGTCCGGGTACGACGACGTCAGCTGGTCGAGCGTCTCGGGGTCCATCCCCTCGACGATCGACGGGAACGTGCCCGTGTACATCCCGGCGAGTGCGGTAAAGAGGAGCGCGAGCGCGAGCGACCCCTTGACCCGCTTTCGCCCCTCGTAGGTGGCGAGTTCAAGCACTGGCCTCACCACCGTAAAACTGCATGAAGACCTCGTCGAGTGGCGCTTCCTCGACGTCGAACTCGCGGAGTTCGTACGGCGCCACTGCGTCGACGAGGTCGTTGACGTCCCCGGTGAACGTGAACGACACGTCGGTCACGGTCCCCGTTCCGTCGCTCTCGTCCGCCCGGAGTTTGAGGTCGTGATCGCTCTCCTCTTGCGGTGGGTTTCCCGTCTGTGCCCCGACCGTCGAACGAACGTCGAGGTCGTGGACGCCCTCGATGTCGAACGCCGTTTCGTCGACAGTGCCGTCGATCCGGAGATGGACGACCTTGCCGCTGCGGTGAAGCAGCGATTCGACCGGTTCGGTGGCAATGAGGTGGCCGTCCCGGAGGATCGCTACGCGGTTACAAAGTCGGCGCACCTCGCTCAGGACGTGCGAGGAGAAGAAGACGGTCACGCCGCGCCGTTGTTCCTCGTGAATGTAGTCGTTGAACCGTTGCTGCATGAGGGGGTCGAGCCCCGAGGTGGGTTCGTCCATGACCACGAGGTCGGGGTCGTGCATGAACGCCTGGACGATGGCGAGTTTCTGGACGTTCCCGGTCGAGTACTCCCGGACCGGCCGATCGACGGGCGGGTCGAACCGTTCCAGCAGTTCCTCGCGCCGAGAGCCACCCTTGATATCGGCGTGGAGGTCCAGGATCTCGGTCCCCGTCGCGGTTTCGTCGAACACGGGGGTCGCCGGAAGGTAGCCTACGTCGGCCTTGGCCCGGAGGAATTCGCCTTCGTCTTCTACGTCTCGCCCGAGGATGGTCGCCGTTCCAGAGGTCGGCGATTGGAATCCAAGTATCGTCCGGATCGTGGTGGTCTTGCCCGCCCCGTTGGGCCCGAGAAAGCCGAACACCTCGCCCTCCTCGACGCTGAACGTGAGGGAGTCGATCCCGACGACGCTCCCGTAATCCTTGGTCAGATCGGTCACTTCGATCGGTGCCATACTTGCCCTTCAACTCTATAACTAAATATCTTTTCCGGTTATGAAGTTATAACTGACAACCGGTTCGGTTATACAGTCACGGACCTGATCGTGAGACATGCGCGGATTCAGCGACGAAGAGCGTGACCGCATCCGGGAACAGCTCGTCGAGACCGGTCGCGAGTTGCTCCTCACCTACGGCCCGGAGAAAACCACCGTGAAGGACATCACGGATCCCGTCGGGATCGCCAAGCCCACCTTCTACCAGTTTTTCGACGCCAAGGGCGACCTCTATCTCGAGATTTTCCAGCGTGAACTGGAGACCTACGTCGATCGCGTGCGATCAGAATTGGGAGAGGTAGAGGACGCCAGTGAGGGACTCGAGCGGTTCTTCTGGTGCTACGCGGAGTTCGCCGAAGGAAATCCCTTCATCCAGCAGATGATCATCCAGGGCAATCATCAGGAGAGTCTCGGTCTTCGCAACGTCTCATCGGAGAAACTCGAGGAAGTTCAGCGAGGGAGCATGGCGGAGTTGCTTCCGTTCATCGAAGAACTACAGGCAGAGAGTGATGGACCACTTTCGGACCTCGAACCGTTCGTTCTCCTCGGTCTCATGGGTGGATCGATCGGCCTCCTCGCGCTACATAAGGACGAATTCGAGGAATACGAGGCCGAACTCGACGGGTTCGAAGTCGGCTATTACGACCGACTCCAGGAGGTCCTCATTACCTCACTCGCAAGAGGACTGACGATCGAGCAGGGACGGGAGGGCATCTGATACCGGCCCTCACACCGGGATGTCGCGGTCCCGGCGACGAATAGCCCCGCAGACGTCATCCGTCCGATCTCCCGGGCACTCGGGACGACCGATTGCGCGATGAACTACTTCGAACTCGCCCCCAGCGAGAGCTTCGGCTACGCGTACCACCGCCACAGCGATCAGGAGGTGTTCTACGTCCAGTCGGAAATGACTACGTTCGAGATCGAGATCGGAGAAGTTGAGGTTGGCGCCGGGGAGGCAATCAGATTCGCGCCCGGTGAATTTCAGTTCGCAAGTCATCAACCACCGATGCGACACTGAATTCCTCCCCAAGGGGCTTGGAGGCCCGTGTCCGCGGGTGTCCTCGGTGAGAGCTCGATATCCAGTGGCGGTGAGCGGTTGGACTTGCGGGTCGAACATCCGGTCGTCCATCGATGCACCGTGGATGCAGGCGACAAGTGGCCCGTCTTCCGGACCCCTGACCCAGTAGTGGATCACAGAATCAGATCGTCGTAGCTGCCCACCCTCAGAACCTGTTTCACCGGCTTGATCACTCATGTTATCTCCCGTCTTCATATTTGTGGAACATTGGAATACGTCGAAAAAACAGCAAAGCGGGTTAGCGGACTCGTGAACTCGCCACGCGTCGCAACAAGACGACGACAATCCCACCAAGCGCGAGGTCGAACACGCCGAGCACTACTACCGCAGGCACGATGGTATTCCAGATGCCGGAGAACGCCGTCACGTCGATCACCGTGAGGACGTCCTGGCCGAGCATCAGCGCACGAACGGCATCGACACCATACGTAACCGGGTTGACCGTCGCCACTACCTGCATCCACTTCGGTAGAGCGCTGACTGGGACAAATGCACTCGAAGCGAACAACAACGGAAACTGCAACATATACGCCCACATAGCGGTCGACGTCGCATTCTTCGTCACGAGCGCAGCGATATTTGAGAAGGCCATAAACCACAGCGAAAACAAGATAGCGATGGCGAACACGCCAAGTACGCCTCCCAGTCCCGTCTGGATGTACGTCCCGACCGAGCCACCGGAATCGATCCAGAGGATGAGGTATCCGAGTACAAGAATTATCGCCGTTTCAACGATGACTCGGATAACATCTGCGAGGGCTTTTCCGAGGAACATCGCCCCTCGGTGGGTCGGTGAGACGAGTATTTTTTCGAACATGCCACTCTCCATGTCGTCGATGAACCCCATCCCAGAGTGGATGGCTACGACCATGGCTGAGAGGATGACGATACCCGGAGTGAGGAAGGTGATGTAGGTAACATCCGCTCCAATCATCTCCTGGATTGGTCCTTCGGCAATCTGCCCGAACACCTGTGTGAATAATATCAGGAAGAGGAACGGCGTTAACAATGCCTCAAACACCACGGACGTGTTACGGACGGATTTCCGGAGCCAGCGTTTGAGCGTAACCCACACGTCGACAGGAAAATTGTTGCCAGCCGCTTGGTGCTCGGCAACCTGCTCCGTTTCGATCGTACTCATCGGCCAACCTCCGTCTGGACGAGCTCATTCGGCTGGTCGTCGGCCGTCTCTTCGCTCGCTGTTTCGCCAGTGATGGCGAGGAAAACGTCATCGAGGGTCGGCGATCGAACGTCGAATCCCGTGACTGTGAAGTCAGCGTCCCGCAGTGCGATCAGGAGGTCGGTCCCGGCCTGGCGCGCGTGTTCGGACGTGATAGCGATGCCCTCGTCGGTGCGGCCGATGCTGTCGTTCTCGAACAGCCCCGAGTTACGCGCCACTTGTTGGGCTCGGGTACGCGGCTCGGCAGTCGAATCTTCGAGCGTTATCTCGAGGACGTCACCGCCGACCTGCGCTTTGAGCGCGTTCGGTGAGTCAGTGGCGATGAGTTGTCCGTTTTGAATCACCGAGAGACGGTCGCAAAGCTCGTCGGCCTCTTCGAGGTATTGGGTCGTGAGAAATATCGTCGTGCCTTGCTCGTTGATTTCACGGAAGTGTTCCCACAGGCGGAGTCTGGCCCTCGGGTCTAACCCGGTCGTGGGTTCGTCGAGGAACACGAGCTCTGGCTCGTGAACCAGTGCAGTCGCGACGTCGAGGCGCTTTTTCATCCCGCCGGAGAACTCCCCCGGCGGCTTGTCGGCGACATCAGCGAGATCGACGAGATCTAATAGGTCGTCGATGCGTCCGCCGCGCTCGCTGCGTGGAACGCCGTACATCTCACACGCATACTGGATGTTTTCGCGTGCAGTGAGCTCCTCGTCGACGCTCGTCTCCTGGGCCATATAGCCGATGGACGAGCGGACAGCGCGGGACTCGTCAGTGACGTCGAACCCGTTGACGGTCACCGACCCGGCAGTGGGCCGTAGCAACGTCACGAACGTCTTGATCGCGGTGGTCTTCCCGGCGCCGTTCGGCCCTAAAAACCCAAAGAACTCACCCTGAGGGATGTCGAGGTCGATACCACGCACCGCTCGGGTACCGTCCGAGTACGTGAGCTCGACGTTTCTCGCCGTGATCGCATTTGCGGACGCCATCCGTGTCTCGGTAGTTTCGGTCGACACGGTCACACCTCCTCGGCAGTTGCTTCCGGAACCCCGTCTTGGGTCTTGGTCCCACAGACGGTGAAAGAGTCAGTCGGAGTCGTTTTCAACGACGGGAGACGAGTGGTTCGAAGCTCTGCGGCCCCGCTGATTTCGTTCGGACCGCCGATCACTGCCGTATCCTGTGTTGATCGTGGAGTGATTCTATTCGGAGCGTCGATGCATCCTGTGTTGAGTTCTCGCTTTTGCATCCCTTGCATCGCGTAGGGAGAGACGCCGTTTGCCCTCGGGGATTACCCCGATTATAAACGGGATCATTATAATAGACCGTATTCATAGCCACTCGTATGAAACGGTCAACAGCTCCCCATCAAGAGACACGATCCGAGAGAAAGAGAGGGGAGAGACTGCGCCCGCAGACGTGACCCTCGACGATAATGAGATACATAACCGTCATTATTACCCCGACTGAGGAATACCTTCGATCGAGCGACCACCAAGAGCTGCCGGAAAACACCGACGATCCGAGAGAAATATGGATCGATGGCAGGCTCGTCGCGACTCAGGAAACGATAGAGTACGCCAATCTTCTCGATGATGGGACCGCCGTTGCGATCGTGCGGTTCCGAGGTGATGCCGATCTCCTCGAAAAAATCGTAGACGAAACGCCGGAGTTCATCTCTTGTACCGTAACGGGTGGTGAAACGTGGCTGGCCTATCTCCAGTACGAGCCCGACGAGATTGAAACAACGCTCCTTGAATTGGCAGATACCGAACCAATCAGTATCGACTGGCCGATCGAGGAGACTGCTGAGGGGCAGGAAGTCACCTTCTTCGGTGAGGATCCAGCCCTTCACCGGATGATCGCTAGCATCCCTGACGAAATGGACCTCCGTCTCGAACGGACAGGAGAGTATCAGCCGGACATGGATAACCCAGCGGCGCAGCTCACCGACCGTCAAAAAGAGATCGTGCGGGCAGCGATCGTGGCGGGATACTACGACATCCCGCGCCGTGCAACCCAACAGGACTTGGCTGCCAAGCTTGAACTGTCGCAGGGGACGATTGGAGAACATCTTCGGCGAGCAGAAGCGAAGATCATCCAGTCCGTAGTCGTATAAGAGCTACCGTGAAACGGTAACCAGTAGAGTATATTACTCGACACGACACCTCTAATTTGATACGAAGTGGATCCGACGTTCCGACTGGAGTTCGACTTTGGTGTTAGCGAGGATTACCTGGCTCGTGTTCTCCACGGCTCGCAAAGACGCCGCCCGAGCGAGTGAGGCAAGCCAGACCCAGATTCCGGAGCCGCTTCCGCGACGAACCCCGTGATGATCCGATTTTCGGCCCTCGGCGACGGTCCACGTCAGGCTAAGCGACTTTCGGATGTGGGAGTCGGCCTCCTGGATTATGGCGAATCCCCACCGATCAAACCATTATGCCTCCGGAAGCGACGGAAGATTACGCCTACAAGACCAAGGTTGCGACCCGAATCGAACTCCCGAACCGTGACGAACGGGAAGGGATCTTAGAAGCGGCGGCCTACAACATCTTCAACATCGATGCACGCGACGTCTACATCGATCTGTTGACCGACTCGGGCACCGGCGCAATGAGCGACGACCAGTGGGCCGCCCTACAGCGTGGCGAGGAAGCCTACGCCGGCTCGGAGAGCTTCCACGAACTCCGGGACGCCGTCGCGGACGTGATGGGCTTCGACCGACTCGTCCCGGCCAACCAGGGACGAGGGGCCGAGACGGTGCTGTACGGGGCGCTCGTAGACGAAGGCGACGTGGTGATCAACAACACCCACTTCGACACGACGCGAGCCCACGTCGCCAACCAAGGTGCCGACCCCGTCGATTGTCCGGCACCCGAGGCCTGGGAAATGGACTCGACCGAACCATTCAAAGGCAACCTCGACGTCGAGCGCGCCCGGGAGGTAATCGCAGAGGTCGGCCCCGAGAACGTCCCAACTATCGTCGTCACGATCACTAACGACTCCGTGGCAGGCCAGCCCGTCAGCGTCGATAACGTCCGCCAGGCCCGCGAGACAGTGTCGGGGTATCGGATCGCTGGCGAGCCGTCGATGCCGGAGTTACGCCACTTCACTGCGGATCTTGAACCGATCGGGAGTTGACCCGATGCAGAGCCATCCTCGTGCTCAAGTGGAGGCTCGGGAGCGTTGGGAGTACCGCTGGTGGCTGCTCCACTAACGGACCTGGGAGTCGGCATCACTATTTATCCCGTCGATACACGAGTGTAGAATCATGCCCGAGAAGACGACGGACGACTGGCAGCGGACCTGGCACCACCTTCAGCAGGGACTCGGCAATAAGTGGGCGTTGCACGTCCTCCAGGTCCTCGCGACGGATTCGCATGGGTTTGGCGAGCTGGAACAGGAGATCGACGGCATCTCCGAGACGATGCTCTCCCGACGACTGTCGGATCTCACGGAGAAAGGCTTCATCGAGAAGACCACGGTCGCCTCGACACCACCACGCACGCTGTACCAGCTGACGCCCGCCGGTGATCGAGTTGCCACGTTCCTCGGGGAGATGGAACGGATCACCGCCATCGCCGAAACGGCGGACGGACCACAGCTCATCTTTGAAACAGAGGATTCACGGATCGACCCATGACCTCCGCCCCGACGTTCAGCATCGCCGACCCGGTCTCCCAGCGTTTCCCGGATTTAGCCGTGCAGTCGTTCGTCGTAAAAGGAGCGAGGATCGAGGCCGAGTCCGAGCAGCTTGAGGGATTCAAGGACGACGTCCTCTCGGACTTCCGCTCGAATCACGACAGGGACGACATCGCGGATGAGCCGCTGTTCCAGGCGTATCGCGCGTTCTTCTGGGACCTGGACATCGATCCGACGAAGATCAGGCCCGCCGCGGAGGCACTCGCCCGCCGGACGCTTCAGGGCACGCCGATACCGACCATCAACACGTTCGTCGATGCGTCCAATCTCGCGTCGCTGACGTCGAAGGTCCCGCTCGCAGCGTTCGACCGCGATCTGTTGGGTGAGAAGCTCCGCCTCCGGTTCGCCGAGGAGGGCGAGCCGTTCCGTGGCATCGGAATGAACGACTCGACGACGCTCGGGGGTGGGGAGCTCGTTATCGATGATGGCGATTCGTTGATCGCCGTCTATCCCTACCGAAATGCCGCCGACACGAGGCTAACGCTAGACAGTACCGATGCATTTGTGCTGGTCTGTGGTGCCCCCGGCGTGTCCGGTTCCGTACTGGACAGGGCAAGCGAGAAGGTCCAAGAAAACGTGACGCGGTTCTGCGGCGGCAGTGTCAATGATTCCTCCTGACGTGCTACTCTCCGTGCTCTGGTCGGACGCACCGTCGTATTCGTGGAGGAAATCAGACGGATTCGCGCACACTCGCATTTCGCCCGTAGACTCTCCGGATAGTTGTATATCGATTGGAAATAGGTGTTGACTGGAATCGGCTTCGAGACTGGAAAGCTGATGCTCGTACGTATAACATTCCGATGCGGAATCATCCAGGAGTACACACGGGAGCCATATATGGCACCCTCCGAGGGAGGACCCCTCAACCAGGCGTGCGAAGATCGAATCGAACGAGTGTTCTGTCGCGTCCGTCTACTACGATTTCAGCTCACGTCATCGATGCCGTCGCAACGAGAGACAGCACGAACGAGACGACGGCGGCCACTGTTCGAACGTGGTTCCATTGCGCCCACCGTGACCGGACCGTCCGCCAGTCGTCCGGGGGCGACTCGACGGACCACGTTTCGATGGAGTCGTTCATCGGAATATGGATTCTTGACGTGATCCCGACCGTCCCGACTAGGTAGATGAGTGACGCCATGAGGAACGACTGGCCGTACGTCATCGTCCAGTGTCCGCCGGCGAACACGACAAGCGTACCGACGACCGGGACGACGATCGCACCTCCAAAGGCGATGCCGAACACCGCGTTCAGGATTTTCTCGTTGATCGACTGCATCACTTGCGTGTACGCCGACGCCGGGAGCGTCTCGAGCGCCAGTACCACGCTCACCGAGTAGGCGAAAAAGAGCCCGGCCATGAGCCCGATCAGGATGGTTGACGCGGCAAACAGGCCAACGAGAAGCGAATCCGACTGGCCGAGTAGTCCAGTCACGGATCCCCTCCCCGACGCGGAGTGACCGGCGACATTCGGTGCTGGAACGGCCAGCCCTGGAAGGGCTTCGATCGCGAACACACGGCAGTGACCGGTGACGTTCTCGACAACTTCACGGGGTGGACGGGTTCGAAGCGAGCGTTCCTCGCAGTACTCCCGTCACACATGGGAGGACATCACCGGCGAATCCTCGCCGTCGTTCCATTCTATCGAGGTCCGGCTACGTGGATCCACGTCAGTTGCGGACTCCCGGGAAACAACCTCGAACGTCCGACCCGTCGCCGCTGGCGTATTAAGAGCCGCCACCATGAGGTGGGCGACGTCTGCGCGCGGCACCGACCCGGTCATGGGTCCGCCCCCTTCGGCGAGCACGAGATCGTTCGTCGCGGGATCGTCAGTCAGCCAGCCCGGCCGGAGGATGACGTATTCGAGGTCGGAGTCGTGGAGTGCTGCCTCAGCACGCGCCTTCGCGCGAACCGTCCATCGGAGGACGAGCAATCGCGCCCACCACGGCATCCCCGGCCGGGAGTCGCCGACCCCGATCGAACTCTGCAGGACGAACCGACGAATGTCGGCCTCTTCGGCTGCTTCCACCAGGGTGAGCACACCGTCGCCGTCGACGACCCGACTGGGTCGCAAGAGTCCCGTGGAGAGGCTCGACCCTGCGGCGAACAGGACCGCATCGCAACTCTCGACAGCGGTTCGAGCATCAGCACTATCGATCAAATCACCGACGACAACATCATCAGCGCCGTCCGCTAGAAGTGATTCGCGGTTCTCCGCCGATCGGGTGAGCGCGCGAACGGTGAGCGACGTGTCGGCGAGTTCCGCCAGCAGTTCGCGGCCGGTCCGACCGCTCGCACCCGTGACCAGGACTTTCGATGGACTCTGTCGTTCCATGTTCGTGGTTGACTTTGCGTGGGATGGACAAGTACTGTCAAGTGTACCGGAATAAAGCGACTTTCTCGGCGGAAAGTGGGCGTCGCCGGACCGTGGACGCTTCCGATCGGTCAGCGCGTATTTATCGCCGTCCGTCGTACCTGGAGCATGGAGCATCCCGAAGAATCCCGAGGATCTGCGTCGGCACCCGAACGGGCGACGTCGTCCGCTGACGACCGCGATCCGGAGGACGTGGTGGAGGCTCACCGCGATCTGCTAGCGGACGTCCCGCCAATCGACGAGACACCCGAAGAACTCCATTCGGCGGTCGGTGAACTCCTCGATCTGGTGACGAACGCGTACGCGATGGCGATCCTGTATCACCTCTTCTGCGAGCAGCGACCGATGCGCTTCAAGAACTCGAGGACGCGACCGGCGCATCACCGAAAGTCCTCTCCCAGCGCCTCTCGGAGTTCGTCGATGCCGGATTGGTCTCCCGGCGATCCTACGACGAGATTCCACCGCACGTCGAGTACGAACCGACGGAGAAAGCTTCGGCCCTCGATCCCGCGTTCCAGTTCCTCTACGCGTGGGCGCATCGGTACGACGTCGAATCTGAGACGACGGAACGTTCTTGACTCACGGTCGTGTTTGGCGGGTCTGTCTCGTGGCTTCAGCTATCCGGGGAGCTGACGTGGAGCGACGAGAACACGATCCTGTGGATATATCGTGAATACATCAGTCAATGTCCCTTCGCTGAAATCGACGTTGACTGACGAGCACGAGTACAACGGCTGCGATTAGTAGGATACCAGCAGAGACTAGATTATAGTTCCCTTCGATCAGAATCGCTGCTGGATTGTAGTACTCTCGTGGACTGGCAATCATCATCCACGAGAGTACCGTCCCGGACGCGAAAATCCCGATCAAATTGAGAAGGGCTATTACTCCCACGGCAGTTCCCTGTGCGACGGTAGCCCGATTGAACACCGTCAACGTTGAGAGATAGATACCGATCCCTGCACAGGTGAGCAGATATGGAATAGCAAGGAGATGAACCATCACTAGGCGAATCGGATCGACAGGCTCTCCGATACCGAGGGCAGTAACGTAGACAACGACCAGCAAAACCCCATTCACAATGAAAATCGGGACAAGTATCGAGGCAAATTTCTCTACGAGGAGGCGCGACCGGGAGAATGGGAGTAACATAAGGAGATCCATCCGGTCGTGTTCAATATCGTCAGCGATCAGGCCCGCTGCGGTGTACGCGAAATAGATACCGAGTGCCCAGATCACGACGAACGTGTAGACCTCGGCCGCGAGCCATCCTTCAATAGTAGATAGTTCTACGATACCAAACGCATCGAGCACGCTCGGTGGCATTATTTCAACCGACGTGCGTAATTGCTCCTTCGGCAATGACTGGAAAAAGAACGCCAAAAATACTGCATAAACGCTAACACTTACTGAAAGCCCGGCTGTCCCACGGAGTCGTCGACTCGCTTCGTACCGGGCCGTCTCAAACATGCGCTTCCTCCCTGCTCCCATCGATCATGTGTGAATCGGAGTCTCCATAGTAGTGCATGAACACGTCCTCGAGTGGTGGCTCGCTGATCTCGACATCGAGAATCCCGTAGTTCGCAAGCTGTCTGAAGAGCGTGGTGTACTCACCCGTGTAAGTGAATTGCAGTTCGTCACCAATCGCCGTAATGTCTACCACACCATCAACCGTCGACAGTTCCTCGCTTGCCTCGTCAACTAACTGAACACGAACACGTTTTCCGCCGCGGTTCACCAGTGATTCGATATCCTCAAGCCCGACGATACGACCCTTGCGGAGGATTCCCACCCGATCACAGACACGACGGACTTCGCTCAGAACGTGCGACGAGAAGAAAAACGTCGTTCCGCTTTCTTTTTCCTCTCTAATGAACTCGTTGAACTGTGCCTGGTTGAGTGGATCGAGTCCGGAGGTCGGCTCATCCATGATGACGAGATCGGGATCGTGCATGAACGCCTGGACAATGCCGAGCAGTTGCCTGTTCCCGCTCGAATACTCCCGAATCGGTCGATCGAGCGGTGGTGTGAACAACTCGAGAAGTTCCTCCCGTCGTCGATCACCCTTGACTGACGCGTAATAATCGAGAAGCTGGTTTCCCGTGACCGCTTCGTTGAATCCGAGATCGGCTGGCAGATACCCAATCCGTTGTTTCACGTTGATGAGCGCATCTTCATCGTGCACGTCCGCGCCAAGTACCGTGGCGGTTCCAGCGGTTGGGTCGAGCAATCCGAGAATCGTCCGGATCGTCGTCGTTTTTCCCGCCCCATTTGGCCCGAGAAATCCGAAGATCTCTCCCTCTTCAACGGTGAACGAGAGGGAATCGATACCGAGGACGGTCCCATAGTCCTTCGTTAGATCGGTCACGCTGATGGCTGCCATGTCTCTACCTTCACTGCGTTACCACCTAACTGTTTCGGTTAATGGAGTATACCGAGTTATCGATTCGTTTATTCGCTATCAACTCGAATAGCGAAACATGCCCGGCTTCAGCGACGAAGAACGCACACGCATCAGAGAGGACCTTATTCAGTCGGGACGCAGACTGATGTTTCGGCACGGACCAAAGAAAACCACAATTACGGACATCACCGACTCGGTCGGCATCTCTAAGCCGATGTTCTACCGATTTTTCGACTCAAAAGCCGATCTATATCTCGAAATCCTTCAACACGAGAGTGAGGTCTTTTACGAGAACCTTCGTGAGGAGTTAGATGGAGTAACTGATCCGTGTGAGGGACTCAAACGGTTGCTCTGGTGCTATCGAGACTATCTCGAGAGCAACCCGCTCGTCCAGCAGACATTCACCCAAGACAACTACCGAGAGATATTTCGGAACGTCTCCCCCGAGGTGTTGGCGGAAATCCAACAGGAAGGCGTGGCGGACATCATCCCCTTTATTGAGGCGCTCCAGGAACACAGTAGTGGTCCGTTTGCGGAGCGTGATCCAGCGGCGATTCTCGGGGTCTTGAGTACGATTGCTCTACAGGTACTGCACAAGGACAGGTACGATGAGTACGAGGAGGGGTACTACGACCAGATAATGGATCTGCTCATCACATCTCTCGCAGAAGGACTGACTACGACGGAGACGCACTAAACATTTCTATTAACTGTAATCAGAGTTCAGGCGTCTCCTCGATTCGAGGGACGCCATCGACCGTAATCGTCTCGCCAACGATATGAGATGAATCCGGACTGGCGAGAAACACCGCGATAGCGGCGATCTCTTCGGGAAGCGCGATGGACCGCTTAATTTCAACACGGTCGATCTCCGCTGCGGAGATACCGAACCCGCTTTCGACGGCTGGAGTCGCAACGAAACCTGGCGCGATGCAGTTGACTCTGACATTGTGGTCCGCCCACTCGTATGCCAGTGTCGTTGTGAGATTGATCACGGCGGCCTTCGCGGCGCTATAGTGGCTTAGAGATGGTGTCCCGCGCTGATTTGCGGCGCTGGAAAGACCGAAGTTGACCACCGTTCCACCGGCTTCCTTAAGGTGTTTGCCAGCAGCCTGTGTACAGTTATATGTACCATGGAGATTGACATCGATGACAGTCTTCCACTCCTCCTCAGAGATGTCATCGAAGCCGGTCATGAACCTCGTACCAGCGTTGTTGATGAGTGTGTCTACGGTACCGAATTCTTCGACTGTGGAGGTGAAAAGTCGGTCAACGGCCTCACGATCAGTCACGTCGCACTCGATAGCGAGCGCATTGCTCCCCGATTCTTGTATCTGTTCGGCAACTTCGTTGACATTTTCCTGGGTACGAGAGCAAATTACAACGTTTGCTCCATTCGCGGCGAACCGTTTCGCGACGACTTCTCCGATTCCACTTGATGCCCCGGTTACAACTACAGTGGCTCCGTCAACAGTGGTTTCAAGACTCATTGTTGCTTCTCAGTCTGTGTCGTCACGAGCTTGTGTGAGTTCATCGCGGTATACGTAATCGCCGGGCAATCATCGTAGTCTCGGCTGGAAACCGGTTTCCATGTTTAAGTACTACGTACTCTAAGCTCAGTGAAATGGCCCATCTGCAGCTAAAAATTGACGCATCGAAGGTTGAAGATTGGCTGGCGATTCTCTCAACAGAGTTTCCGGAGGCACAGTTCAACATATCAGCGACGATTCCCATTAACAACGGCTTGCTCGGGATCGTCGAAATCCGGACACGAGATGGTGGAAGGATAGTGGAAAGTGTCGAAGAGAAACCCGAGGTAGAGTCTTGCGAACCACTCCATACGGACGATCAAATGGTGGTATTCCAATTCACAAGCCGGATGACAGAGTCATATGAGGCACTCATCTCGTCGGGGACTGTTCCACTGTATCCAGTTAGCCTTCAAAACGGATGGTATTCGGCCCAATTAACGGCTCCACAGGACCAATTGTCGGAATATCTGGATGAGATAACGGACGTCGGGATTCCGTATGAAATCGTCTCACTAACCCACTCATACGACCCAAGCGAGTTGCTTACGGAGCGCCAATGGCAGGTGGTTGCTGAAGCGGTTGAACGTGGGTACTACGAGGCGACCCAACGCTGCACGCTCACCGAGTTAGCAGAAACGTTCGATATCAACAAATCGTCGATGAGTAAGCTGCTTCAGCGGGCAGAAAATAGAATCGTTACCGAGTTCGTCGCCAGGGCGTCCGCATAGCGCGAGACGGTGACGGTGTAACGCAGTCGGCGTTCGATCGTTGATGTAGACACGCGTTCTTGGTGTGAAAGACTGCAGCGCTAGTCGCAGGCAAGAACGCGACTGACTATTGGTGGAGTCTCCGAAACAGCCGGTCGTGTTAGCGGTCGGTGGCGCCGACGCGCAGCGACGAGAACACGGCCGCCTCGATCTTCCGCAGGTGCTCGCCGACGGTCGTCTCGGAGAGTCCGGTTGCCGCCGCGATCTCGTTGTGGGTCGCCTCGCGAGGCTCTCGGTAGTATCCGAGGTCGACTGCTGCCTCGAGCACCTCGCGCTGGCGCTCGGTCAACCGGGAGACTACGTGGCGAGGCCCGGGGTTGTACGGGCCGGTTCGCTCGACATCGACCCTGACGCCGTCCGGCTGCTCGGAGAGCACGTCGGCGAAGGCCGCCTCCGTCCCGATGTAGGTCACCCGGAGACCGCCTTCGTCGGTGTACTCGACCGGCATGTCGATCAGGTACGACGACTCGCGACGACCCTGCATGAGCATCCGAGTCAGATCGTCCGCCACATAGCGCGTGTAGGCGAAGAACCCGGCATCGTCGCCGGAGATCGAGAACTCGTAGACCTCGGGCGCCTCCGACAACACCTGTCGGAGCCCCTCGACGTCGCCGCGACCCTCGGCGAACATCGCCACCGTGTCATCGTCGAGGAGTTCCATTCGGTGGATGGCTCGGTACGCCAAGCCGAGCTCGTTGACCCGTCGGTCGAGCCGGTTGATTCCCTCCTCGTCGGGATAGGCCACGACGGTGACGTAACGCATGCACTCACCATGGCGCGCCACCGCAAAAGTCGTTGACTATAAGCGTCCGGGGATCACCGGCAGTGCCGTCATAGCTCCCGGTTAAGGAGAGATAACTGATGAATCTCATAAATTTAATCGCGGAGATCTCGAGCTTTGATCCCACCATTGGGGCTGAGAGAACGCTTTCTCTTGGAATCTGTCACCGGGCTACCAATCGTGAACGTTTTCCTCATACTGGGGACCGACGCGACGGAATATGACCACGTCGAACGACGAGATGGTCGTCGTCCTCACCGGCGCGAACGCAGGTATCGGCTACCACATGTTGAGAGTCCTGGCCAAGGACAAACACCGGATTGCTGCCCTCGATATTGCTGGCGACAACGTTCGTGACGTTCGAGACGACTATCCCGGTCAGGTTCGATACTACGAATGCGACGTCACCGACGCCGACGACGTGGACATGGCGGTGAGCGACATCATCGACGACTGGGACCGAATCGATATCCTCGTCAACAACGCGGGTGTCGCCCGATTCGCTCCGTTTCAGGAGCGCTCGATGGCTGATACCCGTCGCGAGTTCGAGATCAACTTCTTCGGCTACCAACGACTGATTCGGGCGGTTCTCCCGCACATGCTAGAACAGGGGACCGGTATCATCCACAACATGGGCTCCGGGACACCGGACACCGGACATCCTGGTCTATCTGGGTATTCCGCAACCAAAGGTGCGATCAAGGGGTTCACCCGCTCCCTCCGGCTCGAACTCCGACACACGGATGTCTCCTGTACGTTGATGATTCCGCCGTCCACGAACACGCAGATGACTGCAGATATCGAATACCCGGAGTGGATGACGGTCGAAGCCGAGGAAGTGGGTCGCAAGCTGGCATCCAAGATCCATTCGACCCAGTCGGTAATCACGCCCGACTGGAAAACAAGGGCCGGTTTATCGCTTACCCGATGGTTTCCCTCGATCTGGCGAAGAATGACGGCCGGGCTCGTCGAAAAGCCAGAATAGCGACACGAACGGCCCCATGTCGATCCCCGTTGACGAGGAAGCAACACCTCCCTCACATCGTGCACATGAGCGTCCGTGGATCACCGGCAGTGCGCTCATCGCCCCCGGCAAGGAAGGGTACTCACCATGTCCGGCCGGTCGCCGACGAGCGTCCTGCTGCCCACGATGAGGTGGACCGACGCCTGCGCGGAGCAAGCCGCCCAACTCGGAGACGACGACGAGCTACTGGTCATCCACGACGGCGAGGAAGGTCCCGTCACCTAGCGGGAGGATCTCCCCGAGCGAGTCCGACTCGTCGCCGTCAGTGAGCGGGAACCGATACCGGGAAAAGGCCACCGCCACCGGGATGGAGGCTGGTCGCGCCGAGCCGTTCCGCAAACTCCTCCGAGATATCCGCGGCGCTCACCGGTTCGTCATCGACCACGTGTCAGAGTTCCCTTCGACCGGCCTCGGCGACGGCGACAAACGCGCTGGCGGCGTCGTGGACGTGGAGTCGCGAACTGGTCACGTTTTCCGAGCCCTCGATGATCGTCTGCTCACCAGCCGATTTCCCAGCCGCCGGATGGGTGGATGGTCTGTCCGGTCACCCACCGCCCGTCGGCACTGACGAGGAAGGCGACCACGTCAGCGACCTCGTCCGCCCGTCCGCGGCGACCGAGAGGCGTCCGTTCGACCATCCGTTCGACCGTCTCGTCGCTCATCAGTAGCCCATCGGTGTCCGTGATCCCGGGCGAGACCGTGTTGACCCTGATGCCCCACTCGCCGAGTTCTTCGGCGAGCGCGATTACCATCCGCTCTCCCGCCGCTTTGCTGCCGGCGTAGGGACCGATTCCCGATCCACCCCGTGCAGTTCCCACGGTCGAGAAATCGACGATTCGTCCGCCCTCGGCGATGCGGTTCGCCGCCTCCCGGAGAACCAGGAAGGTTCCCTTCGCGTTAACGTCGAAGACGCGTTCGAAGTCCGCCTCCGCGAAGTCCGACAGTCGTCCGCAGATGGCAATTCCCGCAGCGTTGACGACGATATCGACGCGTCCGAACGCGGCTTCGGCCTCGTCGAACAATCGCTCGACGTCGTCCGCTTCGCTCACGTCTCCCTGGACGACGATCGCTTCGCCGCCGTCGGCATCGATCGCGTCGAGGGTGCCTTTCGCCGCATCCTCGTCGGCCACGTAGTTGACGAGGACGGACGCGCCGTCGTTCGCGAGTCGCTCGGCGGTCGCACGGCCGATGCCGCGCGAGGAACCAGTCACGATAGCCACATCCCCGTCGAGGTTGGTCATCGTCTGTGCGCCACCGTCCGTCCGATCGTGGTCGTCGTTTCGTTCGTTCATCACTGGCACGTTCCTTCGATATCGCCGTCGCGGGACCGCCCGGTTTTCGTCGCACCGAATCGAACGGTCGTCCGTGCGGTCGAGTGCCGTTCGGCAGTACTGCCATCGTTTCGTCGTTGGTTTCGTGTCATGTTTTCGAAGCGGTTGGTAACGTTCGCGTGGGAAGTGGATCGTTTGTCGACTCGATCTGGTCGTCCCGTACTTAGAGGAGGAGATTGAACGCGAGACCGACGGTGACGCCGATCGCAACGATGGTCCCGGCGTAGACGAGCAGCAATCGGCGATCGAAGAGCTTGTTCAGGAGGACGAGATTCGGGACGCTCACGCCCGCGCCACCGACGACGAAGGCAAGAACCGTCCCGATGGCGACCCCCTGTTCGCTGAGCGACGCCGCGATGGGCAACATACCGCTGAGGCTGACGTAGACCGGCGCGCCCGCAAGTGCGGCCAGCGGGACGGCCAGCAGGTTGTCGGGTCCGAGGACCGTTCGCAACGCGTCGACGGGAACGACGCCGTGGATCAGTGCGCCGATGACCATGCCGAGAACCAGATACGGAAGGGTATCGACGAAGAACGACCAGGCATCCTGCGCCGCCGCCTCGATGCGCTGGCCGCGGGTCGCCTCGGTGGGTACCGTCCTGGCCGCCTCGTGATCGGCTGTCCCGCCGTCTGCCACGGCGGTTCGACTGCCGTCGTCCACGATGCGGACGTCTTTGACGTGCTCGGCTAGCCCCAATCGACCGATGACGAGCCCACCGACGACGGACGCGGCGAAGGTCAGGACGACGTACCAGACGGTCACTTCGAGGCCGAACAATCCGAGCAGCAGCACCACCGCGATCTCGTTGACGAGCGGCGAGGCGAGCAGGAACGAGAACGCGATTCCGAGCGGCGCACCCGCCTGCAGCAATCCGGCCAGGACGGGCACGGTCGAGCACGAGCAGAACGGCGTCACCGCACCCAGTCCGGCAGCGGCCACGTTGCCTGTGCCTTCGTCGTAGCGACGAAGTTTGCGCTCGATGTCTTCCGGTGGCAGGTACTCGCCCACGAGGCCCACGAGGAACGACGCCCCGAGGAACAGCGGAACGAGAACCAGAGCCAGGTACACGAAGTACGCGCCAGAGTCGAGGAGCGCACTCTCGAACCCACTCGGCAACACGTCAGGCGTCCTCCCCGACGGCCCGGGCGAGGTCGAGGAGTTCGAACACCGCGGTGTCGGCGATGCGATAGTAACTCCACTTTCCTTTTTTGCGAGACTTGACCAACCCCGCCGCTTTCAGCTTTCGAAGGTGCGTGGCGACGGTCGATTGGGGTGCGTCGAGGACGACCTGCAGTTCACATCCACAGCACTCCGACTGGCGCAGCACTTCGAGAACCCGGAGTCGATCCTCGTTCCCGAGCGCCTTGAAGACGGTTCCCTGACCGGCGACGTCCTCCACTGACGGGCGAATGTCCTGCAGGGCCGCTATTTTGGCGTCCGGATCGTCGTACAGTCGATCGATCGTGTCGTAGACATCGTCGGGCGTCGAGTCCGTTTCAGACATATCTCGTTTTTCCGTTTTTCTCTTATTCGCTGCAGGGCCCCGAGTCGTCCTCGCGTGAATCCGATTCAACCGATTCGACTTCGGCACCGCAGCAATCCGATTCTTCTTCCGGTTCGTACCGCGCAACGATTCGATCCCAAAGGCGACCGATGTTGTTCTGAGCCATCGCATCATATTGTATTTCTACAATTTGTATTAACCTTTCGTTTGCCCGTCGATCTAGACTCTCATGGGCGAGGGGAAGTCAGTCAGTAGTTCCGACGTTACGATAGGACGCTTCGTTCAGGGCCGAGTTTGATTCCAAAGCCGATGAGAACGCTGCCACGTACCGTACGAAGAGCCGTCTGGATGAGTTCGCGCTCGGTGATTGCCCGCCGGTCCCGTGCCGAGATGATTGTAAGAACCACTCGATGCCAAAATCCGAGCGTGACAGACGAGACTCCAGTTCTCGAATACGACGTGCTCCCCGTTCGGGTTGTTCGGCTCCTACCGGCAGCATCGGCGCGCACTGACGCGACCGTGACCTCGTCGCTTCACGTCGATGTCGCCGATCGCTGAAGCGACCGACAGTCTCAGGAATCTCCGGCTTTGTTCAGATGAACCGATGCATGCGGGAACTGGCTCCCCAGCTCGAATACAGCGACGAGCTATTGGTCGTCCACGACACCGAGGACGACCCAGTCGCCGAACACGATGGCCACGGTGAGGGCGTCAGGCTCGTCGCCGCCGGTGAGCCAGCGGGCTGTTCGGGGAGCCACCGCCATCGCCGGCGGGATGGAGGCTGCACGCCACGACCGCCTCGTCTGGACGGACGACGACTTCCACCACCCGCCGGACTGGCTGGCGACGATGAACGCGGACTACGAAACCCACGGCCCCGTGTCGGAGGTGCCGTACTTCGTCGGAGAGGATCCCCTGTCAGTGCTGCTCGAACCGCTGTACGCCTCGGCCGGCTCGCTGGGTCTCTATCTCGGCAATCAGATTTGGGGTGGTGCGGTCGTGTTCGAGCGAAGCGACATCGACGAGGTCGCGTTTCTTGACGAGCTTCGGCGGACCGTCAGCGACGACGGACTCCTCATGGAGTACCTCCAGGTGACGACGGTCGGCCGGACGCGCATCGTCCCCATCGGGGGAACCATCCGGGAGGCGGTCGAGCGCCCGGTCCGATGGACACAGATTCTCCGCTGGCATTTCCCCGGGACAGTCGCCGGGATCTGTCCGGTCTCGTTGCTCGTCCTCGCTGGAGCGATCTTGGCTCCGCTCCATGCGGCAGTCGTTCTGACGGTGGTGCACCTCGGCGTCAACGAGGTACTGGGCGTCCGCCGGTGGACGGCCGTGCTGGCCTACCCATCGCTGTTCGTGTTTGTCCCTCTCATTTTCTACGCGCTCGCCCGACGGACGTTCGTCTGGGGCGGCCGGCGATACCGCTGGCGCGGGAAGTTCGACGTGGCTATCGTTGAGTAGCGACCTGGCCGAAGACGACACCATAATCGAGATGTGTTCGTGACCCGCTCACCCCGTTCGAACGACAGCGATCGATGCAGTTGCTGGAAGCGCGGGGACTCGCTATCGCTCATTCGTCGAGGATCGTGAATCGCCGCCCGCCGACCCAAACGCAGTGATGATCTTTCCCTCGGCTCGATGGAGCACGCGACTCACGGCGGATTTGTTCACGTCGAGGTGCTCGGCGAGCGCCGTCAGCGTGCAGTCACGCGGTGAATCGTAGTATCCGTGTTCCAGGGCAACGTCGACGACCTCGCGCTGACGGTCGGTAAGCAGGGGAGACTCCGTGGACGTCGCAGAAACCTGCGTGATCCGATACTCGATCCCTGCCGAATCCAGTTCGTCGCGAAAGGCGGAGAGCTGATCTCGCGACGCGACGAGGTCACCGACGAGCCACCCGCCTTCGAGGTGCAACGGAAACGACGGGACGACACCGGAGTCCGCAATCGCCCCATGTGGTTCGGGTATCGTCGTGGCCACCTCGCAGAGAACCCGGTCGGAACCCGCGTGCCGGACCTCGAAATCGGTGACGTCGGAGATCGTTCCGAGCGTCTCAGTGAGTGGGTCGACATCGAGTACGTCCGTCTCCACGAGCAGGCGGAGCTCCTCCCCATCGGGCCACGCTCCAAGAACCTCGAACGCTACGTCGGGATGGGCTTCTGAAAGCGCGACGAGCCCGTCGTTCGACTTGACCTTCAACGTCGCCTGGGGCATGATTCATCCCTCGAGTGTCCTTGGTGCAGACCGACGTGCATACAGGTACGAGACGATCCACTCCTATCAAACCGTCAGTTGATCTCGGAGAGTGCACCGACCTGTCCCATGAGGCCCAACTGGTCGCTTTGCGTCCAGGTCTCGATCAGTTGCCCGTCCTCGAAACGATTGATCTCGATGGCAGCCAGTTCGACCCGCTCCCCGGTGGGCTCGACCCCGAATAGCCGCCCTTCGTGCGTTCCCACCATCGTCCACCGAAGCGCGACCTCGTCGTCCGCGGCGACCACGTCTTCGATAGTGAACGATAGATTCGAGAATAACTCACGCGTCGACGACGCGAGCGCGTTGTAGAGGTCGGGCCCCTGCAACTCCTCGGCGAGTTCTCTGTCGTGGATGACGTACGCGTCGTGGACCAGTTCCTCGGCCGTGTTCGGGTTCTTGCCGTTCCAAACGTCCTCGTAGAGTCGCTCGATTACCTGCCGGTTGGTGTCGCCCATCCGAAGTAGATAGCGAGGTGACGACCGTAGCCATTATCGTGAACATGTTGACGTAATGGGGTTGCTCGTTTGAGACGAGTATTGAGTCGTCCACCGGGAGTCGTTACGACGGCGCCACCACCTAATTTCGAACTCCGTCGGTTGGACTCCTCGCGAGCCAGCGCGATACTGTCTGGACGGTGAGACGACCGAATCGACATCAAGACAAACCCTTCATCTGGTGATTCCAAGTGTTTCCCTATGGCCACTATGAATCGAAGGATGGACTGAGTAAGGCGATTTTTTCGAGAGTGTGGAACTACACCGGATTCAAACGAGTTCCATAATGACCTTCGTCTCGATCTTCCGCAAGTGCTCACCTACCGTTCCCGCAGAGATGTTCGCTCGGTCAGCGAGGTCTCGGAGAGTCGTACGCCGTGGCATCTCGTAGTAGCCCTCGTCGATCGCTAGTTCCAACAGTTCTCGCTGGCGATCCGTCAGCAGCGACGATAGCTGGCGCATCTCCGGTCGATACTCGCCGAGGCCTTCGAGCGTAATCCGGATGCCGTCGGGGATTTCCTCGATGGCCTCTCGGATCGTCCCCTCCTCTCCAATGATGGTTACCCGAAGGCCGCCCCGATCGGTGTATTCCATCGGCCAGTCCACGACGACCTCATACCGTCGGAATATACCGAGGAGGTCGGTCATGAGGGCGTTTGCTCGAAAGTGGAGATGGACGAGCCCTTCCGATGCTGTCGACTGCTCGACGGAAAGTACATCGGGATCCGCTTCCAGTGCGTCCATGCCCTGTTCGAAATCGCCACGGAGTTGATAGAGTCCAACGCCAGTTCCGTCGTTCAAGAGGTTGATGTAGTGAATCGCTTCACCGTGGACTGCTGAATCGGACACACGCTCACCGCTAGAACAGCGTTCGTCGTCGATCTGCTCGATGACGAACGTCGTATATCTCATGCTAGTGATCCGTTCCCCGCGGCCGGAACGACTGTGTTCGGCCGGACTGTGTAGGGAGAGAGTGACTGGACCGCGTCTGGAGCGTGCTGCACTGCATCAAAGAAAGTGTACGCAACGTGCGTATTTAAACCCACCTCAGATGTATGGCACTATTCGCATGCGGCGGTAGCTCGTCTCTATCGCCAACACATGCCAGGAAGCAAATCCGGAAGAGGCCACACGAGTCGGACGGAAACGAGCGCACCAGCCCTCGGTCAGCCGACGGCCCCATTCACCGAGCGATTCGACCCTGCTGCGCACCGGCGGTATCTCTCTCGTGACCTCCACGGGGAGGTACTGGATCTCGGTGCGGGGAACGGTGCTATGTTCCCGTATCTGCGTACGGCCATGCAGCGCGAACCAACACTCCACCTGCACGCAATCGAACCGGATCCCGGCCGACGCAAAGAGGCGAATCGAATCGCCAGCGCGCACGATCTCGAGATACACGTACGGTCGGGACGAGCCGAATCCCTCCCGTATGCGGACGACACGTTCGACGTGGTCATCGCCTCCGCGGTGTTCTGTACGGTACTGGACCCGGCTCGTGCGCTCGAGGAAGTCCACCGCGTCGTGAAGCCGGATGGTGAATTCCGCTTTTTCGAACACGTTCGGTCGGACGGCCTCCGTGGCTACGTTCAGGACGTCTTGACACCACTCTGGAAACGGGTCGACAACGGCTGCCACCTCGACCGTCGAACGGCCGACTGGATCGCAGCGGGCCCGTTCGCTCTCGACGAGATCGAAACGCTACGTTTCGGAATTAGCCCGGTCAGGCCATTCGTGCGGGGAACTGCCACGCCAGTGAGTCAAACCGAGACTGCCAGCCGAAGCGAGTGGAGGGAGTCCGTCTCTTCGGCCACGCTGAAATCCACGAGTGACGGTCGGTTTCAGGAGTCGATTGAAACATGAATGCGAAAGTGGCTGTATTGACAGTCCTCGGTCCCATCGTGACGATTCTCGGGACGTTGTGGTTAGTTCAAGGCCTCGGAATCCTCCAGATAGGCCCCGTCTTGTGCGTCGCGGACTGTGAACCGATCACTGGAAGATCAATGCAATGGACGGTCATCGGCGTGATAGCCCTGATCGCGGGAATTGCCATTAGCGGAGCGGGGCTACGTCGCATCAATCGATGATGGGTCCGATCGAAGTCCTCATCACTATCGGGTTTGGCTCTAGGACCACAGTAGTCAGGAGGTTGAGATCATCCCAAGGTCGATAGAGGGAGTTTCTACATCATTCAGCGCGTTGAACTATCCCATATTTGCAAAGAGCGGCGTGCTGGGAGCGATCAGTTACGAATCGAGCTACTCGCGTGGAAATGATCTCCGACAGTCTGCGGGATGAACGCGACGACGAACGTCACTCCGTTCGGGTTCAGGACGGTGATCAGCGAGGCACCTCACTGGTAGATTCAGGTGTGCCACTTAGTACTCTCGTTGCTCCCTTACCTCATAATGTTGCGCACGGTCATCGAATCGAGTGAGGACTTCACGCGCGTCCGAGGGGACGTACGCGGTCTCGTAATCGTCCCCCGCAAACTCCGTTACGGAGTTCATCGATTCGAACCGCATGATGGTGATGAATTCGACTTCGTCGTCGCGGGAGCGCCGTAGCAGTCTGATACCGTAATAGCCGTCGACATCTTTGTCGGCGATCCCCGGAAAAATCTCCTCTTGCAGAAGCCGCTCGTACTCGTCCGCGTTCTCCAGGTCGGTCCATCCGTGCCAAATTCGTTCGATCATCTGAAATCTCGTCGGTCGTAGTTTATCACACGACTCGGTTCTTAGTTGATTCTATTCGCTTCCACATCGATCCTGAGCTGGAGCGTTCCTTGACCCTCCGATTTGAGCACTCGGCCTCAGGCAAGCGCTACTAGAGCGGCGCGTCTCCGCAATTCATCGCCTGATTGGCTCTGACTCGGCGACGAATTTCTTCACGATGACGCTGTTGCCGGGGGATCTCAGTGAAACGGGAATCGTTACCTCTAGTGGTTGCCATCAAAGTTCAACTGCCAGGAAACGCCGAACTCGTCGGCGACCCAGCCGAATTTCTCGCTGAACGGATACGAGTCAAGCGGCATGAAGACGTCTCCGCCGTCGGACAGTTCGGCGAAGAGTTCGTCGATCTCCGCTTCCGTCTCGCAGTTCACGTACAGCGATATCGCGGGCGTAAATTCCCACTCGTGTTCGACGCTACTGTCGATACACATGTACGGTTCCCCGTTCAGCGTGAACGTCGCTTGCTTGACCGTCCCTTCGACGCCCTCTTCGTCCGCTCCGTACTTGGTGAGGTTCGTCACCTCCGAATCGTCGAACAGCGACGTGTAGACGTTCATCGCCTCTTCGGCCTCCCCTTCGAACGTCAGGAAGGGAGTGATCTTTCGACTGGTGGTGGAATCAATCATGGTGAGTTCTCCTTTGTGCCGTGTGCCGTCTCGATCGTGTGTCTAAGCGCCATCCCTGATTCGGCCGTTTCCTGTGTGCGTTCCGTAACTGTTCGGATACGTATCATTCGTCCGTAGTTTCGATCCGGGTTTCGAGCAGGTCGAACATCTCGACCCAGCCCTCCTCACTTTCGCGCTTGTACTCCTCAGCCTGCTCCGGCGGCCATGAGAGCCCCTCTTGAGTGAACGTCATCACACAGCCGTCGCCGTCTGCCTCGAATTCGACGACGATTCGATCCTCGTCGGGCGAGAATTGGGGCATGGCGAAGGTAAAGACCAGCCGGTTTGGCCGGTCGATCTCCTCGTACTCGCCGATGGCCGTGTAGTCCTCACCCCCGCGCCGGTCGGTGATGGTGTACGACCCGCCGACCCGGGCGTCGATCTCGATTTCCTGGTTCGTCTCCGGCGTGGTGAACAACCACTGCTCGACCGTCTCGGGGTCGATCCACGCGTCGAAGACGCGCTCCGGTGGCGCGTCGAACGTCCGGCTTAGGGTGAGGGTCGTGTCCATCGTTTCGATCTCGGTGTCGTCGGTTGCGTCGGGTGTCATGCGTCGTCGTCCTCCAGATGGTCGTCGAGCGCGTCGAAGCGGTCCTCCCAGAAGACACGGTAGCGAGTCAACCAGCCGAATGCCTCGCCGAGCGGCGCGGCGTCGAGGTGACACCGGCGGACTCGCCCATCTTCCTCGACCTCGATGAGATTCGAGTCATCGAGGGCCTGGAGGTGTTTGGACACCGCGGCCAGCGAGACGTCGTGAGGTTCGGCGAGCTCGGAGACGCTCTTGGGGCCGCTGGCGAGTTGCTCGATGAGCGCTCGCCGCGTCGGGTGGGACAGCGCCTGGAACACTGCGTCGAGGTCCAGGTCATCCGTCTGTCGTTCAACCATCCAGTTGAACGTCAGCCCCGCAAATATTTAACTATGCCGTTGAATACTGGTTCGATCGCTTTCCGGCATCAAGGAGAGGATTACATGTTCACCATACCCTCTCTACTCGGGGCAGCGAGTAGGGAGCGCGATGACCGACGCGAACGAGCGCATGATAGAACGGGTCGACGATGATCTGTGGAACGGCATTCGCTCTGAGACGACGGATGAACTGGTCAACGGGGCGTCCGTCATCCATGCCCGAAATCTCGCCGAGGAATTACGGGAGAAGAATATTGACGCGCTCATCCCTACCAGCACCAGGTCTAGGACGTGCTCGGCGATCACGGGAGATTGCATCTGGGGACATCTAGCAGAAATACCGACAGTGGGTCGAGGATCCGAAGGCCGTCGGACGATCCGGAACTATCTCGACAAGCTGGAGCGGTACGTCGTGTGAGTTCGTGATCGGTCGTGGTTCGTCCCGTCCTGAGAGCTGTTCCCGCCAGTCTGGAATCCCGCGAGAACCGTCCTGCCGACGTATCGAAGCCGATCGCGTTTCACCCGAAGAACGGGGCGCGTACCGGCGTGTCCACAGCACGGCGTCCGCGCCACCCCACCCTGTCTCACAGGACCACGTACAGTCCGACGGCGAGGAAGCTGAACGCCAGCAGCAGCAACAGCAGCACGAACAGCGCGAGCACCGGTTCGCTGCTCGCGCCGGAAACGACGCGCTCCGTGACGGAGTCAGCGTCGTCCTCCCCCGGTCCCCGCTCGCTCATACCGGGTCGTTCGCGGGAACCGAATAAACTCCACCGACTCCGGCGACGACGGGCCGGACCGTTCGGGCGGACGGCTCGGGACGACGCCCGGGCGGTCACGGTCCCACGACCAGAAGTCGGCCGAGGGCCGCGCCGGCGAGCGCGGCGACCAGCGTCCCCACGCCGAAGAGCACGAGAGTGCGCCACCGGCGCGACGCCAGCAGATCGTGGAGTTCGACCGCGAACGTCGAGTACGTCGTGAACGCGCCACAGAACCCGGTGCCCGCGAGCAGCGCCAGCGTCGTCGGGTAGCCCGCCGAGACGGCCCCGCCGACCGCGCCCAGCACGAGGCTGCCGAGGACGTTCACCAGCGCGGTCGCACGGCGGCTCGGAAGCCGCTGTCCGACGAGGAACCGGCCGGCCGCTCCGAGCGCGCCCCCGACCGCGACGAGCAGGGCCGGCACCGCCCCGTCCGGGATCATCGCCACCTCCCGACGGTGACGCCCGCCGCGGCGGCGGCGACGCCGAGCCCGTAGGTGAGGCCGACGTAGACGACGCCGGCCGTCCCGCCGAGCGCGGAGGCGTCGACCGCGAACGTGCTGTAGGTCGTGAACGACGAGCAGAGCCCGGTCGCCGCGAACAGGCGGACGCGGTCGGGGAGGAGCGCGACCGTGATGAGTCCGAGGGCGAAGCTCCCGAGGACGTTGACGAGCAGCGTCCCTGCCGGGCCGCCGACCGCGACGTCGACGCCGTACCGGAGGAGCGCGCCGACCGCCCCGCCGGCCGCGACGAGGGCGAGTGCCGCGATTCGTCCGCGCATCGGCAGTTTCGTCGGGGTCACACTATTCGGGGGTTCCGGTTCGGTCGCGCGAGCGGGCTCTCGGTTCTCCGGGGACCATCGCCGACGCGCGGGGTGAGTCGCCGTCGTGGCGCGTCTCCCTGGTCCTGATCCGGACCGAGTGGGCCGACTCCGTGGCGTCGTCGACGACGACCGCCTCACCCACGTCGAGCGCGAGGCGGTCCGCGACCTCCTCCTCGAGCAGCGCCGGATGAGCGTCCACGAGCGCGTCGAGATCGGCGCGTGTCGTCAGCCGGTGCGCGACGAGCAGGTCGGCCTGCGAGCGCGCGACCGACGGGAGCGCGCGCGGCCGCTGGGTCGCACAGATCAGCGAGACGCCGGGGGACCGCCCCCTGGTCAGCAGCGTTCCCAGCGCGGGCCCGGCCAGGCCGTCGAAGCAGACGTGGGCCTCGTCGAGGAACAGCCAGGGGAGTCGGTCGAGTTCGCCGCCGACGGCGGCGCGATACAGTCCGGAGGCGATCGCACGACAGATCGCGTTCGTCGCCGCCGCGGGGAGCGCCGAACAGTCGAGGACGGTCGGTTCGCCGTCGTCGAGATCGGTCGCGCCGAGTCCGTCCGGGCTGAACACGTCCCAGGAGGCTGCCAGCGAAAGGTGATTGCGCCCCGCACGACGGACCGCCCGCTCGGCGTCCGCTTCCCGGAGCCACTCGATCGCCGCCCGGAGCGTCCCCGTCTCGGTGAACGCCCGCCAGACGAGCCCACCAACCTCGCTCGCCGGGTCGAGCTCGAGCAGCTCCGGCCACGCGGCGGGCGGGATCGCGTCGGCGCGGACGCGTGGGCGACGATGGACCGTCCCCCCGCGTTCGACGAGTCCGGCGAACGCGTCCATCGGGTCGAGTACGACCGGGGCCAGTCCCGGGACGTCGGTGACCTCCTCCACCAGTACGCCGAGCGTGTACGACTTCCCGCTTCCGCGTTTGCCGACCACGAGGCCCGCGTGCGGGCGATCGAGATCGAGCGCGACGCGTCCGCCGGTACTCCCGTCGCGGGCGAGATAGCGCCCGAGATCGGCGGTCGGACCCTCCCCGTCGGTTCGGCCGATGACGTGCACGGGGGTGCTGGTCCCGGCTTCACTGAAGAACCCTCGTGCGAGGGTTCAAGTAGCGAACCGAGGCCAGGCCGGGGTATGTCCGACGAACTGAGCGCACTGCTCCGTGACGAGCGCGCGATCGAAGGGTTGCCGGTCAGGCTCGTCATTGCGCTCGTGGTGGGCGTGGCGAGCCTGAGCGTGATGTTGAACATGGTCTCCGGGATCGGTGGGCTGGCGGTCAGCGAACTCGACGCACGGCCGAGCCCCGAGGTGACGACGCCCGGCGAGCAGAAACTGTCGATCACGGTCGTCGATGCCGACGGGAGCGCCGTCTCGGGCGCGACGGTGGTCGTGTCGGGCAGCACCGCCGAACTCGACGGGGTGGCGACCGCACGAACCGACGCGGACGGGCAGGCGAACGTGACCGTCTCACCGTCGCTCGGCCCGAACCAGGCCGAGGGGACGCTCGACATCGAGATCAAGCCGCCTGCGGGCGGATCCTACAGCGACAACCGGGGGAACACCAGGATCTTGATCGTCTCCGAGTGAGCGGTCCGCCACCGATCCGAGGCTGATTCCGGTCGAGTTCGGATCGATCCGAACGACGATACCGGGAGGATTAGCATGGCGACCAACGCCGAAGACGATTCGTGGGGTGAGAGGAACCGCACGAGTCGTTACCCCGGTCTGCACCCGGGAAGCGGAGTTCAATCTCGCGATCCGTTCCCCCACCATTCGGATCATTCTTGAAACTTTGGTAATCAGTAATCCTTCTTCATCGAGTATACTTTCGATGGCAGTGCGTTCCCGGGCGTGACGTGCACGGGTCGAAGTCTTCGGTGGGCAACCCGCAGCGACGTCGCTTCGTACGGCGAACACGATCTCCACGTCGAAGTGACGGTTCGCACGGAGCCCGGACGGGACGTTTCGATCACCTCCGTGTTCCCGTCGGAAGACGTCTGACGTACGACGGGCTGTTAGTGACGGTTACGCGGCGGACTCGGAGCCACTCGTCGGTGAACTCGTCGGAAGGTTCCTCGACCGCAACGCGAGTCGGGTCGTCCGCTTGAGCGACTGTAAACCCGCCTTCTGAATCGAGTGTGGATGGTCTATCGACGCGGTTCGATTGCCAAATTACCAGTTATCAATACAGTATTATAATCTTATATCTCTGCGAAGTCAGAACCGGGGCTTAATCTCCGGCTCGGTATTTCGTCCCGTTCTCGGAACTCTCACTCAACGCAGTCGTTCTCGTCGACGAAGCGAGCATTCTCTGACATCGGTCATCGAAATCACCCGCCGCACCCCTCACGCTCGTCCGAGTACCGCTACCGTCAGAAATCTGGTCGTCATCGGATCCCGACGGTCGGGTCCGTTTCGGGCGTCCCGGCACCGCTCCGAGGAACGCAGTCTGCCCGGTCAGCCAATCCGCCGACAGCAGGCAAGTGAGTCGTCCAGCGACTCGACGTACCCCGACTGTGGCGGGTCGAGGCTGCCTTCGACGACGCCGTCACTGTCGCCGTGCGCGTGGATGAATCGAAGGCCGCCGGTGCTCATCCCGACGTGACCCGGGAAGAAGAGGAGGTCGCCCGGCCGAAGCTCGTCCCGATCGACGCTCCTCCCGACCCGCCGCTGCTGATCCGAATCACGCGGAAGCACCAGCCCGTGAACCCGGTAACTCGTCCAGACCAGCCCGGAGCAGTCGATGCCCTCGCTCGTCAGCCCGCCCCACCGGTACGGGGTGTCGAGGAACTGGCGTGCGGTCCGGACGACGGCCGCCCCGTCGACCGCTCCCGAGGGAGTCGTGACGGCCTCGTCCGGCACCGTCGTTTCGAGCCCGGTTCGGAAGCGAACGGTGCTCCCGGACCCGTTCGAAGCGCGTCCGAAACAGGCCGTTCCGGCAGGGAGAAACCCACCCGGGACGTCATCACGGGGGACGTCCCGACGCAGCACGTCGGACGGGTCCCCGGACGTCGCCCGCTCCGTGAGGTGATCCGCCCGAACCCACCCGACGTATCCGTCCGCGACCCGAACTCGCCGCCAGTCGCCCGACGAGTCGAACGCGCGGACGGGGGAGGCGTACAGCGCGGCGGTCACCTGCTCGGCGGACGGGTCGGGCGCGGCGCGAACCGGGGACGAGCGTCGATCGACCGTCCGCGGGACGGCGTTCGATTCGAGCATCGTGATCTCCGATGCCGCCGGATCCACGTCTGCGTCCGTCCGGAGGAACTCGGCCAGTCGCCGCGCTTCGTCGTGTGTCGTGACCGTCGCGTCAACTCCGTACGGCGGGCCCGCCCCGTCGATCGAGCACGCCCACGCGCTCGTCCGCTCGTCCCCGAACGACCGGACGGCGAAGGATTCGAGCGCCGATCGGAGGGCGGATTCGGATCGTGTCATACCCTGGAAGAGCCAGCCAGATCCTTCATGCTTCGGTCGCGAGGGTGTGCGTGGGCCACAGCGCTACAAGCCACCCGGGGAGCCAGTGGGAGTCCGCCCCGCTCGCGTGGGCACGATGAGGTGAAGCAATGATCACTCGAATTAGTATTCTACAATCAAATAATTCTCATGTTCCGTTCTCGTCGCCATCCGGGCAGTCCGAACCGACAGAGCTCGAATGCCGGCTTGAACCCCACGAACGGCTATTAGCTGTGGATTATCTCGTTGAAAACCACCATTTCTCCAACCTCCGAACCGAAATCGAACGTTCTGGTGGACGAGTCGAACCACGAATCCAGCGGAGACGAGCGTGACGATTCGATCACGCCGCCTCCACGGACGAACAAGAACAATGATACGTTGTAGATATGAAAACTGATCGATCGGCACGCTGAGAGACACCGGTACTTATGTACGTCCCGGGGGCAGCCACGTGGTATGGATCCAGCGGTCGACGGGGCGACGGTCGTCGTTACCGGCGGGGCGAGCGGGATCGGGCGGGCGACGGCTCGGGCGTACGCCGAACACGGTGCGACGGTCGTCATCGCGGACGTTGCCGTCGACGACGGCGAAGCCGCCGTCCGATCGATCACCGAGGACGGCGGGACGGCGACGTTCGTCGAGACCGACGTGACCGACCGCGAGCACGTGGCGAGCCTGCTGGACGCCGCCGCCGACGAGTTCGGCGGCGTGGACGTCGTGATCAGCAACGCCGGCGGCTCCGCCGGCGACGACGCGCTCCACCGGCTCGACGTCGAAACGTGGACCCGGATGATCGAGTTGAACCTCGGGAGCCACTTCCTGCTCGCCAGGGAGGCGCTGCCCCACCTGGTCGACTCCGAGATCGGCTCGATCACGTTCACGTCCTCCGTGAACGGCGTCACGGGCATCGGTCTGGTGGGGTATTCGGCCGCCAAGAGCGGGCTGTTCGGACTGTCGAGGGTGATCGCGGCCCAGTACGGTCGACACGGCGTCAGGTCGAACGTCGTCTGTCCGGGGACGATCCAGTCGGAGGCGCTCGCGGCGAAACGGGAGGCGGAGTGGTCCGAGGAGCTTCACGACCTGTGGTACGCCCAGTACCCGCTCGGGCGGTTCGGCCGACCGGAGGAGGTCGCGGACGCCATGCTGTTCGTGGGTTCACGGCTGGGGAGTTTTCTGACCGGGACCGAGCTCGTCGTGGACGGCGGGCTCTCGACGTCGCTCGACGGGACCCTCCTCGACTCCATGTACGACCTGGAGGAACTTTCGCGGGACGATTGAGCTCCGGGTCTGGTTCGGCCAGTCCCGCCGTTTCCGCATCGGTGAACTCGGCGTCGACGCCGGCGTTCCGTCGAAGCGGGGGAGCGATACACGTCCGGAATCGACACGGAAGCGGACGCTACATGGTGATTAGCGCGGTCGACCGTCACGCAGTCAATTACAGGTATATGTGTGTAATCCCGTTCCGGGGCGAGCCGGAGCGGGCGGGCTTTCACCGATGGTGAAACCGGCGGTCGCCCGGAGAATCGTCCGCCCGAATCGCGTGGGAGAAAGACCTTTCACCTCGACTCCTCATGAAAAACGCGTGACCTCGGCATGAGCTACGAAGCGAAAAACCCGGTGCAAGCCACCCAACGCTCATTCGACATCATCGAAGCGCTTCGTGCGGAGAACGGGGCACGCCTCACGACCATCGCGGCGTCTCTGGATCTGCCGAACAGCACGGTTCACAACCACCTGAGCACGCTCATGGAGCGCGAGTACGTGGTCAAGGAGGACGACGTCTACCGGCTCAGTCTCCGGTTTCTGGAGCTCGGAGAGCACACCAGGAGCCTGCGGAAGATTCACCGCGTCGCGAAACCGGAACTCGAGGAACTGGCCGCCGAGACCGGCGAGGTGGCGAGCATGATGATCGAGGAGAACGGGCTGGGCGTGTTCCTCTTTTCCGCCCAGGGGGACGACGCGGTTCCGGTCGAAACGTCCGCGGGAACGCACGTGTCCCTCCACGAGACCGGGCTCGGCAAGGCCATCCTCGCGAACGTCTCGACCGAACGAGTCGACGAGATCATCGACCGGCACGGGATGGCCGGGAGGACGACCCGGACCGTCGTCGATCCGGCGGCGTTACACGAACAGCTCGCCGAGGTGCGCGAGACCGGAATCGCGCTCGGCGACGCCGAGCGGATCGAGGGGATCAGATCGGTCGGCGCCCCCGTGAAGGACGAGAACGGCCGCGTGCTCGGGGCGATCGGCGTCTTCGGCCCGGCCGGGCGGCTCTCCGACGACAGGATCGACGGACCGCTCGGCGACGCCCTGGAGAACACGAGCAACATCGTCGAACTCAAGTTCACGTACTCGTAGGGACGTCGGGTCGATCACGAGCCGGTTTCAGCGACGTGGAAGCGTCGCCCGTTCGAGCCGTCCGGTTTCAGTGGTGGCCGTGGGAGAATGATTTTTATACGTCACGCCAGTCGTTGGCCCATGGCAATCGAGCGAGTCGAGGCCGTCCCCGTAGCGGTAGACGTGAAGCCGCTGGAGGAGGAGTTCGGTCTCGCTCCGTATCGCAGCAATCACGATGCCGTCGAGTCACGTGACCGAATGCTGGTGCGGCTCGAGACGGGCGACGGGCTCGTCGGCTGGGGCGAGATGCTGGTGGCGATGGAGTCGGCGACGGCGACGAAAACGATCATCGAAGAAGTCATCGCCCCCGAACTCCGCGGGCGGGAGCCGTCGGAGATTCGATCGTTCCTGGAGTCGTTCTACTTCCCGTACACCAGGATCCATCCGTATCTCGGCGCCGTCGAGATGGCGATGTGGGACCTCTTTGGGAAGCGAGTCGGCGCGTCCGTGTCACAGTTGCTCGGCGGCGCGGTCACCGAGTCGGTAAATGTGGCGTACTGTCTCGGCATCCTCGGCCCGGATCGGTCACGCGAACAGGCACGGTTCGCGCGGGACGCGGGGTTCGAGGCGCTGAAGACCAAGGCGGGTCCCGACGCGGGCTTCGACGTCGAACGGCTCACCGCGATGCACGAGGCCGTCGACGGGGAGCTCGAGTTCCGGATCGACCCGAACCAGGGGTGGTCGTTCGAGGACGCGGTCCGGTCGGCCGCGCGGCTGGAGGACGCGGGGATCTACCTCCAGTATCTGGAACAGCCGTGTCGGATCGACACGCCGGGGACGTACGCGAACCTCCGGTCGCGCATCCGAACCCCGCTCGCGGTCAACGAGGACACGTACTTCGAGCGGAACTTCGGGCAACTGCTGAAACGGGACGCCGTCGACGTCGGCGTCGTGGACATGATCCCGGCCGGCGGCATCATCAGGGTCCGTGAGCAGGCGGCGCTGGCGGCCGACGCCGGCGTCTCCCTGTCGTTCCACAGCGGCTTCGACCTCGGGATCAAGACGGCGGCGATGCTCCACACCGTCGCGGCGACGCCGGCGATCAGCCTCCCCCCCGACTCGGTCTACTACGCCTGGGACGAGTATCTCGTCGAGGATCCCTTCGAGATCGACGACGGAGCGTACCCGGTCCCCGAGTCACCCGGCCTCGGCATCTCGGTCGACGAGGACGCGGTCCAGGCCCACCGGACCGACACATGACGGGCGTCTGGGCGTATCCCTGGGCGCTGGAGGCGGGCGGACTCTCGTCCGAACTCGAGTCGATCGCGGCACTCGGCGTCCGGGAGGTCAACGTCGCGACGGCCTACCACTCGATCCGGACGACGCTTCCACGCGGGGAGGACGGCCTGTTCGACTCCTATCGCGGCGGGCTGTTCTTCGACCCGGGCGAGTCGATCGAGCGGGCCGCGATCGAACTCCCACGCGCCCGCGCTCCGTGGACGAGCGACGCGCTCGGCGACGTCGTCTCCGCGGCCGACGAGCACGACCTCGCCGTGAACGCGTGGACGGTCTGCAATCACGGCTCCCGCCTCGGCGAACTGAACCCGGAGTACCGCGCCGAGAGCGCCTTCGGCGACGCGCTCGACCACGCGCTCTGTCCGTCCCACCCGGCCGTCCGAACGGCGATGGGGGCGGTCGTCGAATCGGCGGCCGACTACGGCGTCGACCGCATCGACCTGGAGTCGATCGGCTTCCCGAGCGCGTTTCACGGACACGGCGCGAACTGGGGCCACGGGAAGGATCACGTCATCACCACGCCGCTCCAGAAGCTGCTCGTCTCCCAGTGTTTCTGTGACGCCTGCAGATCGGAGGCGCGGTCGGTCGGGTTCGACGTCGCGGCCGCGCGGGAGCTCGTGCGGGAGCTCGTCCGCGACTCGCTCGGGGGGCCCCGCGCCGGTCCGGACGGGAGCGTCGAGTCGCTCCGCCGGGCCGAGCCCCTGCTGGCCGACCTCTTCGAGTTCCGGACCCACGTCATCGAGACGCTCCTCGGCAAACTGGCCGCCGCGTCCGGGGACCGCGAACTGAACTACTACGTCGCCGACGGGCTCGGGCGCGACGTCTCGGACGTGGCCCCGGCCGGGGTGGACCTGACCCGGTTCGACGCGCATCTCGACTCGGTAACGTCCATCTGTTACACCGACGACCCGGCCGTCGCACGCGAACGGTCCGAAGCGCTCGTGGAGACGTTCGACGGCACCGTCCACGCGGGCGTGTCACTGAACCCGGAGTACGTCTCCTCGCGGGAGGAACTCGGATCGCTGCTCGCGCCCGTTCGTGAGACCATCGACGGGACCGTCAGCATCTACAACCACAGCCTGTGTGGACCGGAGCAACTCGACTGGATCGGCTCCGTCGCCTGAACTGGCGACCCCGAACTCGGGGGGGTTCGAGCGCTCGGACGCCACCCTCGTTGCCACACACAGTTTTATATTAAGGAGCACAGACGTGTACTCACATGGTACGTTTGGGTGTCGAAACCCTCGCCGAGGAGGCCGACGGCCGCGAGTTCGGCGGCCGGATCGGCCTGATCACCAACCCGTCGGGGGTGACCGGCGACCTGACGCCGACGATCGACCTGCTCCACGCCAGTGATCGGTACGACCTGGAGGTCCTGTTCGCCCCCCAGCACGGACTGCGTGGAAACGTTCAGGGGGAGCTCGATCGCTCGCGGTCGGTCGACGAGCGAACCGGCCTGCCCGTCCGGATCCTCTCGGATCAGAGCGAGGCCCGCATCCGCGAGTCCTTCGCGGACGTCGACGTCCTGATCTACGACATGCAGGACATCGGCTGTCGGTTTTACACGCTCGTGAACACGCTCGCGATCGCGCTCAGGGAGGCTGCGGCGACCGGGACGCGGCTCGTGATACTCGACCGACCGAACCCGATCGCGCCGGTGGCGCCGGAGGGCAACACCGTCCCCCCGTTCGGGACGCCCTCGCTCGACCGGTTCGACCTCCCGATCACACACGGCCTGACGGTGGGGGAACTCGCCCGCTACTTCAACGTCGAGTTCGACGTCGGGGGGGACCTCGAGGTCATCGGACTCGACGGCTGGGATCGGGACACGTGGTACGACGAAACCGACCTCCCGTGGGTCCACCCCTCCCCGAACATGCCGACGTTACAGACCGCGCTTCTGTATCCGGGCACCTGTTTCTTCGAGAGCACGAACCTCTCGGAGGGGCGGGGGACGACCAAGCCCTTCGAACTCGTCGGCGCGCCGTGGATCGACGGCGAGGACTGGGCGGCCACGCTGAACGACTACGACCTGTCGGGTGTCGCGTTCCGCCCCGCCCACTTCACCCCGATGTTCTCGAAGCACGAACGCAAGGACATCGAGGGCGTCCAGGTGCACATCCTCGACAGGGACGAACTGGACCCCGTCGCGCTCGGGATCACGATGCTCGTTTCGACGTTCGACAGTCACGAGGAGTCGGAGTGGCTCCCCTACAACGGGGGGTACTTCGTCGACAGGCTGGCCGGCGGGAGCTATCTCAGGAAGACGATCGACAACTCGGGAGACGGGGTGACTCCCGTCCACCTCGCGGAGGGGATCCGCGAGTACTGGTCGGACGACCTGGCGGCGTACATGGACGTGTATGACGAGTACCGGCTCTACTGATCGGGGTCCAGTCTCCCCGAGCGGCCGGGTGGTCTCCCCAGATATTACCAAACATTTATGATACAGGACTAATACGCCCTATCTGCGCAATGAGAACCAATCGCACGACCACCGGGACGAGCAGGCGTCGCCTCATTCGATCGGTCGGCGGGGCTGCCGTGGCGACCGCACTCGCCGGGTGTAGCTCCGACTCGGCGGGGACACCGACGACGAGCCCGGACGACTCGGACGGGCAGACGAGCCCGTCGACGGACACGCAAGCCCAGGATTCCATCCCGACGGGCGGGACGCTGAACATCGCGACGGCGGGCGATCCACAGAACCTCGACCCCCACACCACGACCATCAACGTCGCACAACTGGTGCTGTCGAACGTCGTGGAGGGGCTGTTCGAACTGGACGCCGACATGAACCTCACCGGCGTGCTGGCGACGGGCTATGAGGTCAGTGACGACAACCGGACGTACACCATCTCGCTCAAGGAGGGCGTCACGTTCCACACCGGGGCCGAGTTCACCTCGGCGGACGTCAGGTACTCCATCAATCGCATCCTCGACCCCGACGTCGGCTCGCCCCGTGCCGCGAACTTCTCGCTCCTCGAGTCGATCGAGACGCCCGACGACTACACGGTCGTCTTCACGCTCTCGGAGCCGTTCGCGCCGTTCATGGTCAGCCTGACGGATACGGCGGCGATCATCCCCGAGGGGTCGGCCGAGGAACGAAACTTCCAGCAGGAGCCGGTCGGGACCGGCCAGTTCGTGCTCGACAGCTGGTCGACCGACGACAGCGTCGTCCTGCAGCGGTTCGACGACTACCACGTCGAGGACCAGCCGTACCTGGACACCTGCGAGTTCAACATCATCCCCGAGGCCGCCACGAGACAGACCCAGCTCCAGAGCGGTCCAGCAGAAGTCATGTTCGGCGTGCCGTTCCAGCAGGCCGGCGCCCTCGAGTCGGGGTCGTCGACGAACCTCCAGTCCACGTCGGGGCTCTGGAAGCAGGCGCTGTGGTTCAACACGGACCGGGAGCCGCTCGGGGACGCCCGCGTTCGTCGGGCGATCAGTTACGCCGTCAACCGCCAGCAGCTCGTCCAGGGAGTCCTGTTCGGCCACGGCCAGGTCGCCAACTCGCCCGCGCCGCCGACGAGCGCCTGGCGTGACAGGATCGATAGCGGCCAGTCGTACGAGTACAGCCGGGAGCAGGCCAACTCGCTCCTGGACGAGGCCGGACTGGACCCGGGCTCGATCTCCCTGTCGGTCAAGGCGTCACGGACGCCGGGGACGACCTACGCGGACACGGCGACGCTCGTGCAGTCGCATCTCACCCAGCTCGGCATGGACGTCGACGTCGAGATCATGGACTTCTCGACGTGGCTCCAGGAGGCGTGGGTCGACAAGAACTACGACCTCTCGATCGGCTCGTGGTCGGGCCGGACCGACCCCGACGGCTGGTACTACCGGCAGTACCACAGCGAGGGCGCCTGGAACCGGTTCAACTACGCCAACGACGAGGTCGACCAGCTGCTTCAGGACGGCCGCACGACCGTCGACACGGACGAGCGGGCCGACATCTACAGTCAGGTCGACCGGATCGTCTCCGAGGAGCTCCCGATGACGTACCTGTACTTCCGTGAGGACATGACGGGGCTGACGCCGTCGGTCGGCGGCTACCAGCTGACCCCGACGTCCCAGGCGGAGTTCGGGACGACGTATCTCGAGCAGTGACGATGCACGTGGAGTCCCCGAACCGGTTCGAATCGCCGATTCGCTCCCCCCCGCTGACGCCCACATGAGAAAGTACGTCATCAGACGGCTCGCCCAGTACGTCCCCGTGCTGTTCGGCGTCTCGGTCATCTCGTTCAGCATGATGCATCTGGTCGCCGGCGGTCCGGTGCGGACGATGCTGGGGACGCAGGCGACCGAGGAACAGGTCCAGCAGGTGAGAACGGAACTCGGGCTCAACGCGCCGCTGCACGAACAGTATCTCGACTGGATGTGGGGCGTCCTCCACGGCGACCTGGGCAACTCCATCATGAGCGGCAAGCCCGTCGCGGCCGAGATCGTCGCCCGCTTCCCCGAGACGTTCTGGCTGGCGGCGGGAGCGACCGTGATCTCGATCCTCATCGGGATCCCGGCCGGGATCCTCTCGGCCACGAACCGGTACTCGAAGGTCGATTACGCGGCGACCGGCGTCGCGTTCACCGGCATCTCGATCCCCAACTTCTTCCTCGGGATCCTCCTCATCCTCCTGTTCGGGAACACGTTGAACGTCCTGCCCGTCGCCGGGTTCGTCTCCCCGCTGAAGGACCCAGTCGCGGCGGTGAAACACCTGCTGTTACCGTGGATCACCCTCGGCACGGCCCTCTCGTCGATCGTCATGCGGATGATGCGATCCAGCCTGCTGGAGGTGTTCAACGAACAGTACATCCAGGTCGCGAACGCGAAAGGGCTCTCACGCGAACTCGTCACCAACAAGCACGCGATCATGAACGCGTTGATCCCGACGGTGACGATCATCGGCCTCAACGTCGGCTACCTGCTCGGCGGGACGATCGTCGTCGAACAGATCTTCGCCATCTCGGGGCTAGGACGGCTGATCCTGAGTGCGGTGTTGAACAGGGACTTCGTCGTGCTCCAGGGCGTACTGCTCGTCACGGCCGGGCTCTTCACGACCGTCAACTTCGTGACCGACCTCGTCTACGCGGGACTCGATCCGCGAATCGGCTACGAGTAACCAATGGCTGGACAACCAACCGAATCATCGAACGCGGAATCGTCCGCCCGAACGACGCGAACGGGCGTCATCGTGCAAACGGTGATCAGGGACAAGCTGGCCATCGCCGGCCTGATCGGCCTCCTCACGATGGGCGTGCTGGCGATCTTCGGGCCGATCGTCTCCCCGTACGACCCGACGAACACGAACCTCGCGGTCATGTTGCAGGGCCCGTCGCTCGCCCACCCGCTCGGCACCGACCGGTACGGCCGCGACATCCTCACGAGGGTGCTCGTCGGCGCACGGGTGTCGCTGTACGTCGCGTTCGTCGGCGTCGGCATCGCGACCGGCCTCGGGGTTCCCCTCGGGGCGATCGCCGGCTACTACGAGGGGCTCCTCGGGGAGACGATCATGCGCGTGGCCGACATGGTGTTCTCCTTCCCGGCGCTGCTGCTCGCACTCGCGCTCGTGACGGTCCTCGGCCAGTCGAAGTTTAACATCGTCATCGCGATCGGCATCGTCTACTGGCCGGTGTTCGCCAGACTCACCCGCGGGAGCGTACTCTCGGTCAAGGAGGAGGACTTCATCCAGTCGTCGCGGGCGATCGGCGACGGCGACGTCCGAATCATCTTCTGGGAGATCCTGCCGAACGTCATCGCGCCGATCATCGTCCAGATCACCATCAGCCTGGCCGTCGCAGTCCTCGTGGAGAGTTCCCTCTCCTTCCTGGGGCTCGGCGTGCCCGCGCCGGAGCCGTCCTGGGGCCGGATGCTCGCGTCGAGTCGGAGCTTCATGACGCAGGCGCCCTGGTGGGTGATCGCCCCGGGCGTGTCCATCATGCTCACCGTGTTGAGCTTCAACTTCCTCGGGGACGCGCTCCGTGACGCGCTGGATCCACACCAGGAACGACAGCTGGAAGGGAGGAACTGAGAATGCAATCCGAATCACCGACGGCCGAACGGGCCGTCCGACACGACGAGGAACCGTTGCTCGACGTGACCGACCTCAGCGTCGAGTTCGAAACGTCCGCCGGCGCGGTACAGGCGGTCAACGGGATCGATCTCACCATCGCCCCCAACGAGACGCTGGGGGTGGTCGGCGAGAGCGGAAGCGGGAAGTCCGTCACCGCGTTGAGCCTGCTCCGACTCCTGGAGGGCTCCGCGAACGTCTCCGGCGAGGCACGGTTCCGGGGCGAAGACCTGCTCTCGAAGCCCGAGGCGGAGATGGAGGACGTCCGCGGGAACAGCATCTCGATGGTGTTCCAGGATCCGGGCTCGTCGCTGAACCCCGTCCTCACGGTCGGCGATCAGATCTCCGAGACGATCCGCACCCACCGGTCGCCGCCCGGCGAGGGGATCACCCGCCGGGAACGGAACGTCATGGGGAACCTGTTCCGGTCGAAGCGGAGCTTCAGACGGTTCGAGGAGTCCTGGGACAGGACCGTGGAACTGTTCGAACGGGTCGGCATCCCGCTCCCCGAGCAGCGAGCCCTGGAGTACCCCCACGAGTTCTCCGGCGGGATGAAACAGCGCGCGCTCATCGCGATGGCGATCTCCTGTCAGCCCGATCTCCTGATCGCGGACGAGCCGACGACCGCCCTCGACGTCACGATCGAGGCACAGATCCTTGAGCTGATCGACGAACTCCAGTCGGAGTTCGGCACCGCCGTCCTGTTCATCACCCACGACATGGGCGTCGTCCGGAAGGTGTGTGACCGGGTCGCGGTCATGTACGCCGGCAGCGTCGTCGAGAACGCGCCGACCGAGGAGCTGTTCGAGCAGCCGAAACACCCCTACACGGAGTCGCTCCTCCGGAGCGTCCCGCGCCTCGACGGCACGGACGAACTGGACCCGCTCTCGGGGAGCGTCCCCGACCTGACGCAGCTTCCGTCCGGCTGTCCGTTCGCGCCGCGCTGCCCGGCCGAGAACGACGCGTGCCACACGGCGTTCCCGCCCGCGTACTCGGTGACCGCCGGGAGCGAACCGTTGCCGGTCACCGCCCGGGAAGCGGACGGCGACGCGGTGACCGACGTTCCGCCCGGTCGACGCGAGACGGCGACCGACCACCTGGTCAACTGCGTGCTGTACGGCGACGCGGACCACCTGACCGCCCGTGACCCGACGGGGTCCCGGTCGGACGACCGACCGGAGGGGGTCGACCGATGAGCACCGAACCCGCGTCGAGGACGGAAGCCGCCCCCGACGACGCCGCGCTTCGCGCCGAGGGGCTCGAGAAGTACTACACGGTCAACCAGGGGATGCTGTCCTCGCTGCTGGGACGGGACGAACGACACGTCCACGCGGTCGACGGCGTCTCCCTCTCGGTCGACGGCACCCGGACGCTGGGGCTGGTCGGCGAGAGCGGCTGTGGCAAGTCGACGCTCGGCCGGACGCTCGTTCGCCTGGAGGAACCGACTGCCGGCAAGATCTGGTTCCAGGGCGAGGAGATCTCCGGCCGGTCCGAGCGGGACCTGCGCTCCTACCGGAGCGACATCCAGTTCATCCATCAGGACCCGTCCTCGTCGCTGAACCCTCGCAAACGGGTGAAACAGATCCTCTCGCGCCCGCTCGAGATCCACACCGATCTCGACGAAGCGGGTCGGGACGAACGGGTCGCGGAGCTGCTGGATCGGGTCGGGCTCGATCCGAACCAGCGCCACCGCTATCCACACGAGTTCTCCGGCGGGCAACGCCAGCGCATCGAGATCGCCCGCGCGCTCAGCGTCAACCCGTCCGTCGTCGTGGCCGACGAGCCCACGAGCGCGCTCGACGTCACGGTCCAGGCACAGATCCTCCAGCTGCTCGAGGAGCTCCAGACAGAGTTCGACCTCTCGATGGTGTTCATCTCCCACGACCTCCGAACCGTACGGTACATCGCGGACACGGTGAGCGTGATGTACCTCGGCCAGCTGGTCGAGACCGGTGCCACCGACGAGGTGTTCGAGTCGCCGCGCCACCCCTACACGCAGTCGCTGCTCTCGTCGGCACCCTCGGTGTCGGGTGCGGGCGGGGAGAGCATCACCCTGGAGGGCGAGCCGCCGGACCCGGTCGACCCGCCGTCCGGCTGTCGGTTCCACCCGCGGTGCCCGGTGGCGGAAGCCGGCTGTGAAACGCACGTTCCCGCCGAGTATGCCGTCTCCCCGTCACACACCCACCGGTGCCACTTCGAGGACGCGGACGTCTTCGATGCGGACGCGAGCAGCCCGACCCCCGTGGCACCGCTCGGGGACGGGACGGAGGGGGCCTGATGAGCGGGTCGCGTTCGCTCTCGACCCTCCTCCGGCGGGGGGTCGAAGCGGACGCGTACGTCGGCGCGGCCGCGGCGGTCGGCGACGCCGACGGCGGACTCGCCGTCGACTGCGTCGGGTTCGAGGACGAACGGGGCGGCGACCCGGTCACCCGGGAGACCAGGTTCGACGTCGCCTCGCTCACGAAGCCCGTGGTCACGACGACCGTCTGTGCGCGGCTCCTCGAGCGGGACACCGTCCAGTTGTGGGCTCCGCTCGCGGAGTACGTGCCGCCGCTCGAGGGGACGGCTCGGGGGGAGATTCCCCTCCGCGACCTGCTGTGTCACACCTCCGGGCTCCCCCCCTACAAGTCGTTCCCGTTCGGCTGGGAGTCGCCCGAGGCGCTCCGCGAGTCGCTGTACACGAGTCACCTCGGACTGCTCGCGGACCCCGGGGAGTGGTTCGTGTACAGCGATCTCAACTTCGTCCATCTGGCCGACGCGCTCGCTCGGGCGGCCGGCGAGTCGCTGTCGAGTCTCGCCTCCGCGCACGTGTTCGACCCGCTCGGGATGGAGCGCGCCTCGCTCGGCCCGCTCGAAGCGACCAGCGACGTCGCAGCGACGCGCGATCACCGCTGGCGGAACGAACGGCTTCGGGGCGAGATCCACGACTACATCGGTGCCGTCCTGGGGGCGGAAAGCGGGAACGCCGGGCTGTTCGCGACGATCGAGGACCTGACGCCCGTCGCGCGGATGCTCCTCGGCGATGGCGCCCTGGACGGGAGCCGCGTCCTCTCGGCGTCGACGGTCCGCCGGCTGACCTCGAATCAGACGCCGGACGCGGATCGTCCACACGGGCTCGGCTGGCGGCTACCACACGACGGGTCGCCGAGCGGGCCCTGGTCGGAGCGATCGTTCGGCCACACCGGGTTCACCGGCACGTCGATCTGGATCGATCCCGACGCCGGCCGGTTCGCGATCCTGCTGACCAACCACCTGTTGACCGGGGAATCAAGTACCGAGCTTTCGAACGTCCGAGCGAAATTCCACGCCGCCGTCGCCGACGGCGGTGACGAGCTGCTATCCAATGACTGAACCACACGACACGATCCGCGCCGTCGGCCTGATGTCGGGGACGTCCCTCGACGGCGTCGACGGCGCCTGCTGTACGATCGACCGAACCGCGACCGACGACCCGTTCGGGTACGACGTCACCCTCGAGTCGTTCGTGACCGTTGCGTATCCGCCCGCGCTCCGTGACCGGCTGGTCGCCGTCTGTGACGACGAGACCGGGACCGTGGACGACGTCTGTCGTCTCAACGTCGGTCTCTGTGAAGTGCTCGCCGACGTCGCGGAGCGGGCGTGGACCGAGGCCGGACACGAGCGGTCGGCCGTCGACGTCATCGGGAGCCACGGACAGACCATCTGGCACATCCCCGCCGAGGAGCCGGTTCCCGGGTACGAGCGGGCGAGCAGGTCGACGCTCCAGATCGGCGACGGGAGCGTCCTGAGCGCCCGCACCGGCGTCCCGACGGTCTCGGACTTCCGGATGCGCGACGTCGCCGCGGGCGGACACGGCGCCCCGCTCGCGCCGTTCATGGACGCGACCCGCTTCGCCGGCGAGTCGGCGTTCCGGGCCGTCCAGAACGTCGGCGGCATCGGAAACTGCACGCTCCTCCCCCCGAACCCGACGATGGACAACGTGACGGCGTTCGACACCGGCCCGGGGAACATGGTGATCGACGCCGTGGTCGAACTGCTGACCGACGGGGCGGAGACGTACGACGTCGACGGCGAGCTCGCGGCACGCGGCTCGGTCGACGAGGGGCTCCTCGAGACGCTGCTGGCGGACGACTACTTCGCGGAGGCCCCGCCAAAATCCACCGGGCGGGAGTACTTCGGCCACGAGTACGCGAGGACCGTCATCGAAGCGGGCCGCGAGCGAGGCCTCGACGACGAGGATATCGTCGCCACGGCGACGATGCTGACCGCGGCATCGATCGACGCCGCCTATCGGGACTTCGCCGACCGGTATCCGGACGAGATCTACGTCTGTGGCGGCGGCGCGTCGAACCCGACGCTCCTCGAGTTCCTCCGGACGCGGACGGACGCGCCCGTCGCCCGACTGCAGGAGCTCGGCATGGATGCGGACGCGAAGGAGGCCGCGATGTTCGCGCTGTTCGCGGCGACGAACTGCTGGGGGGAGCCGAACAACGTCCCGTCCGCGACGGGCGCCGACGGCCCGGTCAGCATGGGGAAGGTCTCCCGGCCATGAGCGACCGCCTCGAGGGGCTCCTCCCCGACCCGGACGCGATCCCGGCGTCGGGTCCCGGTCCCGCGCTCGTCGTGTTCGACTTCGACGGCACGCTCGCCGAACAGCGCGGGAGCTGGGGCCTGCTCTACCGCCTGTTCGGCGTCGAACCCGACGGCGTGGACCGCACCGACGCCTACTGGGACGGCGACCTGTCGTTCCAGTCGTGGTGTGAGGGCAACGTCGCCGACTGGCGCGAGCGGGGCGTCACGGCTTCACACCTGCGACGCGCGGCCGAGGCGATCAAGCTCACGGAGGGGGCCGGTGACCTCCTGGAAACGCTCTCGGCGGGCGACGTGCCGTTCGGCGTCCTGAGCAGCGGCGTGCTCGATCTGATGGCGCGGATCGAGACGCACGACCCGGCCTTTATCGTGTCCAACGAGATCCTGTACGAGGACGGCGTCCCGGTGGACGTCAGGGCACACGTCGGCCCCGACGACAAGGGGGAGCTCCTCCGGCGGCTCTGTGCCGCGGTCGACGTCGATAGCGAGGACGTCGTCTACGTGGGCGACTCCCACTCCGACGTCGAGGCGTTCGAGGTCGCCGGCACCGCCGTGCTGTTCGACCCCGACGATCGGATCGAGGAGGACCAGTACGACCTCGTCGACCACCTGCAGACGCGTCGGGACCTCGCGGAACTCGTCGACGTGATTCCCGTGCCCGGACCCCCGTCGTCCGGACACGAAACCTAGTTGGTGGCCCGCGCTCTCACCGTGCGTATGGAGGAAGTCAGTACGGATGAGGCTCCTGCGAGCATCGGGCCGTTCTCACAGGCGATTCGGGACGGGGACACCGTGTACGTCTCCGGACAGGGCCCGGTCGACCGGTCCGGGGAGATCGTCGGCGACGACGTCGCCGAACAGACGGCCCGGACGCTGGAGAACGTCGACGCCGTCCTCCGGGCGGCCGGCGGGTCGCTGGACGACGTCGTCAAGGCGACCGTCTTCGTTCGGGACATGGACGCGTACGACGTCGTCAACGAGGTGTACGCCGAGTCGTTCAGCCCCCCGTTCCCGGCCCGCAGCGCCGTCGAAGTCCGCGATCTCCCGATCGACATCGAGGTGGAGATCGAGGTGATCGCGAGCATCCCCGAGTGATCAGGGAGGCCCGGAGTCGGGTTCGACCGAACACGAGCGGCTACCGATTCCGCTCGTGAACCGTGCGTAGCAACTCCTCGAGTTCCGTCCGGACCGCCTCGAACATCTCGGCGCCCTTCTCACGGTCAGCCAGGGCCGGGTCGCCGATCGCGCCGGAGTCGGAGTAGGCGTCGAACCCACGGTAGACGGACACCGGACCGCCGACGAGCAGGTCCTGTCGCCCCCCTTCGTACGGCTCGTCCAGGTACGTTCCGTCGGCGAGCTCCTCCCTGACGAGGTCGGGAAACAGGTGGAGCATCAGCGACGTTTCGAACTCCCCGCCGTGAGCCATCCCGCCGGGGTCGCTGTCCCGGAGCTCGGTGATCGCCTCAGTCGCCAGTTCGAAGTACGTCACCCCGAGCACCTCCGCCGACTCGTTCGCCCGTCCGACCGTGTTCACCACCGTGGAAACGAGCGAGGTGTTCCCGCCGTGCCCGTTGATCAGCACCATCGCGTCGAACCCGTTGTCGAGCGCGGAGGTGCTGAGCTCCTCGAGAAGCGCGTGTGCCGTCTCGAACTCGGCCGTCATGGTCCCGCCGAACGGGAGGTGGTGAGACGAGAGGCCGCTCCACACCGTCGGCGTCACGAGGAGCGGAACCTCGTCGACGAGCCGGTCGGCCGTCCGGTTCGATACCTCCCCGGCGAGGAGACTGTCGGTGCCCACCGGGAGGTGGTCGCCGTGCTGTTCGACGCTCCCGAGCGGGACGACGAGAATCGATCCCTCCCGCCCGGCGATTTCACGGATCTCCGAGGCGGTGCGTGTCAGCCACGCCGCGTCGCCGCCGGTCAGCAAGCTCTGAACCATGTGGCTCGATGGGAACCCCGCACCAAAGTTCCACGGGACTCCGGCACTGGAGCGGAGGTCACCGGTCGACCGAACTCGGACGGGTGACGTACGGTAAACGAGATTGGAAGTGGGACGATATACAACTATCCTTATATTAATTCAAGTAAGTTTTTCACTACCTTCGAGAGCACGGGTGATAGTAGCCCATATGACGATGGTAGTCCGAAAAGAATGGGAGTATTCCCAGTACCGGCGTGTAATTAACGATGAATGAGTAAACTCGACTCCAGTCCGACGGCGGGAGGCGAGCTGGGCCGAAACCCGGCGAGTGCGTGCGAGCAACCTCTTCTGACCGTAATACCCGGTTCATCCGCGTTTTTGGACTGAGGGATGCGACGTTTCGTCCGGCTCCCGATCGCGGTCCCGAACCGGGGACTGGAAAGAACCATCACTATTCGATGTATTCTGTGAAAGGAGAGCGTCACGGAACGAGCGGTCAGTCCCTGCCGCCGGCACACGCGGTGCGGTCGTCTCGCTCCCCTCGCGGTAGCGGCGCGGAGGCTCGTGACCGCTCCGCTCGCGGACTCACTGTCTCAGGCGTGAACGCTCCCCGACGAACCGTGAACGGTTCCCGCCCCCCGAACGTCGTCCCGGACGCTCAGAGGGTCGGCAGGAACAGCGCGATCGAGGGGAAGAAGACGATGAGCAGGATGACGAGGAGGATCGGGACGTAGAAGGGGATGACCGCGCGCACGATCTCCTCGATCTTCGCGTCCGTGACCTTCTCCAGGACGAACAGGATGACCCCGAGCGGGGGCGTCAGCAGGCCGAGCATCAGCGTCAGCACCATCACGATCCCGAAGTGCAGCGTGTCGATGCCGGCGATGGTGAGGACCGGGAGGAGGATCGGGACGAGGATCGTGATCGCCGCCATCGTCTCGAGGAACGTCCCGACGACGAGCAGCACGAGCACGAGCAGCAGGAGGATCATCGTCGGGTCGCTCGTCAGTCCGGTCAGGGCTTCCGCGATGAAGATCGGCAGCTGGAGCTGGAGCGCGATCAGCCCGTAGAGGGCGGCCACGCCGACGATGAACATGAGCGCGAACGTCTCCACCATGCTGTCCCGCGTCTCGAGGTAGAGCCCGTGGAGGTCGAGTTCGCCGTAGTAAAAGCCCATGGCGATCACGTAGATGACCGCGATCGCGCCGGCCTCGGTCGCCGTGAACCACCCGCTGAGGATCCCGCCGATGATGAGAACCGGGGTGAGTAGCGGTAGCAGTGCGGCCTTGAAGCTCTCGACCGCCTCCTCGGTCGTGAACGCGTCGCCGCCCTCGTAGCCGCGGTGCACGACCATCAGCATCACGAACGCCATCAGCAGGAGGCCGATGAGCACGCCCGGAACGATCCCGGCGATGAACAGGTCGCCGATCGACTCCTCGGCGAGGATGCCGTAGATGATCATGACGACGCTCGGCGGGATGATCGGCCCGATGACCGCCGACGAGCCGGTGACGCCCAGCGAGATGTCCTTGTCGTACCCCTCGTCCCGCATCGCCTTGTACTCGACGCGGCCGAGCCCGGCGGCGTCGGCGACGGCCAGCCCGGACATGCCCGAGAAGATCATGCTCGCCACGATGTTCACGTAGGCGATCCCGCCGCGGAACTGGCCGACGAGCGCGGTCGCGAAGCGGAAGATGCGTTCGGTCAGCCCGATCCGGTTCATCAACCGGCCGAGCAGGAGGTAGAACGGAACTGCGAGAATGGTGAAGCTGTTGACGCCGAACAGCAACTGGGAGGCGATCAGCTCGTAGTTCAGCCCGCGGCCGAACGGCGAGACCATGATGAGCACGCTCGTCACGCCCATCGCGACCGCGACGGGGACGCCCATGAGGTAGAGCAGCAGCACCCCGCCGAGGAAGATGGTGAGGATCAACCCCAGTTCGGGGACGATCACGAGTCGACCCCCGAACCGTCCGTCGACGTCGGCTCAGCCCGGAGCAGTCCGACGAGCGTGCGCGCCTCGTAGACGGCCAGCAGGACGAACGCGAGACAGATCCCGAGATACAGCATGCCCGACGTGATCACCTGGACGGAGCCGAACTGGTCGCCCCACGTCCCGCCGGCCATCGTCGCCGTCCCCCGGATGACGATCAGCGCGAACGCGAGAACGATCACCGAGACGACGACGTCCAGCAGGCGCTTGGCGCGCGGGGACCGTTCCGCCAGCCGGTTCGGGAAGTAGTCCATCCTGATGTGCTCGTCGTTGCGCGTGGCGACGGCCGCGCCGACGTACGTCGCGATGACGAGACAGTATCTCGCCAGCGGCTCCGTCCAGTGGAACGGGATTCCGGCCACCTGAACGTCCAGCAGGCGGACGACCACCTGCACCGTGGCGAGAAGGATCGTCAGCGTAAACAGGAGGGTCCCGAGCGCGATCACGCCCCTGTCGAACCACGACTCGACGTGCAGGTCGAGGTTTTGTGTCGTGCTCATGCGTACCTGTGGGCTCTGCCGGCACCCATATGAATCGTGCGGGTGAGTGGCGAGGGGTTCCTGGTCGGGTCCCGGCTCACATCTGCTGGACTTCTTCCCAGGTTCCGGCCCAGGTCGACTCGAACAGCCCGTTGATCGCCGGCGTCGCCGCCGACTTGAACGCCTCGACGTCGACGTCGCGGACGATCGTCATCCCGTTCGATTCGAGCTGGTTGATCGTCTCCTCCTCGGTCTCGATCCCGATCTCGGCGGCCTCCGCGGTCGCCTCGAACCCGAGTTCGATGACGAGCTCCTGGTAGGTCGGGTCGAGCCCCTGGTAGAACTCCTCGTTGATCCAGAGGTTCCGGTTGCCGACCATCTGTTTCGTGAGGTTGAGGTGGGACTGCACCTCGTTGAGCTTCGAGGACTCGACGAGGTTCGCGTCGACGGCCGCGCCGTCCGCGGTCCCCGTCTGCAGTCCGCTGTAGATCTCGTTGCCCGGGATCGAGGTGGGGTTGACGCCGATCTCCTGCCACACCTCGACCCAGGCGTCGATGCCGGGCAGCCGCAGCTTCATCCCCTGCACGTCCTCGGGCGTCCTGACCGCCGAGTTGGCGGTGACGTTCCGCCGGCCGACGTACACGGGCTGGCCCATGACCCGGAGGCCGTTCTCGGCGGCGATCTTGTCGTACACCTCCTCCTGGATCATGTCGCTCTCCATCACCCGCAGGAGGTGGTCGTAGTCTTCCATCACGTAGGGGCTCGACGTGTACCAGTGTTCGGTCGCGTACAGGAAGATCGGGATCGGGCCGACCCCCATCCCCTCCAGGCCGCCCTGGGCGGCCGTCTGGGTCATCTCGACCTCGCCGCCGTACGCGCCGCCGGGGACGTGGTTCACCGAGAACCGGCCGTCGGTCTCGGCTTCGATCTTCTCCTTGAACCGGGCGATGGCGATGTTGTCGATGCTGCCCGACTGGAACGAACTGGCGAACGTCGCCGTCACCTCCGGGAGCGACTCGTAGTCGTTCCCGGACTCGCTCGTGGTCGTGCCGTCCCCGCCGCCGCTTTCGGTGTCGCTCTCGGTCGGTTCCGCGGTGTCCGATCCGCCGCCTGTACATCCAGCCGAGCCGATTACCCCCGCGACGGCTGTCGAACCGAGGACCCGCCGCCGGGTGATTCCGTTGTGCTTTGTCATGGTTGTCTCCGTGCCTGCTCGCGGACCCCGCACACCGTTCGGCGCGTGCGACGTCGTGTGTCGAACGATCCTGGTCCGCGTTACCAACTGTCCTCTCCTGCTCACTGGTGATAAACGTAGTGGAAAATATCTCCGGGGCGACGTTGAATTTTTCGGAAAAGGTGATTAGCGGGCCGCGTGAGACGGGAGACATGGCGGATCACGAGTTCAGACACTGGTACGGCCCGACCGAACTGACGGCCGGTCCCGGGTGCGTCGAAGCCCTCGATCGCGCCGTGCGCGAGGCGGGCGGGTCGAGCGCGCTGGTCGTCGCGGGTCGGTCGGTCAGCCAACAGCCGGCGGTGATGGACCCGATCCTGGCGGGCCTCGGCGACGCGTACGCGGCGACGTTCACCGAGGTGACCGCGGACAAGACGTACGAGTCGGTTCGGGCGGCGGCCGCGCGGGTGCGCGAGGACGGCATCGACGCCGTCGTCGGCGTCGGCGGCGGCGGTTGCATGGACGCCGCGCGGGCCGTCAGTGTCGTCGCAGCCCATCCCGAGGCCGACCCGCAGTCGCTCTTTGCCGACGTCGACGAGCGCGGGGAACTCACGCTCTCCAGGCTCCCGAACGCGCCGCTCCCGGTGGTCGAAGTGCCGACGACGCTCTCGGGCGCGGAGGTGACGTGTGCGGCCGGGATGAACGTCGTGGACCCCGACGGGGGACACGTCGTCCGCACCGCGCCGATCATCCACCCCGACATCTGGCCGGCCGCGATCTTCTACGACCCGGAACTCGCCGTCGAGACCCCCGAGCGGGTGATCACCACCTCGGCCATGAACGGGCTCGACCACGGGATCGAGATGCTCTACTCGCGCAACGCGATCCCGATGACGGACGCGACCGCGGCCCACGGCGTCCGCGTGCTCTCGGATGCGCTCCCGCGGCTCGGCGCGAACCCCGACGACGTCGACGCGATGGGCGACGCGATGGTGGGCGTGGCGCTCTCGACCACCGGGCTCATCGACCCCACCAGCGGGCCCAAGTACTCGATCGTCCACGCGTTCGGTCACCAGCTCGCCCAGCAGTGCGGCGTCCAGCAGGGGCTCGCACACGGGGTGATGGCCCCCGACGTGCTCGCGTACGTGTTCGAGAACGTGGACGGCCGCCGGGACCTGCTGGCGGACGCGCTGGGCGTCGACGCGGGCGGGACGGCCGTGGAGACCGGGGACGCCGTCGTCGAGGCGGTCCGGGACGTCAGGGACGGGCTCGGGCTCCCGTCCCGACTGCGCGACCTGGACGCGGTGGATCGGGCGGAGTTCGACGCGCTCGGCGCGGCGATCGAGGGCGACATCGGCCTGACGTTCGCGCCCGAGGGGCTCGACCCCACCCCCGAGTCGCTGACTCGCGTGCTCGAACGCGCCTGGTGAGGCGGCGATACGTTCGACAGCATCGAACGATTTATCACGGTCGAAGACACATCGTTCCGGTATGACCGAGGGCGACTCACTCACGATCAAATCCGACCGGACGTTACTCTCGATTCTCACGGTGCTCGGCGACAGGGAGCGCGCGGGCGTGACCGAGATCGCCTCGGAGATCGGCCGCGCGAAAAGCACGGTTCACGGCCACCTGCAGTCGCTGCGCGAGGCGGGGCTCGTGGTCAGGGACGGCGACGAGTACCGGCTCAGCCTCGCGTTCCTGAACTTCGGGAAGGGCGTCCAGACCACGCATCCGATCTACGAGGTGGCGGAGCCGAAAGTCGACGAACTCGCGGAGATCTCGAAGGAGAAGGCGTGGTGTTTCGTCGAGCAGCGCGGCTACGCCGTCTACCTCCTGGGCAGCCAGGGCGAGAACGCGACGAAGACCCCGGCGCGCGTCGGCCACCACAGGCACATCCACCAGCTCGCCGGCGGGAAGGCGATCCTCGCGCACCTCCCCGAGGACCGGCTCGCGGAGATCATCGCCGACCACGGCCTGCCGTCGGCGACCTCACACACGATCACCGACGAGTCGGCGCTCCGCTCGGAGCTGGAGGCGATCCGGGAGCGCGGGTTCTCGCTCAACGTGGAGGAGGCCATGACCGGGCTCAACGCCATCTCGGTTCCGGTCCTCGACGTCGAGGGAGGCGTGTACGGCGCGCTCAGCATCGGCGGGCCAGCCCACCGCCTGACGCGCGAGCACATGGAAGAGGAACTCGCACCGATGCTGCTCGGGATCGCGAACGAGGTGGAGATCAACATCAGACACTGGTGAGCCGCAACCGTTCGACGACATCGAACGCCCGTTTGGGCCTTCTATTACAACGCTAATGCTGTAATTCTCTCGAACGATCACCGGGAATCCCGCGAGCGAACCGTCGGGACGCCGTTCGGGGGTCCCCGCGGCACGCGTTCGACAGCGTCGAACGCCCGCGCTCGTGGCCACGGCAGGGCGGGACGGAACCTGTCCGGCGAGCGACCCGTGGCTGAGCGAAGATTTATGGGTACCGGTGCGAGAGAGCGAGCGTGGTTGCTCACAAGAACTACGCGGCGCTGCCACGCCAGAAGCCGTTCAAGGTGAAGGCGACGGCGTCACCGACGGTAGCGGAGGCCGGCGAGACGGCGGACGGCGACCCGCACATGACGATCTACTCGACGGTGCTCACGAACGACTTCATCTCGACGTGGACGACGGGCGAGCCCGGCGCGACCATCCCGTGGCACTCGCACAGTCCGGAGATGTACCAGGTCCTGTTCAACGTCGAGGGGCGGTGCCGCTGGCACTACAAGGACAACGACGGCACCGAGCGGAGCATCGACGGGAACCCCGGCGAGGTCATCTACCTGCCCGCGGGCGCGGAGAACAGGGTCGAGGTGATCGGCGACGAGCAGCACACCCACATCGGGGCGCTGAAGCGACCGCGCGTTCCCCGGCTGGAGCACCTGATGGGTGAGACGGAGGGGCTGTACGACCACACCGAGTTCCCCGCCGCGCTCGTGTACGACGACATGAACGACCGGGTCGTGCGGCAGGTCGACTCCGCGCTCGTCGACTGAGTCTCCCGGGGCGGACGGCGACGAACTGAGGGCGGACGGCGACGGATTGCGACGGACGACGACGAACGAGCGGGGCGCGGCCGACCGGCGTGATCGGTTCCGCGAGTCGCCCGTATGGCGCTTCCGCGCGGACCGGGAACCGCGACGAGCGGTACCTTCTTACCGTCCCTCCCCGAGCATTTCCCATGATGCGGATCGAAGCGCTTCTGGATCGACGCGTGGAGAAGACGCCGGACGGGACCTTCCTCACGTTCCCGGAGTCGAGCGAGACGTACGAATCGGTCGCGAACAGATCCAAGCAGTACGCCAACGCGCTCGCGGAGCGAGGGATCGGGGCGGGCGACGCGGTCGGCCTCTTCCTGCCGAACCGCCCCGAGTTCGTCTACCTCATGTTCGCGACCGCCTACCTCGACGCGGTCACGGCCCCGGCCAACCCCGAGTACAGGGCGGGCGAACTCGAGCACTCGCTCACGCTCTCGGAGCCGGAGGTGCTCGTCACGACGGCCGAACTCGTCGACGTGGCCGTGGAGGCTGCCGCGGGGACCGGCGTCTACGAGATCCTGCTCGTCGACGAGCTGGACGGGTACGAGGAGTTGCCCGCACTCGCCGACGAGCAGCCGACGACGGTCGAGCCGAACGACGGCGACCCGACCGCGGTCGGGCTCCACATGTACACGTCGGGGACGACCGGCCCGCCGAAGGCCGTCGAGTGCCAGCACGAGAACTGGACGATCAGCGCGGTCGACTTCCAGAAGCGGATGGGCTTTACCCACGAGGACACGCTGTTCACGGCGCTCCCGCTGTTCCACGCGAACGCGCAGGTGTACTCGATGCTCGGGGCCGCTGCCGCGGGCGCGGAGGTCATCATCTACGAGCGGTTCTCCTCGTCCAACTGGTGGCAGTGGTGCCGCGAGCACGACGTGACGGAGTTCAACGCGATGGGGAGCATGCTGAAGATGCTCGACAACGTCCCGCCCTCGGCGGTCGACGAGACGAACCCGGTCGAGCAGGTGTTCTCTGCCGGCACGCCCCCCGAGCTGATCGAGCCGTTCGAGGAGCGCTTCGACCTCCGGGTCGTCGAGGGCTACTCGCTGACCGAGGACACGATGTTGATCCTGAATCCCACCTCGGACGAGAAGCGGAGGATCGGGAGCATCGGGCTCCCGCCGGCCGAGAAACGCGTCAAGATCGTCGACGACGAGGGCGAGGAGGTGCCCCGCGGGACGAAAGGCGAGATCCTCCAGCAGGGGCCGACGCTCATGGCCGGCTACCACGGCCAGCCCGAGAAGACGGCCGAGGTCGTCGACGAGGACGGCTGGTTCTCGACCGGCGACTACGGAAAGCTCGACGAGGACGGCTTCCTCTACTTCCTCGACCGGAAGAAGGACATCGTCCGGCGCGGCGGGGAGAACATCTCCTCCTACGAGGTCGAGGGCGTCATCAAGGCGATCGAGGCCGTCGAGGAGGTCGCGGTCATTCCGAGCCCGGACGAGTTCTACACCGAGGTCGTGAAGGCGACCGTGACCGTGAAGGAGGGCCACGACCTCGCGGAGGAAGAGATCGTCGAGCGGTGTCGCGCCGAACTCGCGCCGTTCAAGGTGCCCAGGTACGTCGAGTTCGTCTCGGAGTTCCCGTACACGCCGACGGGGAAGATCCAGAAACAGAAGCTCCGGAGCCGCGAGAAGGAGGAGGACGTCGACCACTGGGAACGGCCCGAGTAGCCGGTCGAACCGATCCATCTGCCCTCCTCGCCGCCCGAATCGCGCTTTTCGTCGTCTCGACCCCCCGACCGAAGGGGGTCCCCGACGGCATCTCAACTTCGAGACGGATCCATCCCGGATACGAACTTCGAAAGGGTCCCGCCCGTGAGATTCTCTCTACTTCGGATACTACGGCTGAAATCTAATATATCGTATACTTATTCGTCGGGCCATCCACGGTGTTTTCTCCGTTCGGGACGGTGAACCGAATCACACAATAATATATTGAACGATACTGACCCATACTCGGCACGTCCGTGTGAAAACCTATCGTATAGCGGGAGTTTCCACATCTGCAACCGTCAGCCGACCCGGATGGATTGTCTCCCACCGTTCTGGTCCACGAGTGCCGTAGAGTGGCTGACGGACGAGAAAATGAGGACACTGGAAGCGGTCGTGGGGAAACTGAATCCGCCGGTTCCGATCGTCCGTACCCGCCACGACTCACGAGGAAACAACGACCGCGTCGATACGATCGGTCCGCAAGAAAACATATAAGAATCGAATGATAGATGGAATAATGTTATAAGTTCTTCCGGGCGGCTCCTCACCCTTCTGGCGGAGTCTCGGAGCGATGTGATACGACTCGAAGAGCACAGCAATGCCGTCTCGCAACTGTTCGCGTGATCGGCCCGACGCGTCCGAACCGATCGGTGGGTCCGGACGACCGTGAGACCGGAAAAGGAACACTCGACCTCGAGAGGTCGCGCGCCGCTCAGACCGAACTGTCGTCGTACCCGCCGTCGACGGTGAGAACTTCGCCGGTCGTGAACGACGCCGCGTCGCTGGCGAGGTAGACGGCGGCACCGCTGATCTCGTCGGGCGTCGCGACGCGCCCCATCGGCGTCCTGTCGTCGACGTGCTCGCGGAACTCCGACCCGTCGTCCAGTTTCGGTCCGGCCATCTCGGTCTTGACGAACCCGGGAGCGATGGCGTTGACCCGGACGTCGGGCGCGAGGTCGGCCGCGGCCGCCCGCGTCAGGCCGTTCACGCCGCTCTTTGCGGCACAGTAACTCGGCCGGGCGGCGCGCGCCTGGTCGGCCGACATTGACGAGATGTTGATGATGCTGCCGTCGGTCATGGCGCCGCCGAAGGTCTTGCAGGCCCGGAACACGCCGGTGAGGTCGACGTCGATGTCGTTTGCCCACTCCGACTCGGTCATCCCATCGATCGGCGTCTGTGCGACGGCGCCGGCGGAGTTGACGAGGACGTCGATCCCTCCGAGCGCGTCCTCCGCGGCGGACCGGAGCCGCTCGATGGAGTCGGGGTCGGTGACGTCACAGGTGACCTCGGTCGTGGTCGCGCCGAGCTCGCGGAGTTCGGCGGCCGCCTCCTCAACGGCAGCTTCGGAGCGGCTCGTCGAGACGACGTCGGCACCGTCGCGTGCGAAGTCGTGGGCGATCGCTCTTCCGATACCTCTCGTGCCGCCGATGATCACGGCGGACTTTCCGTCGACGGTAACCGTCGGCGTGGGAGCAGTCGTCATGCGTGGGTGTGGGAGTTGCAGTCGGGTTCGTGAAGGTGTTTCGATGGATCGGGACCGGCTGGCTGATCTGTCGGGACCTTACGGTTTGGGTGATTCGCGTTCGGCCCGCTCGAACCCGTTGGCGAGCGCTTCTCCGGTCCTGCCGTCGAACACGTGCAGGTCCGCGACATCGAAACCGAGCGTGAACGTCTCGCCCCGTTCGGGCCTGTCGTGTGGCGGCGCGAGCGCCCGGAGATCCTGCTCGTCGGCCGCCGATTTCAGGTGGAGTATGATGTCGTCGCCCATCTGCTCGAAGATGTTGACCCTCGCCTCGATGCTGGGCTCCGTATCGTCGTCGACCGGCTTGAGGTCGCTCGGGCGGATCCCGAGGGTGACCTGGTCGCCGGTGGCCGCCGACGCGATCCGCTCGCGTTGCGCGGACGAGAGGTCGACGTCGGACGACAGCAACGGGGAGGAAACGCCGTCCGGCGTCATCGTCGCCTCGATGGTGTTTATCGTCGGCGATCCCATGAACCGGGCGACGAAGACGTTGTTCGGGTTGTGATAGACGTCGTAGGGGGAGGCCTTCTGCATGATCATCCCGTCGTTCATGATGACGACCTGGTCAGAGAGCGTCATCGCTTCCTCCTGGTCGTGAGTGACGTACAGGGTCGTCGTCTGGAACTCGCGGTGGAGCTCCTTCAGCTCGGCCCGCATCTCGATCTTCAGTTTCGCGTCGAGATCGCTCATCGGTTCGTCGAGCAGGAAAATCGCGGGACTGCGGATGAGCGAGCGGGAGAGCGCCACGCGCTGTTGTTGACCGCCTGAGAGCTGGTTCGGCTTCTTGTCGAGGAGCTCCTCGATGTCGGTGATCCGGGCCATCTCCTCGACCTGTTCGTCCCGCGTCTCCCCGTCGACGTCGGTGTATTTCAGCCCGTACTCGATGTTCTCCCGGACGGTCTTGAACGGGAACAGCGCGATGTCCTGAAACACCATCGAGATGTCCCGATTCTGCGGGCGGAGGTTCGTCACGTCGTCCTCGTCGAAGGTGATCCGGCCCTCAGTCGGCGTTTCGAGGCCGCTGATCATCCGCAGAAGCGTCGTCTTGCCACAGCCACTCGGACCGACGAGCGTGGTGAACTCACCGTCCTCGAGGGTCATGCTGATCGAGTCGACCGCGACCTCGTTCCCCGCCGGGGTCGGGAACACCTTCCGGAGATCCGTGCACGTAACTCTCGCCATGTCACCATAGAACACTCAGGGTATAATAAAAACACTGAATAATTACGGGTTGATTTCGACACAAAATTGGGTGGGTGTCGGGTCCACCGGACCGTCGGTGAGACGGCGAAACGGGGGGATTCAGTCGAACCCGCTGATGCTGAATCCCGCGAGGATGTATCGATTGAGGGTGAACACGAGGATCAGGGGCGGGAGCACGAGCAGCGTCGCTCCCGTCATGATCAGGTCCCAGTACACCTGTGCCCCCTGCGTGTAGATGTCGATGCCGACGGTCAACAGCGTCATGTTGGGATCGTCGACGAGGATCAGGGCGAAGGTGTAGTCCCCCCAGGAGATGCCGAAGGCGAAGATGGCGGACGCGATGATGCCGGGGAGTGCGCCCGGCGTGGCGATCTCGATCATGCTCTTGAAGCGCGAGGCACCGAACACCCACGCGCTCTCCTCCCAGGAGATCGGGACGGTCTGGAAGAACTGCCACATCAGCCAGGTGGTGAACGGGATCGTGACCGCCGCGTGAGCGATGACCAGTCCCAGGTAGGAGTTCAGTAGTCCCAGCCCGTCGAACACCACGTAGTACGGGATTCCCAGCATGAGCGGCGGGAACATGTAGGCGAAGATGAAGCTCATCGCGATGTACTTCTTGTACGGGATGGCGTACCGGGTCAGCCCGTACCCCGCGAGCGTCGAGATGACGACGCTCAGGACCACGTTTCCGATGCTGACGATGAGGCTGTTTCTGAGCCACAGCAGGTACTTCGTGTCCTCGAACAGGCGCTCGTAGTTGGCGAGCGTGACCGTGCTCGGGATGATCTGTGGCGGGTACTGGACGATGTCGGCGGACGGCTTGATGCCGGAGACGAACATCCAGTAGAAGGGGAAGCCGAACACGACGAGTAGCAGGACGACGCCGGCATACTTCGCCGCCCCGAGCCCGAGGTTTTTGACGTGTGCGTCCATCACGTTTCGACCTCCTCGTACGGTTTGAACTGCGTGAAGTACACGATACCCGTCGCGAGCAGCATCAGGAACATCACGACGGTCAGGCTCGCACCCAGTCCGCCGCGGAACTGCTGGAACGCGATCTGGTACGCGTAGACGACCATCGTGAGCGTCTCGTTGAACGGCCCTCCCGAGGTGAGCAGCCAGATCATGTCGAACTTGTTGAACTGCCAGATGCTCCGGAGCAGAACGACCAGAAACAGCACGCCCTTGATGTTGGGGTAGGTGACGTCCAGGAACCGCCTGAGCGGGTTTGCCCCGTTGATCTTGGCGAGCTCGTACATCTCCGGATCGATCGACTGGAGCCGGGCCAGCACGATCAGGACGACGAAGATCGAGAACTTCCAGTTCCCGATCCAGACGACGCTGTGGAGCGCATGGCCCACCGAGAAGAAGTTCACCGGGTCGGCCACCAGCCCCGACTCCAGCAACAGGTAGTTGACCAGTCCGAGCCGGTTGTGGAACAGCCACCTGAATATCATCGCGATGGCGACCGTCGGGATCAGATAGGGGAGCAGGACGATGGACCGAACGACGTTCGAGAACTTGAACGACTGGTTGAGAAACAGCGCGATGGCGACGCCGACGACGACCTGTGTCAGCACGGAGTACATCGCGTACAGCACCCCCCGCTCCATCGAGTTCCAGAACGTCTGGTCGGAGGCGAGCAACTGGTAGTTACTGCTGCCGACGAACTCGAGCCCCGAGATACCGTAGCCGGCGTGGAAGCTGAGGTAGATCCCGAACAGGATCGGAAACAGCGAGACGCCGAAGAACACCAGTATCGCGGGCGCGATGTAGAGGTATCCCTGCAGACGTTCCGGCCGGTGCCGGACCGCGGCCACGTGATCCTTGAGCCGTGAGTGGAGATTCATCGGTGGGTTCGCTTACTCCTGGAACTCCGGGAGCGTGTTTCGAAGCTCCGCTGCGGCGTCGTCGACCGCCTGACCCGGCTCCTTCCGTCCGGTGATCCCCTCGGCGATCATCGTCGGGATGATGTACGTGTACATGGTCAGATCGAAGTAGTACGGGAGCGGCGGATCGGTCCGTTCGATCGGCAACACGCCGTCGTCGGCGTACTCCTTGTAGTACTCGACGACGTCCGGACGCTGGGAGACGATGTCGTTGCTCTGGAACGACTCCTTGTCCATGACGCTCACGTCCGGCGGCACGTTGTGCAGCGGGACGGAGAGAAGGCTCTCCACGTACCAATCAGTCGTCATGTAGTGGCTGACGAAGTCCTTCGCCAGTTCGGTGTTCCCCGACTCGGCGGGACAGAAGAACCCGCCAACGGTCATGACAGTCTGGTAGTCCGCCTCACCCTCCTGGGTGAGCGGCGCCTGCGGATACGGCGCGGGACGCGTGTTCGCGCCGAGGCCGTCGGGCTCCTGTCGCATCGCCTGCGTCAGCGGTCGGCCGGTGTAGTAGGTGGTCGAGACCAGTTCGGACATGTACACTTCGACCATGTCGGTCCACTCGTAGCTGGTGGACTCGGGCGAGAACTGGTACATCCGGTTGAGGTAGTTCAGGACCTCGATCGCCCGCTCCCGATTGGGTTCCTGATCGAGGACGACGTCGACCTCCTCGGCGTCGTCCGAGGGGTCCAGGTAGCTGACCCCGTTCATCATCATCTGTGCGTCGTAGTTGTACTGGGTGACGCCGACGTTGGGGTTGGCGAACGTGAGGACGGGATCCATCTGTTCGCCCTCCAGGTGCGAGGAGAGCGTCTCCATGTTGGACAGCTGCTCGTCCCACGTCGTGGCGGGCTGGATGCCGGCGGCGTCGTACACGTCGCCGCGGTGCCACATCGTCATCACCCCGATGTCGTGCGGCCAGAAGACGCTGCCGTCACCGACCTCGACCTGGTACTGCTCCGGAATCGACTGGTCTTGGAGCCTGTCTGACATGTCTGCTAGACGGCCCTGTTCCCCGAACCGCCACGCCCACTCCGAGTTGAGGAACGCGACCTCCGGGATGTCTCCCGTCTCGAACGACCGCTGGAGCGTCTGGACGACCTCGTCGAAGCCCCGGAAGAGGAACTCCGCCTCGACGTCCTGGTCGACCGTGCTCGCCCAGTCGTCGAACGCGTTGCGCAGGGTCTCCTGGATCTCCGGCGAGGAGTGGTCCGTGATGACCTGGATCGTCTGGGTGCCACCCTCGTCCCCCGAGTTCCCGCCGTCCTGGGAGTCCCCGCCGAGGCCGGTGCAGCCGGCCAGGCCGGAGACGCCCGCCCCGGCGAGCGTCGTGCCAGTCAACTGTACGAACTTCCGCCGATTCGATTGCCGAGTCTCCTCCACTCGGCCGGGCTCACTCTTTGACCGCATACTCGTAGAGCACCCGTGCCATCTATAATAAACGTTTGGGCTCTACGGGCGTCGTCGGCCCCGGCGAACGTATCGGCAGAATTCCCCGCTACTGCAGAAGCTTACTAACTCTGTGCGCTCCGTACGGCCACATGTCCGTGAGTAGCAAGCCTTCTGCGCTTAGCCAGCGGCAATACCACGACTTGCCGATGCGCGTCGGCGTCGGCCAGTTCATGCATCCGACCGAGGAGCGACTCAGATACATCAAACAGCTCGGCGTCGACGATATCCAGTTGAACATGTACGAGACGCCGTTGCTGGCCGATTCGGAGAACCCACTGAGCGGTGCGGAAAAGTGGGAGTACGAGGAACTGCTCCACCTGCGGACGCGTATCAACGACGCGGGACTCCGGTTGAACGCCATCGAGAACGTTCCGCTCTCGTTTTACGACGACGTGATGCTCGGGCGCGAGGGGCGCGAGGAGCAGCTCGAGAACGTAAAGGAGACGATACGAAACGTCGGACGGGTGGGGATTCCGGTGCTCGGCTACCACTGGGCGCCCAACGGCGTCTGGCGCAGCGCGACCAACCGGAAGATCAGGGGCGGCGCGACGACGACCGCCTTCGAACGGTCGGAGATGGGCGACGTCCCGCTCTCGTTCGACCGGGAGTACACGGAGGCCGAACTCTGGGACAACTACGAGTACTTCATCGAGGAGGTCCTCCCGGTCGCGGAGGAGGCGGGCGTCTCCCTGGCGCTCCACCCGAACGATCCGCCGATCGAGAGCATCGGGGGCGTTCCGTTGCTCTTCCGGAACTTCGAGAGCTTCCAGCGCGCCATGGATCTGTACGAGACCGACAATCACGGGCTGAATCTCTGTCTCGGGACCTGGTCGGAGATGCACGAGGACCTCTTCGACGTCATCGAGTACTTCGGTTCCCGCGACGAGATCCTCTACGTTCACTACCGCGACGTCGAGGGCAAGGTCCCCGCGTTCACGGAGACGTTCGTCGACGAGGGCAACTACGACGAGTACGAGGTCCTCGAGGCCCTCCGGAACGTCGGATTCAGTGGCATGATGATCCCGGACCACGTTCCGAAACTCGAAGGCGACGAACCCTGGAAGCACCGGGGCAGAGCGTACACCGTCGGGTATCTCAAGGGGATGCTCAAGAGCCTGGACTGATTCCGGTCGTCCCGACGGAACTCTCCGGAGCGACGAACGTGACGCGTGCGTCAAATTCCACTCTCGGTGGATGGATGACCCGGTCGGGGGAGTGACGGTCGGCCCTCGGAGTTCGATCGACGGGCGGGCGGCCGACGACGACGGACGGGAGGGATCGTCGCGGAGAGAATCCACGCACAGTAGATTTTATCTACGGACGTACGCTACCTGGTAGCATGAACACGGACGCCGCGGACGAGGGGGGAAAGCGGGTCAACGCGGTACAGCGTTCGTTTGCCGTCCTGGACGTCGTTCGGCGGTCCGGCACCGTTCGGATCTCGGACGTCGCCGAGGAGCTCGGTATTCCCACCAGCACGGCACACGTCCACCTGAAGACGCTCGAATCCGTCGGATACGTCGTACAGGATACCGACGGGTACCGCCAGAGCCTCCGATTTCTCAGGGACGGCATCGTGGTTCGTGACCGGTTGAACGTCTACTCCATCTCGAAGCCCGAGTTGGACGAACTGGCGGCCAAGACGGGCGAAGTCGCCAACCTCGGGGTCGAGGAGGACGGCAAGCGGGTCATCCTGTACCAGTCCGAGGGAAGCGAGGCGGTGTACGACAACGCGCCGACTGGGGAGTACACGAACATGCACTGGACGGCGCTCGGGAAGGCCATCCTCGCCGCCCGGTCCGACGACTACGTCACCGAGTACGTCGAGGCGTACGGGCTCCCCGACAAAACGGAGAACACGATCACCGATCGTGACCAGTTCCGTGAGGAACTGGAAACCGCGCAGGAACGGGGGTACACGTTCGAGGACGAGGAGCGGCGCGAGGGGATCCGGTCGATCGCGGTTCCAATCACAGTGGAAGATTCGGCCGTCGGTGCGATCTCCCTCTCGGGACCCAGAGAACGATTCGACGACCGGCGGATTCGGGACGAACTCCTCCCTGAGCTCCGGGACACCTCCAACGTGATCGAAGTCAAGTACGCCTACGAGTGACTGATCGCCCGACGACCACCGGTTCGGTGTTCCGGTACGAACTCGAGTCGAACCTGAAGCGTACCTCCCGGAGACGCGTGGTGGGCAGTGACCGGGGCCGTCTCGGAGCTGTCACGGCTCCACTATCGGTGGAATGGTGTGTGGTATCGAAGGACGTGGGGTTACACACCTATGTTTGTAATCACCGTGAGGAAGGGGTTCGGCTGATGAGACCGATCCAGAGTAATAAAAGAACAGGTAACTACTGATTTCTGATATACATGTTAAACTGGAACGTCGGCATCGTTCGAAAGTGTCAGTTCTCCTGACATGGCCACTGGACGGCCCAGCGTGAACGTCCCTAGTTCCGCCCGTTCGAGACGAGCGCCGGAGATGTTCCACCGAGCGGACGCCGGAACCGAATTGACTGATCTCCTTCACCCGTCGTCCGACGAACCCCGAAACGAACGGGACGGCGTCACGCTTCAGTCTCCGGCGCTCTGAACGCCGATCGTTGTACGCAACGGGGACGGAAAATCTGGACGCCGAACGCGGACCCGGATCGGGATCCTGCTCTCCCGGGTCCGCTACAGTACGGTGGCGACGCCTCGACACGCACCCACCACATATCTGAATACAGGTATCATAAGATTCTATATTTATATCGGCAACAGAAATTATTCGGCATCTTTCTTTTTCGCCCCTCCTCAGCTTCGGAAGGGGTCCCCCGATACCGCGGGACCCGCTATCGAAGGAACCCGAGCAGTTCGTAGTCGTGGTCGGGGGTGTACTTCCGGAACAGCAGGCTGTTGGCCAGCACGGACACCGACGAGAACGCCATTGCGCCCGCAGCGAGCACTGGCTGGAGCAGTCCGAGACTCGCCAGCGGGATCATCGCCGTGTTGTAGCCGAGCGCCCAGAACAGGTTCTGCTTGATCTTCCGGAGCGTCCCGTCGCTGATGCGGATCGCCTTCACGACGTCGACCGGGTCCGAGCGCATGAGCGTTACGTCGGCGGCCTCGATGGCCACGTCCGTCCCGCTCCCGATGGCGGTGCCGACGTACGCCGTCGCGAGCGCCGGCGCGTCGTTGATGCCGTCGCCGACCATCATCGCCATCGTCCCGTCGGCCTGGATCGCCTCGACCGCGTCGGCCTTCTCGTCGGGAAGCACGCCCGCGCGGACGTTCGCCGGATCGATCCCGACGCGTTCCGCGACCGCGTTCGCCGTCCGTTCGTTGTCGCCGGTGATCATGTGGACCGAGACGCCGCGCTCGTGGAGCGCCGTGACGGCCTCCGTGGCCGACTCCTTCGTCTCGTCTGCGACCGCGAGCACGCCGACGAGTCGCCCGTCGAGGCCGACGAGCATCGCCGTCTTCCCCTCGGCCTGGAGCTCCTCGATGGTGTCCCCGGCGGGACCGACGACGACGTCGTCCGCCTCGAGCAGTTCGGGCTTGCCGACGACGACGTCGCCGTGGTCGGTCCGGGCGCGGACGCCCTTCCCGGCGACGCTCTCGAACGCCTCGGGCTGGGGGACGTCGATGCCCCGGTCACGCGCCCCCTCCACCACGGCGCGACCGATGGGGTGCTCGCTCCCGTTCTCCGCGGTCGCGGCCGCGGCGAGCAGGGCCTCCTCCGGGATCGGTTCGGGCGACTCCTCGCTCGGATCGGCTGTCGCCCCGTCGGCCATTCGCCCGATCGGACGGACGTCCGTGAGCGTCATCTCGCCCCTCGTGAGCGTCCCGGTCTTGTCGAAGATCACCGTCTCGACGTCGCGGACGCGCTCGAGGACGTCGCCGCCCTTGAACAGGACGCCGTGCTGGGCGCCGATGGTCGTCCCGACCATCGTCGCGGCCGGGGTTGCGAGACCCAGCGCGCACGGACACGCGATGAGCACCGCGGACGCGAACACGACGACCGCGAACTCGAACACCGAGACCGTCCCGCCGACGACGGCCGGTCCGCCGGCCACGAGCCCCCAGAGCGGGAGCGCCGAGACCACGCCGGCCAGCGCCTCCGGGAAGAAATACCAGACGGTCCCCCACAGCACGGCGTTCAGAATGACCGCGGGGACGAAGTACGCCGAGATCCTGTCGGCGAGGTTCTGGATGTCGGGCTGGCGTGCCTGGGCCTCCTTGACCGTCCGCACGATCTGCTGGATCGCGGTGTCGCCGCCGACCCTGGTCGCCTCAACGACGAGCACGCCGTTCTCGTTGATCGTCGACCCGACGACCTCGTCGCCTGGCTCCTTCGAGACGGGCACGGACTCGCCCGTGACCATCGACTCGTCCACGGCGGACTCGCCCTCGACGACGACGCCGTCGGTCGGGATCTGTTCGCCCGGCCGGACCTTCATGCGGTCGCCGACCGCGACCTCGTCGAGCGGAACCTCGCGTTCGGTCCCGTCCTCGTCGACGAGCGTCGCCTCGTCGGCCTCCATCTCGAGGAGCGAGCGCAACGCCTCGCCGGCCTGGCCCTTCGAGCGTGCCTCCAGGTAGTTCCCGAGCGTGATGAACACGAGGATGAGCGCGGCGGTGTCGAAGTACAGGCTCCCGGCGATCGCCCCGAGCAAGACGGCGACGGAGTAGACGTACGCCGTGGACGAGCCGAGCGCGATGAGGACGTCCATGTTGGCGCGCCCGTTCCGCACGAGCGCCTTGTACGAGTTCTCGTAGAACGGCTTCCCGAGCAGCAGCTGGACGGGCGTCGCGAGCAGGAACTCGACCCACCCGAGTTCGACGCCGAACACGGTCTCCGGGACGAGCGCGCCCCCGAGCAGGAACTTGTCCGCGAGGAAGACCAGCAGCGGTGCCGAGAGCGCCGCCCCGAACAGCGTCAGCCGGCGCTGGCGGGTGATTTCGGCCTCGCGCGCGGCGTCCCGGGCGTCCCGACTCGATTCCCGCGCGTCCCCGCTCGACTCCTCGCCCCCCATGCTCGCCTCACCCTCGCGGACGGGCGTGTAGCCGGCCGCCTCGATGGCGTCGTACAGCTCCCCCCGGGAGACGTCGGCCGGGTTGTACCGCACCTGCGCCTCGTCGGTCGCGTAGTTGACGTCCGCAACGATGACGCCGGGCGTCCCCTCGAGCGCGGACTCGTTCGTCTCGGCGCAGTTCGCACACGTCATGTCCGTGATGCCCACGGTCACGGACTCGGACACCGCGCCGTAGCCGGCGTCCTCGATGGCCTCGTAGAGCTCGCGGAGCGACACCTCCTCGGGATCGTACTCGACGGAGCCCTCGTCGGTGGCGACGTTGACGGTCGCCTCGGCGACGCCGTCGAGCGACTCCAGGGCGTCCTGGATCGTCCCGGCACAGTTGGCACAGGACATCCCCGTGACGTCGAGCCGTGTGGTTCGCGTACTCATCTGTGTCTACTAGTAGGGGCTCCCCACTTACGCGACTTTTCCTTTCGAACCATCGGCCGAGCGCCGGCGAAACTTCGCGTTCGAAACCGCTACGTCGCTCCCTCCTCGAACGTCTCGTACCGCTCCCTGAACCGCGAGTGACACGACGGACAGCAGAAGTGGTAGATGGTCCCGTCGATGCGTTCGGTCTCCCCCTCGTTCGTGACGGTGTTTCCACACTCGACGCAGGTGAGCGCGAACTCCGTGCCCCCGACCGACGGCGACCACTCCACCCGTTCGACGAGGCGCACGTCGTACCCCCGGAGCACGTCGGCGTCGGCGGTGGACTCGATCCACTCCCTGACCTTGCCCCGCTCCAGCCGCGCGTGAGCGAGGACCGTGCCGTCCGCGGTTTCGAACACGTGTTCGACGGCCTCGGCTCCCCTGAGTCGGTCGACCGTCTCGTCGAGTGCGCCCGGCTCGACGGTGAGTTCCACGAGGACGGGAACGCCGGCGCGGAGCTGTCCCCGGTCCACGTCGACGGTGAACTGTCGGATGATGCCGGCCTCCTGGAGCCGCTGCACGCGGTCCGAGACCGCCGGCCCAGACAGGTCGACCGCCTCCCCGATCCGTGCGAACGGTTCGCGGGCGTTCTCTGCGAGCCGTTCGAGGATCCTGACGTCGGTCTCGTCGAGCGAACTCATACGCCCAGTAGACGCTCGAGTAAGTTATACTGTGGCGGTGTTCGATTTGGAATCGAAAGTTAGCGCTCGCAGGACACGAGATATCGCAACCACAACCGGCATACTGAGGGGTCCCGTACGTCCGATCGGGATGAGTCGAACCATCACCGTCGAAGGGATGAGCTGTGGCGGCTGTGAACGGACCGTCGAGGACGCGCTCGCGGACGTCCCGGGCGTCGAAGCCGTGTCCGTCGATCGGACGACCGACAGTGCCGCCGTCGAGGGCGACGCGGACGCCGACTCCCTCGTGAACGCGGTGGAGGACGCCGGGTACGAGGCGCACGCCTGATCGAGTCGGCTTCCGGTTTTCCAGTCGTCGCCCGGTACGACGACGAGGCTGACGCGGCCGATGCCGAGGCCGAGTTGCGCGAGAACGACCTCGACCCGCAGCGCCCCGAGGTCGAGAACCCGTTCTTCGACCCGTCCGCGCGGCCACCGGAAACGCGGGGGTGCTGTGGGGCGGTCTCGTCGGCGGCGTCATCGGTGCAGCGGTCCTTCTGGCGATGGCTCTGGACGTGAATCTGGGTCCCGCGGCTGAGTCCGATCCTGTCGGCCGGCCGCCTCGCGCTCGTCACCTTCGGGTTCGGTATCGGTGCTGCCGTCGGCGGGTTCGTCGGGGGAATCTGGGGGACGCTCGAGGAGGTCCCCGACCCCGAGGAGCCGCGCGTCGCTGTCGAAGTGTCCGATGCTCGTGTGGATGAGGTGAAAGACCGTCTGCGCGAACACGATGCCAGGACAGTTGACGACGCGGTGGCGCGACACGGTGGCCGGTAAAGCAGAACCGACCCGGCTCGTGGGAACGTGAGATGGTCGGAACGTTGCCACGGCATCTCCTCCCGTGCTATCGGTGACGGCCCGCTTGTACGTCGAATGACGTGGTGATCAGCCGTCCGTTGGGCTTCACCAGAAGAAGAGTCGGTATCGACCGGCAGTAGGAAACCCTCCCCATTCGATCGCGACCTCGGACTTGCTCCCCCTTCAGGTCGCAGTGCCACCGACGAGAGGCGTTGAGATCGGCTCGTTTCGGCGCCTTCCCACCGTGAATCGGTAGCCAAAACTCCGTAATACCAGGAACCCCAACCGTGGACGTGGAGAGGACGGAATACACGATCCTCGGGGTCATCGCGCTCGCGACGGTCGCACTCGGCGTCCTCACGACATCGAAGCCCCTCCGGCCGTTCGTTGTCGAGAGCACACGTCAGTTCCTGACGACGACCGCCGCGATGGCGTGGATCACGTGGTGGGCACTCGTCGTCGGGTTCGCCATCGCCGGCGGCGTCGAGGCCTGGACTTCCGACGAGAAAGTCTCGGACCTCCTGGAGGGGCACGGCCCGCGCGAGATCGGCTACGGCTCACTGTTCGGGTTCGTCTCCTCGTCGTGTTCGTACTCGGCGATCGCCACGGCGAAGAACCTCTTCAAGAAGGGTGGATCCGCCGCGGCCACGCTCGGCGCGTTCATGTTCGCGTCGACGAACCTCGTGATCGAAATCGGCATCGTGATCTACATCCTGCTGGGCTGGCAGTTCCTCGTCGCCGACCTCCTCGGCGGGCTCATGCTCATCGGCCTGATGGCGTTCGGGTTCGTCCATCTGACTCCTGACGACGTCATCGAGCAGGCCCGAGAGAACATCCAGGACGAGACCGACTCGACGGTCCAGGACCCGGTCTGTGGGATGGAGGTCGATCCCGATGAGACGGACTACTCGACCGAACACGACGGACGGACCTACTACTTCTGCTCGCAGTCCTGCAAGGAGCGCTTCGACCCCGCGGAAGCGAACACGACCATTCGCGAGCAAGCGACGTCGCTGTCGGGGTGGAAGGCGCTCGCCGACAAGCAGTGGTCGGAGTGGGGGATGCTGTGGGACGAAATCGCCATCGGCTTCATCTTCGCCGGCCTGATCGCGGGGTTCATCCCCGAGAGCGTCTGGACGAGCGTCTTCTCCGGACCGACGTTCGGCCTCCCAGTGTACGTCTTCTGGACCGCAGTACTGGGCGCGGTCATCGGAGTCACGACGTTCGTCTGCTCGGTCGGGAACGTCCCGTTCGGTGCCGTCCTCTACGCGAACGGTCTGCCGTTCGGGTCGGTGCTCTCGTACATCTACGCCGATCTCATCGTGCCGCCGATCATGGACGCGTATCGCGAGTACTACGGCACCACGTTCGCGGCCGTTCTCTCGGGGATGATCTTCCTCTCGGCCGTCCTGACGGGCTTCGTCGTCCACTTCGTCTTCCTCGGTGCAGGCGTCATCCCCGACCCGTCGAGCGTCCGGATCGCGGAGGTTGGCATCGAGATGAACTACAAACTGGTGCTGAACGTGCTCGCGACGATCTTCTTCCTCTTTCTCTACTGGCTCCACCGCACGGAGTCGGTCGGCGATGAGGGCGGCCACGGCGAGCACGTCCAAACCGTGGACTAACCGCTCACCGCCGCTTCCCTGGGCATCGTGCCGGGTCGCCTGGTCGATTCGGCGACCGAGTAGATCGTGCTGGTTCGTCGGGTCGTCCGCCGATGGGAGCCCGTGTCGCCGTTCGTAAGGCACGGCGGGGGAAGGACGGGGCGGGACGCGGTTCCGCAGTCAATCCGCCGAGGGTGACCGATTGGTCGGGGGGGCTGCCGGGAGCGACGGGAGATCGAGGTCGACCCGGCGGAGGAACTGGGCGTTGACCGCGACGATCACCGTCGAGAGTGACATCAGGACCGCACCGATCGCCGGCGAGAGGAGTACCCCGATCGGAGCGAGTACCCCCGCCGCGAGGGGGATGGCGAACACGTTGTAGCCGGCCGCCCAGACGATGTTCTCCTGCATCTTTCGATAGCTCGCCTTGCTCAGTTTCACCAGACGTACGACGTCCATCGGGTTGTTCTGCACGAGGATGACGTCCGCCGACTGGACGGCCACGTCCGTCCCGCTGCCGATCGCGATGCCGACGTCGGCACGCGTGAGTGCCGGCGCGTCGTTCACCCCGTCGCCGACCATCGCGACCAGTTTGCCCTGCTCTTGGAGTTCCGTGACCTTCCCGTCCTTCTCCTCGGGCAGCACTTCGGCGAACACCGTGTCGATGCCGAGTTCGTCGGCGACGGCGTGAGCGACGTCCCGAGAGTCACCGGTTAGCATCGCGACCTCGATGCCCAGGTCGTGGAGCGCGTCGACGACCAGATGGCTCTCCTCGCGGACGACGTCGGCGAGCGCGAACGCGGCGATGGGGGTTTCCTCCCGAAGCAGGTAGACGACCGTCCGTGCGTTCTCTCCCGCACGGTCCGCGAACCTCGTTAGCTCCGAGGGAACGTCCGCTCCGAGGTGCGAGAGGAGGTTGGGTCCCCCGACGTAGATCGCCTCCTCGTCGACCGTCGCGCGGACGCCGCGTCCTTTGAGGGCCTCGAAACCGGACGCCGCCCGTGGCTCCACGCCCCGCTCTTCGGCCGCCTCCCGGACGGCGCGTGCGATCATGTGTTTCGAGTCGCCCTCGACTGCGGCGGCGAGTGCCACCGCTTCCGCCTCGTCGACGCCGTCGACGGTCGCCACGTCGACGACGCCCTGTTCCCCCTCCGTGAGCGTCCCGGTCTTGTCGAAGACGACCGTGTCCACCTCCCGGGCCTGCTCCATCGCGATCCGGTCCCTGATGAGCATCCCGTTCCGCGCCGCCAGCGAGGTGTTGATCGCGACGACCAGCGGAATCGCGAGCCCGAGGGCGTGTGGACAGGCGATGACTAGGACGGTCACGACCCGCTCGATCACCTGCGCCGAAAACGAGACGGCGACGGTCCACGCGACGGCGGTCACGGCTGCCGCGGCCACTGCGACGTAGAACAGCCAGCCGGCGGCGCGGTCCGCGAGCATCTGCGTCCGTGATCTGCTTCCCTGGGCCTCCTCGACGAGGCGCATGATCCCCGCCAGCGTGGTCTCCTCGCCGGTCGCGCTGATCTCGACCCGCAGGCTCCCGTCGCCGTTGATGGTCCCGCCGATGACGTCCGCCCCCGGCTCCTTCGCAACCGGCTTCGACTCGCCGGTGATCATGGATTCGTTCACGTCGGAGTCGCCCTCCCTGACGACTCCGTCGGCGGGAACGCTCGCCCCCGGACGGACGAGGACGAGGTCACCCTCCTCGAGGTCACTCACGGGGACTTCCTCCGTGTCGCCGTCCTCGACGATCCGTTCCGCGGTGTCCGGCATCAGTTTCGCCAGTTCGTCGAGCGCGCTCGAGGCCCGTCGAACCGACCGCATCTCGATCCAGTGGCCCAGCAGCATGACGTCGATGAGCGTCACCAGTTCCCAGAAGAACGCCGCGGTCGTGGGGAAGACGACGCTCGCCAAGCTGTAGCCGAACGCGACGGTGATCGCCATGGAGATGAGCGTCATCATGCCCGGCGAGCGGTCACGGAGTTCCGGGGCGGCCATCCGGAGGAACGGGAGGCCACCGTAGCCGAAGACGATCACCGCGAAGACGGGGTTGATCCACTCGCTCCCCGGGAACGCCGGGACCGAGAAGCCGAGCCACGCCTGGAGCGTCTCGCTGTAGAGGAGGACGGGGATCGAGAGCAGCGTCGAGACGAAGAACCGCCGACGAAACGTCGCCTCGTGTCCCTCGTGCATTCCGTCGTGTCCGTCGTGCTCGTGGTCACTCTCCCCGTGGTCCGCGTGCTGGCCGTGCGTCCCCTCGACCGTCCGTTCGCCGTCGGCGGCGTCTTCGGCCTCATCCTCGAGCATCGACTGCTCCACCCTCCGGTCGTCAGTCCCTTCGACGGGCTCGTCACGTGCCCCATTGTGATGCCCGTGATGGGAGCGGTCGTCGGACGGTCCCGTACCCTCGGACGAGCGATCGTGGTCGTCCATCGGTGTTCAGTGGGCGGGACTACGGGACCCGGGATGATGGATGTATGGCCGGGTATCCGCTTACTGACCTCCCGAGTTGGGCCATCGCCGCTCGTCCGATTCGACGAGGCCCAGGAGCTGTCGACGCCTGTCAGCCACCTCCTCGAGCGAGGCGGCGAACTCCTCGTCCGGGACGGTTGGAACCCCTCCGTCGCGAAGGAGCGCGAGTTCCGGGGCCGGCGGGGACCGCGGCGCCGGATCGACGAACGCGCTCCCGAGCGTGTCGAGGTAGTTCCGGACGCTCGACCGCGCTTGCCGGACGCCGATCTCACTGGGACGATGCTGTGGGGCGACGCCGAACCGGAGGAGCGTGAGCGCCTCGTCCAACACGGTGATGTTCGTCGCCGGCGCTTGAACAGTCTGGGGCGAGTAGAAGTAGTGGAGGATCGGGTACGCCTTGTGATTCGATGTGAGCGTATCGAGCTGGGCGGAGATGGTGTTCAGCGGAACGTCCAGTCCGTCGAACGAATCACCGTTCCAGCTCCGCTGCAGAATCTCGGCACTCCCTGCGCCGAGCCCGTGGATACTGCTCGCGAGCGAGCGTTTCTGTGTGACGGCCCCGAGGACGGAGAGGACGTAGGTGACGCTGAGGGTCACGAAGAGCATCCCGCTGGCGGTCATCAGCGCCGTGGCGATCTGCCAGACCCCGTCCCTGGGAGTGAAATCGCCGTTCCCCATCGTGAACATCGAGTAGCCGACGAAGTAGGCGCGCTCGACCCAGGAGATCGGTCCTGCATCGCGGGTATCGAAGAGCGTGTTCTCCGCGCCGGCGAAGAGGAGCGTCCAGCCGATCCAGAGAAGCGCGATCCACATCGCGAGGCTGGTGACGAGGATCAACGGACCGGACAGGGAGAGAAGTCGCGGACGGTGACCCAGAACCCGCCGAAGCAGGTTCCAGGTCGTCGTCATCAGACGGGTTGTGAGCGGACCGGCCCCACCCTCGACCCAGAGCGTCGTCCAGAGGAGGTCGACGACCGCAACCAGGAGGAAGAACACGCCGAGAACGAGGGGAACCGGACTCATTCTCCTCGTCCGCGGGCGACGCAGTCCGGACGCCGACGGAGGGTGCTGTTTGCCGCACGGTTGCCGGTCGAACGGTGTCGGTCGCGTGGCCCCAGGACCTGATGGCTCACGACTTCGACGTCGCACTCCGTCCGGAAACACTCGCTGCTAGCTGTACTGACAGTTCACGCCGCCGGTACTCACGGGGATACGCGTGATCGATCACTCACCGGTCCGTCCCCTGCAACCGGTCGTCCCAGTCGATCCACTCGTGCTCCCAGCCGGTCTTCGCGAAGTAGCCCTGTCGCGCGAACTCGGCGTCCTCCCGCACGGTCCGGTTCCGCACGGGCGCGCTGGCCTGTTCGCCCTCGACGAGCAGCGGGCGGAGCGTGATGTCCCCGTACTCCTCGACGACGTCCCCGCCGGACCTGGCACCCTGCTCGACCGCGACGAGCGTCTGTGCCGGCCCGGAGCCGAGCGGCATGACGAGCCGTCCGTCGGCCGAGAGCTGATCGAGCAGCGCGCGCGGCGGCTCGACGGCGGCGGCCTCGACGAGGACCCGGTCGAACGGCGCGTACTCGGGGAGCCCGCGCGCGCCGTCGCCGCGGTCGACGAGCACCGCGCCGTAGCCGGCGGCCGCGAGGTTCGCGCGCGCCTCGTACACGACGCCGCGCTCGATGTCGACGGCGTGGACGCGGTCGGCGCCGACCAGTTCCGCGAGCACGGCCGACGTGTAGCCCACGCCGGCCCCGACGACGAGCACGTCGTCGCCGGCGCTCGCCTCCAGCGCGTCGAGCAGGCGCGCGACCGTGACGGGCGCGAGCACGACCGTGCCGCCCTGCTCGCCGGCCCGGTTGGCGTACGGGGCCTCCGCGACGAACTCCTCGCGCGGGACGCCGTTCATCGCCGCGCGAACGGGGTCGCTCGGCGGGCCGCCGAGGGCGTGTTCGAGGCCGTCGAGCATGTCCTCCCGGAGCACCTCCGGGCCGGGACCGTCCATGGGCGACCTGGGTGCTCCGCGTTATTCAACCGCTCGCTTGCGCGCCACCACCGCCCGACGCCCCGTCCCCGGAACGGGGTCGATCCGAACGTCGGCCAGGCCCGCCTCGCGGAGCCACTCGCGGTACTCCGCCGGGTCATGAGCGCCGCCGTGGCCGGACGCGAGCCCGAGCACGTCCGCGGCCACGGCCGCCTCGCTCCCGTCGGCGAGCACGTCGACCAGCACGAGCGTCCCGTCCGCGCCGAGCAGGTCCGCCGCCGCCTCGAAGAGCGCCCGAACCTCCGGCGCGTCCATCCGGCTGGCCAGCCCCGCGGCGAACGCGAGGTCGAACGGTCCCGACCCGTCCGCCCGTTCGACGAGGTCACGCGGCCGGCCGGCGTGGACGGTCACGTCGCCGGAGCGGTAGCGCGGTTCGACCGCCTCGGCGACGGCCGGGGAGTCGACCATCGTGGCGTCGAGTCCGCGCGCGGCGAACTCGGCGGCGTAGACGCCGGAGGCGCCACGGAGATCGACGACGCGTTCGGCGTCCGGCGACGCCCGGACGGCGGCGGTCACGCCGGCCCGGACGACCGCCTCGTCGGTCGCCGCGTGCGCACCCAGGCGGTTTCGAAGCCCGTCCGGGGGCGACTCGGGCGGGACGCCGGTCTCCATCGTCCCCGGCAGCGACGCCAGCGCGTCGACGGTGTCGAGCGCGTCCGGAACCGCTCCGATGGAGGCGACGTCCCGCTTGGCGAGGAGGCCGAGCGCGCGGTTCGTCGGCTCGTACTCGTCGCCGACCCGCTCGATGAAGCCGAGATCGGCGAGGATCGAGACCATGCGCTCGGCCGATCGCTCCGTGACGTCGGTCTCCTCGGCGACCGCCTCGGGCGTCCCGGCCCGGTCCAGCAGCGCGGCGAGGACGCCCGTCTCGCGGGCCGCTCGGAGGGCGAGCAGCGACGCCGTCCCCAGTCCGGACGCCGTTCCGGGCCCGATCCGTTCTCGCGTCGGCATGGTGGATGGTCACGAACGGTCGTGAAAAGTGCGTCCCCGTCGGCCGGCCTCGCCCGGCGTCGAGGCGGCGGCGCTCGTCGGGGGTCTCGCGATGCGAGCTAGCGGACCCGTCTCGCGTCCGCCGTCACTCGACCCCGAGCCGCACCGCGATCCCGTCGGGGTCGCTCGTCTCGATGACGTCGCCGCGCTCCGTGACCGCGACATCGTCCGCCTCGAGCCGGCGACAGGCGGCCGCGAGCGACTCCTCGTCGGGAACGAGGAGTTCGACCCACGCGAGTCCGCGCCCGCCGGCCGCCCGTGTCCTGCGGTTCCACGTGTTCAGTCCGAGGTGGTGATGGTAGCCGCCAGCCGCGACGAACAGCGCCGACCCGAGGTCGGTCTGCACCCCGAGCCCGAGCGTGTCGACGTAGAACCGGCGGGCCGCCTCGATCGACGTCACCTCCAGGTGGACGTGGCCGATCGTCGTGTCGGTCGGTGCCGTGTCGGTCGCCTCGCCCGATGTCGTGCCGGTCGCGTCGGCCGGTGCCGTGTCTCCCCCGGCCGCCGCCGCGAGGGCGTCGAGATCGAGCGGGAGCGTGTCGATCTCGACGGTCCCGTCCTCGCGGCGCGGCCACTCCGCGGACGGTCGGTCCCGGTGCAGTTCGACCCCGTTGCCCTCGGGGTCGGTGAGATACAGCGCCTCGCTCACCAGGTGGTCCGACGCGCCCTCCAGCGACCAGCGGTCGGTGACCCGTTCGAGCGCGGCGCCCAGCGCCGCCCGCGAGGGGAACCTGAACGCGACGTGGAACAGGCCGGCCTGGTCACGATCCCGCGGCGGTGCCTCCTCGTCCACGAGCAGTTCGAGCAGCGGCGTCCCGCCCGCGCCGAGCGTTGCCCCCGTTTCGTCCGCGTCCAGGACCGTCAGTCCGACGACGTCACGGTAGAAGTCGATCTGCGCGTCGAGGTCGTTCACGAACAACGCGGTGCGGCCGACACGCGCGTCGTCCGGAAGGGTCGGCGGTTCCCCGTCGGGCGGCGGTCCAGCGGTCGTCATCGGCTTACTCGTGACGTAGACGGGCGAGACAGGTATAGCTTCGCGGACGTGCGTCCCACCCGGTAGCGTCGCTGTTACCGGTGGGGGACCTGTGACGAGGTCGTTCGGCAATGTCATCGCCGTTCGATCCCCGGCTCACTCGCCGAGCATCGGGACGAACCGGACCGCGCCGTGGCGGTCGCGGCGAAGCCCGTCGTCGGTCTTCTCCAGCGTGAGCAACTCCTGGCGGCGCTCGCCGACCGGCGCGACCACGACGCCGCCCACGGCGACCTGCTCGAGGACGGCGTCCGGAACGGAGGGTGCCGCACAGGTGAGGTAGGCGCCGTCGTAGGGTGCCCGCTCGGGCCAGCCCTCGTGGCCGTCGCCGACCCGGACGTCGACGGCGCCGTAGCCGAGACGGGCCAGCGTCTCGCGCGCGTCCTCGGCCAGCGGCTCGCGGTACTCGACCGACGAGACGCTCCCGCCCCGGAGTAGTTCGGCGGTGATGGCGGCGTGATAGCCACAGCCCGTGCCGATCTCGAGCACCTCGTCGGTGGGGGCCGGCGCGAGGAGGTCACACATCACCGCGACCATGTGCGGGGCGCTGACTGTCTGGTTCCCGCCGATGGGTAACGGTCGGTCCTCGTAGGCCGAGCCCCGGCGCTCCTCCGGGACGAACTCGTGACGCGGCACCGCCCGGAGCGCTTCGGCCGTTTCGTCCCGCTCGATGCGCCCGGCGGCGACGAGCCGGTCCACCATCCGCTCGCGTGCCACCTCGAACTCCATACCCCCGGGTACGTGCTCCGTGCTCGAAAACTCCTCCCCTCCCTGGCCGCCGGGGACGCCGACTCGGTCGGGCCGGGGGACGTCCGACCCTCGCCCGACGTCGATCCTCCGGCGTCGAACCGCCGGCACGTCGGACAGTTCACCACCGCTGTCGGCGACTCGTCGACGGCCTGACCGGGCGGTTCGACCAGGTCGACACCTCGACCGGGTTCCTCACCCCGCCAACCGCGAGCAGTCGGCCCGCCACCACATGCAGGACTCCGTTGGAGCGTGGAGTGGTGGCTGTCCTGTCAGTACTGGTGGGAGACTCACTCCTCCGTACTCGGTGCCCCGCACTCGGGACACTCGTCGTAGTCGGCGTTCGACCGCGTCCCACACGCTCCACACTGGCGAGTTTCCTCCTCATCGGCGGCTTCCCTCGCGGTCCGCTTGAACTGTTCTACCTGTCGTCCCACTTCCTTGAAGAATCCCATCACTGCCCGCAGGTGGCGAAGAGGGATAAGCGTTCGACCGGACGCAGGCCACGGACCGATGGGGATACGTCCCGGTGTCAGGGACGTCCACCTGGCGAGACGGTGGTGTTTGGGTTGCAACCGTCAGCGATGGATGAGTCCGAGTAACCGGCTTCGAACGTCGTTCGCGGAGTCGTACGTCTGGTTCTCGGTCGCTGCGAGCACTTCCTCGAGGGACTCCTCTCCGTCCTGCGTTTCGATCTCGTAATCGCCATGAGCCTCGACCAGTTCATCCGTGGTGGCCGGATAGTCGTGGGTCTGGAGTGCGTCATCGAGGTCCCCAAGCCGGCCACCGGGGTCGTCGCGCATCGGTTCGGCTTCGTCGCCGCGAGTTCGTGCTTCCTCTAGCTCTCGCTCCCGCTGGCGTCGCTCCTCGTCGTCCGCTTGCTCGTCTCGGCCCTGTTTATCATCTGCCATCCGTCCCGCTTGGGGATCGATTCGGATAACGGTGTGGTTGCTCATCGCCGTGACCGCTCGATCCATCCCGACAAACACGCCCCGAGATCGATACCTACACAAACGTACTTCGGAGCTCTTCCAGTTCCCACGCGTGAACGTTCGTGAGCGGTATGGCGGTTCCCGACACGGTTCGAGATAACTACAGAGCGGACGGAAAACAGTAGCTACGGCGTGTACCGGTCCGAAAGAACGACCCCGTTAAAATCCTCGACCAGTGATGGTTCTCGGCGGTCGCGCTGAATACAGCCCGCGTATCACGCACAGCGAGTCGGGGCTGAATACGCCGTATCCGCACCCGGGGAGGAGTCGTTACCGGGGAGTTGTCTTTCGACGATCAAAACGGGGTACAATCGCGAAAACGGGCCGTATCCATGCGATACCGGGCTCTTGAGCCGTTTGTCAGCGGTGTAACGCAAGGTATCGGGTGTCGAGTCGCGTGACGACTCCTAGAGACGTGCCGATCGCGTATAGATCCGGACCTCTTCCGCAGTGAGAACGACCTGGTGGTCCCAGATTCGAGTACTGAGGTAGAGCGGGCCGTCGGAGGACCACTGGAGGTCGTTGAGGACGTCAGTGTTGACCCAATCGGCGAGCCGTGTCGGTTCCTCGAACACGTCGACGTTGGCGGCGTGGAAGGCGTTCACGATCGCCTCACTCATCTCCTCTCCACCGCTGAGCGAATATGAGACCAAGAGACGTGAGTCCCCCTCGTTCAACGGCGATACGTGAGCCATAACGGTGGTTACGGGCTCCACAGGCTTACATTAATTGCTTTTCATTATTCTCTTCTGTTTTGATCAAGCGAGTGAATGGATCAGTGGGTGGCTCGCTAATTAGCTGATCCGTCGCGAACGATCCGCTGACCACAGGCTGCCCCTTCAGCCGACCGCCTCGTTCAGAATTACGGACGTCAGCCCGTTCCGGGTGAAACATCGGGACCCGGCTCCCCGCGGTGAACGACGCACTTGACGACGAGTTCGCGGAACTGCTTCCACCAGACACGTGCCCGGACGACCGTTCCGGGTTTCTGCTTGACCGTTTCGTTCACCGTCTCGTTCACGTTCCGTCCGTCGTAGCGGCCGCTGTCGAGTCGCACATTCCACGCTCTGTGGAGGGGGTGAACTCGCGATGCGTGCCGAGTGGCCGAACGTCGCGGTCACAGGCGACCCGGCGAGGGGGCTGGTCGTCGGATCCGTCCTCATCGGTCACCACTGCGATGGACTCCGCGTCGCGTTTCACCGTCTGCGGTACGATCCGTGTCTCGTGTCGAGTTCGGCAACGAGATCACGGCGTGATCGTCATCTTCCCTTCGAGACGGAGCGAGACAACGTGCTGACGCAGGGTGTGCCGCTTCTTCGAAACTGTCGAGGGAGAGCGGGTGATCGCTCGACTGGCGAGCGCAACCGCCCGTTCGACGAACCTGAGCGGATCAGATCTCGGACGGTCGTCCATCGACCGACGCTTCCCGACCGAACCTGTCACTCTCAGTGGATCTCAACGAGGCCGAAAGAACGAGTCCCCGTCCGCCGCTTCGAACGACGGGCGGGAGCGGTCGTTAGTTGCGGACGAGGTTCGTCGCGCGGGGTCCCTTCGGGGATGATTCGATGTCGAACTCGACTTCCTGACCCTCTTCGAGGTCCGGCCCGCCAACGTCCTCCATGTGGAAGAACACGTCCTCGTCGTCGTCAAGGTCGCCGTCGTCAGTCGAAATGAAACCGTAGCCGCCAGTGTCGTTGAAGAAATCAACCTTACCGTTTGCCATCGTGAACATACGTAGCCCCCGGCGACGGATAACAGTTCCGAGGGTCGCGGTACCACGACCCCGTGTTGTACTCCACACGTGGAGCGTGCGGCCGCACGGACGGTTATCTCGGAGGTCACCGGTAAGTTCGGTTCGGGGGTAGGTATTTCCGGTGTGGTCACGAGACGGTCCGTGCATCGCCATGAAACCGTGCCACAACTGCCAGACGGTCATCGACGAGTATCTCCTCGATAAACAGCTCGAGCCCCTGCGCGAGCTCACGGCCGACGACTTCAACGTCTGTGCGGACTGTGCGACCATCGTCGCGGATGCGTGCGTGAAGTGTGGCGGCGCGGTGTACGTTCCCCGAAACGAACCCGTCACCCCTGACTACTGTCCGGCGTGTCGCTCCGACCTCATGGACCGCACCGGCCACGACCCCGGCTGGACGCGTGGCCACGTGTCCACCTGAACGGCACACGCTCCCGAACGAGATTTTCCTCGAGCACCTTCACGATCGGCGGGACTCGCCGAACGGCCATCTCCACGTAATCGACCGCGTTGTGGAGTGTCGAGGTGACGTGATCGAGTACCGAACCGGAGGGGTCGTGACGTCATCCAGCTTCCTCCACGCTACCCGCTCGTCGTGTTTCCCAGCAGGGGGTTCGAACGGCCTCCCGGCGCATTCATGGCTCAGTCCGTCTCGACGTCGATCCGCTCGTGGATCGGCCCCTCGCGCCGGCTGAGGTGCTCGGGCGTCCGGTCGTGGGCGACCGCGAGCAGCTCCGCGACGATGCTGTGGGCGATCTGGTAGGGCGTGTCGCCGCCGAGGCTCAGCCCGATGGGGGTGTAGACGCGCTCGCGCTCGGCGTCGGTGAGCGTCCGGCCCGCCTCCGCGAACGCCTCGCGCATCTCCCCGAACCGCTCGCCCGGGCCCATCAGCCCGACGTAGGGAACCGGCGTGTCGAGCAGTTCCGCCACCGTGAACCGGTCGTCGACGAAGTTGTGGGTCATCACGACGGCGTACGTGTCCGCGTCCCACCCGCGGAGGTCGCCGACGTCCCGGGGCGAGGCCGACACCACGTCGTCGGCCCTGTCGAACCGCCCGTCGGCCGCGGCCGCGCCGCGGAACGAGACCACCGTCACCCGGAAGTCGACGAGCTTCGCCAGTTCGACGACCGGCGCGACGTCGTGGCCCGAGCCGAAGACGACCAGTTCCGGCGGCGCGCGGACGCCGTCGACGAACGCCTCGGCCGTGCCGTCGTCGGCGTCGACGGTCACCGCGTCGCTCGAACCGTCCGCGAGGAGTCGCTCGACCGCGTCTGCGACGTCGTCGGTCAGCCAGTCGGGAAGGTCGCCGTCCGCGAACCCCGAATCGGGCCGGTAGACGCCCCGCGTGCCGAGCGGCGGGTCGCCCCCGACGACCGTGACGACGCCGACGTCCTCGCCGCTCGCTCGCGCCTCGGCGACGGGCAGGAACGAGTCGTCGAGCGGTTCGAGCAGCACCGTGATGGCGCCGTTGCAGCCGACGCCCATCCCCCAGACGTCGTCCTCGCCGGTGAGATCCCACGTCTCGACGCGCGGCTCGCCGGCCGCGAGGACGTCCTCCGTGAGCGCGCGGACCTCGTCCTCGAGACAGCCGGCGGTGATGCTGCCCGCGCCGCCGCCGCCCGGTTCGAGCAGCATCTTCGCGCCGGGCCGGCGGTAGGCGCTCCCCTCGACGTCGACGACGGTCGCGAGCATCGCGTCCGCGTCCGTCTCCAGGGCCGTGCGAATCCGGTCGAACACGTCCGTCTCCGGGACGCTCCAGTCGTTCGTGCTCATGTCTGTCGTGGTGCCGGCGGGTCGACGCTGGACCCCCGCCGCGGGTCGTACTCGTAGCCGATGCGTCCGCCGGTGCCGTGCCGGCGCACCTGCCGGCCGACCTCCGCGAGGTCGTCCGGGCCGCCGAACGCGAACAGGCCGTCCACGAACGGCAGCGCGGCCGCCATCCCGCGCGCCGTCGGCTCGTAGGCCGGCGAGGCCGCCAGCGGGTTGAGCCAGAGCACGCTCGCCGCGCGCCCCGCGAGCCGGGCCAGTTCGCGTTCGAGTTCGTCCACGTCGCCCATCTCTAGGCCGTCGCTGATGATGAACACGTTGGTGCGGTGGTCGACCGCGTCGGGCATCCCCTCGTGGAGGCTCGCGATGGAGCCGCCGATGCGGGTGCCGCCGCCCCACTCCGCGTCCGCCCGTTCGAGCGCGGCGAGCGCGTCCGCGGACGTGGGCTCCTCGAACGCCGCCGTCACCTCGCGGCAGTCCTCGTCGAAGAGGAACACGCGGGTGTTCCGCCACTCGGCGCTCGCGCGCCGCAGCGTGGCGAGCAGGAACGAGCGGTCGAGCGTGTCGAGCACCGAGCGGCTCACGTCGACCAGCCACAGCGTCCGGACGCCGCTGAGGGTCCGCTCCCGGCCGGGGACGGAGACGACGGTGCCGCCGGTGGAGAAGCTCTCCCGGAGCGCGCGCCGGGCGTCGGCTCGCGGCCCGCCGCCCCCGCGCCAGCGCCGGCCGCGGAGCGTGGCCAGGCCCGCCGCCAGCTCATCGAACGCGTCCCCGAACGCGACGTCGCCGCCGCGGGGTCGGTCCTCGGCGACGGGCGTCGGGTTGCCGGTCCGGCTGTACCACGCGGCCTCGATCTCGGCCGCGTCGTCGGCGTCGTCCCCCGCGATTTCGCCGAACGAGACGCTCGTCTCCCAGCCCGCGCCGTCGGGCTCCTCGGCGTTCGTCCCCGCGGTCGCGTCCGACTCCGCCTCGGAGTCGGCGGGCTCCCCGCCCATCGGGGCGAGCGCCCCCTCGGGACCGTCCTCCCGGCGCGGCGCGGGACCCTCCGGCGAGAGTCCGGCGTCGAGCCGTCGCCAGAACTCCCCGAACAGCCGGTCGAACGTGGCGACGTCGTCGGGGTCGGTGACGAGACAGGCCCGGAGCGCGGCCCGTGCGGTCGCCTCCTCGTCGAAGCCGACCTCGACGAGCGCGCGGGCGGCGGTCGTGCCGGCGTTGGCGGGGGCCGGGACGCCCGCCCGGCGGAGCGCGCGGACGAACCGGACCAGTTCCTCGCGGACGTGGTCGCGGGCGGCGACGAAGTCCGGGACGTCGCCCCCGGCGCCGTCCCACCAGCGACCGTCGACGTCGCCGGGGTCGCCGGGTCCGACGTCGCCGGGGTCGCTGCCCGACCCGTTCCCCGCGCGTCCGTCGCCGTCGGGGAACTCGCTCATTCGGCCTCCACCCGCGCCGCCTCGGCGGCCTCGGCGAGCTCCGCGAGCAGGTCGTCGTCCACGCGGTCGATGTCCTCGACCTCCTTCAGGAGACAGCCGAGCGTGTTCCGGACCTCGGCGGCGGTCACGGGCGCGTCGCCGTCGTCGGCCCGCAGTTCCGCGACGGCGCGCGCCCAGTCGATGGTCTCTGCCGCGCCGGGCGGGTTTCGGAGCGGTTCCTCGCGGAGGCGGCCCGCCATCCCGCACAGTTCGGCGGCGACGGCGCCGTCGAGTTCGGGCACCTTCCGCGCGAGGATCTCGCGCTCCTTCTCGACCGACGGCGGCGAGAGGTGGAGGTAGAGACAGCGGCGCTTCAGCGCGTCGCTCAGCGCGCGCGTCCGGTTCGAGGTGATGACGACGACCGGCGGCGTCTCCGCGCGGACGGTCCCGAGTTCCGGCACCGTCACCTGGAAGTCGCTCAGTACCTCCAGCAGCAGCGCCTCGAACTCCTCGTCCGCGCGGTCGACCTCGTCGATGAGCAGCACGCGGGGGCCGTCGTCGTCCCGGAGCGCCCGCAACAGCGGTCGCTCCAGCAGGTACTCCTCGCCGAAGACGGAGCCGTCGTCCTCGCCCGACTGCACCGCCAGCAGCTGTTTCGTGTAGTTCCACTCGTACAGGGCGTTCTCGGCGGTCAGCCCCTCGTAACACTGGAGGCGGACGAGGTCGGCGTCGAACCCCCCCGCGATCACCTTCGCCAGTTCGGTCTTGCCCGCGCCCGGTTCGCCCTCGATCAGCAGCGGCTTGCCGAGCCGGAGCGCGAGGTGGACCGTCGTCACGAGGTCGTCCTCGGTCACGTAGTCCTGCCCGTCGAACGTCGCCCGCAGGTCCGCGGCCGTCAGGTCGTCGAACGCCGATGCCCGTCCGTTGCTCATTCGTGCATCATCTCTCAGGGGTCGCGGCGGGATAATCTGTCGCCCGGACCGGTCGACTCTCGCACCAAAACGGGGTGGCCCCGCGCCGCGGCGTCAGTCCGCGACGTCAGTCGGCGGCCGCGGGTGTCGCGGCGACGTCGGCCGCGTCGGTCAGCGCCCGCCGCGTGTACACCTCCAGGAGCTGTGCCCGGAAGTCGGCCGACGCCTGCAGGTCCGACAGCATCATCGACGTGTCGAGGCCGTCGGTCGCGTGCTCGGCGGCGGCCGCGGCGGCGTCCTCGTCGAGCGACGTCCCGGCGAGCGCGTCCTCGACGCCCTCGAGCCGGACGCCGTGGTCCATCGCGCCGTTCGCGCCGACGCGGGCCGACTCGACCGTCCCGCCGTCCGTCTCCAGCAGCGCCGCGACGCCGACCATCGCGTAGCCCGAGGACGGCGAGGGCTTCTTCGCGTACGCGCCGACCGCGTCGGTCGCGGACGGGATCTCGACCCGGGTCAGCAGTTCGTCGTGGCCCAGGTCGGTGGCGTACATGCCGAAGAAGTAGTCGTCGACCGGGATCTCGCGCTCGCCGTCGGGCCCCTCCGCGACGATGGTCGCGTCGGAGGCCAGCGCTGCGCCCGGCAGGTCCGAGGCGGGGTCGGCGTGCGCGAGGTTGCCGCCCACGGTGCCGCGGTTGCGCACCTGCCGGTCGCCGATCTGCCGGACTGCGGCCATGAAGGCCGGCGCGTGCTCGTGGGCCGCATCGACGTCGAGCAGGTCGCTGTAGCGCGTCATCGCGCCGACCGAGAGCGTATCGCCCTCGACCGACACGCCGTGCATCGCGTCGATGCCCCCGATGTCGATGAGCACGTCCGGGCTGGAGAGCCCACTCTTCATCGTCGGGAGCAGGCTGTGGCCCCCGGCGAGCAGTTCGGTCTCCCGCCCGGAGTGCTCGTCGAGCAGGTCCAGTGCCTCGGAGACGCTCGTCGCCTCGTAGTAGTCGAACTCGTCGGGGAACATCAGCGCTCACCCCCGTCCTCGCCGCCGCCGTCCGCGGCCGCGTTGTCCTCCACGGCGTTCCAGACGCGCTCGGGCGTCATCGGCATCGGGACGCCGTCGACGCCGAACGGCTCCAGCGCGTCCGAGACGGCGTTGACGACGGCCTGGGGCGCGGCGATGGTGCCGGCCTCGCCGACGCCCTTCACCCCGAGCGGGTTGTGCGGGCTCGGCGTCACCGTCGAGTCGGTGTCCATCTCCGGGATGTGTTCTGCCTTCGGGACGGTGTAGTCCTGCATCGACCCCGTGAGCAGCGTGCCGTTCTCGTCGTACTCCGCGCCCTCGTACAGCGCCTGGCCGACGCCCTGGGCGACCCCGCCGTGGACCTGTCCCTCGACGATCTTGGGGTTGATCTGGTTGCCAACGTCGTCGACGGCGACGTACTGTTCGAACTCGATCTCGCCCGACTCGGGGTCGACCTCCACGACCGCCACGTGGGTCCCGAACGGGAACACGAAGTTGTCCGGGTCGTAGAACGACGTCGCCTCCAGCCCGGGCTCCATCCCCTCGGGCATGTCGTGGGCGAGGTAGGCCGCCTGTGCGACGTTGGCGATGTCGAGCGACTGGTCGGGCGCGCCCGCCACCCGAAACTCGCCGTCCTCGAACTCGACGTCCTCCGGGTCGGCTTCCAGCTGATGGGCCGCGATCTCGGCGGCCTTGTCGACGACCTTCTGTGCGCTCTTGACGAGCGAACTCCCGCCGACGGCGGCCGACCGGGAGCCGTAGGTGCCCATCCCCTGGGGGATCTCGTCGGTGTCGCCCTCGACGATCTCGACGTCGTCGTACGGGATGCCGAGCTCGTTGGCGACGATCTGGGCGTACGTCGTCGCGTGGCCCTGGCCGTGCCCGGACGTCCCGCAGTAGGCGGTGACGGTGCCGGACGGCTGGAACCGGACGAGACTCGACTCCCAGAGCCCGGCCTGTGCGCCGAGCTGTCCGGCGAGTTCGGAGGGCGCGAGCCCGCATGCCTCGATGTAACAGGAGAAGCCGATGCCGAGGTAGCGCCCCTCGTCGCGGGCCGCCTCCTGACGCTCGCGGAACCCCTCGTAGTCGACCATCTCCAGGGCCCTGTCGAACGGCTTCTCGTACTCGCCGCTGTCGTAGACGACCGCGACCTGCGTCTCGTACGGGAACGCGTCGTCCGGGACGAAGTTGTGCCGCCGGAACTCGGCGGGGTCCATGCCCATCTCCTTGGCGCCGAGGTGGACGAGCCGTTCGACGAGGAACGACGCCTCGGGGCGACCGGCGCCGCGGTAGGCGTCGACCGGCGGGACGTTCGTGTACGCGCCGGTGACGTGGCCGTAGATCGCCGGGATGTCGTACTGGCCCGACAGCAGCGTCCCGTACAGGTACGTCGGCACCGCGGGCGCGAACGTCGAGAGGTACGCGCCGAGGTTCGCCTTCGTGTCCACGCGCAGGCCGACGATGGAGCCGTCCTCGTCCATCGCCAGTTCGGCCTCCGTCTCGTGGCCCCGTCCCGGCGCGTCGGTGAGGTACGTCTCCGAGCGCGTTGCGACCCACTTCACGGGGCGTTCGAGGAGCTTGGAACACCAGGCGACGAGCGCCTCGTCGCCGTAGTGGTGGATCTTGCTCCCGAACCCGCCGCCCACGTCGGGCGCGGTGATGGAGAGCTTGTGTTCGGGATGGCCGATGACCCCCGACATCAGTAGGCGGTGCAGGTGGGGGTTCTGGGTCGTCATGGAGACGTCGAGCTCGTCGGTGCCGGCGTTGTACGTGGCGACGGCGGCCCGCGGCTCCATCGCGTTCGGGGTGAGCAGCTGGTTGTCGATGTCGACGCTCGCGGTGTGGGCCGCCGACGCGAACGCCTCCTCCGTCTTGTCCTCGTCGCCGATCTCCCAGTCGAACGCGACGTTGCCGTCCGCGTCCGAGTGGAGCTGTGGCGCGTCGCCCGAGAGCGCCTCGCCCGGGCCGGTGACGGCGTCCAGCCGGTCGTACTCCACCTCGACCGCGCTCGCGGCGTCCCGGGCGACGTAGCGCTCCTCGGCGACGACGACCGCGATGGCGTCGCCCTGGTAGCGAACGCGGCCGTCCGCGAGGATCGGGTGGTCGACGTCGTTCAGGCTCGGCAGGAGCCAGCCGACCGGCAGGAGGAACGGGAGTTCGCCCGGCGTGTCCTCGCGGGCGAGATCGTCGTGCGTGTACGCGCCGATCACGCCGTCCATCGCCTCGGCGGCGCTCGTGTCCACGTCCTCGATCCTCGCGTGCCCGTACTGGCTCCGCACGACGGCCATGTGGGCCATCTCCGGGAGCTGGATGTCGTCGGTGTACTCCGCGTTGCCGGTGATGAGCGCGGGGTCCTCCCGGCGCTCGATGGCCGACCCGAGGATGTCGGCCGCGCTCACGTCGTCCGGGTCGAGCGACTCGATGCTCATTCCGGCTCACCCCCGCCGGACGCCGTCCCGTCGTCGGGTACCTCGCCGCAGTCGGCTGTCTCGCCGCCGTCGGTCACCGGCCGGTCGTCCGGCCGCTCGCCGCCGTCCGCGACCGCGCCGCTCCCCATCGAGTCGGCGGCGTTCTCGACCGCGTTGACGATGTTCTGATAGCCGGTACAGCGACAGAGGTTCCCCTCCAGCCCCTCGCGGATCTCCTCGCGGGACGGGTCGGGGTTCTCCTCCAGCAGGTCCACGGCGGTCAGCATCATGCCGGGCGTGCAGTAGCCGCACTGCAGCCCGTGCTCCTCCTGGAACCCCTCCTGGATCGGGTGGAACTCGCCGCCCTCGGCGAGCCCCTCGACCGTCTCGATCTCCGCGCCGTCGGCCTGCACAGCGAGGGCGGTACAGGACTTCATCGCGTCGCCGTCCATGCGGACGGTACAGGCGCCACACAGGCTGCTCTCACAGCCCACGTTCGCGCCCGTATAGCCGAGTTCGTCCCGGATGGCGTGGACGAGCAGGGTCCGCGCGTCCACCGTCAGCTCGCGCTCCGTTCCGTTCACCGTCAGTGTGATGTCGTGTTCTGTCATTGGATCCGTTCACTTGGACCGGCCGAGCAGCCGGCTGATCAGGCCACGCTTCTCCGAGTCGTCGTCCGATTCGTCCGCCGTGTCGCCGCCGGCACCGTCCGTCCCGTCGGGCGGCACCGCGTCGTCCGTCGCGTCCGTGTCGCCCCCCGCGCCCTCGGTAGCCGCCGCGTCGTCCTGCTCGTCGTCGGCGACCGCCGTGTCCGCGTCGTCCCCGCCCGCTGCCTCCGCCGCGTCCGCCTCCTCGAGCTGGAGCTCCTCCAGCCGCGACTGGATCGAGGAGAAGAACTGCTTCACGAGCCGGTTCGCCACCGGGTTGATGACGCGCTGTCCCATCCCGGCGACCTTGCCGAACACGTCGGCCTGCGTCTCCCAGTCGACCTCCACGCCGTCGTCGGTTTCGGCGAGCTCCATGCCGGAGGACATCTCGAAGGAACTGTCGCCGGAACTCCCCTCGCCGGAGGCGCGCATCCGCGGCCGCTCGCGCTCGTCGATCGTCACGACCGTCTCGAACGTCGGGTTCACCGGGCCGACGCTGATCTGGACCAGCGCGGCGTACCGCTCGCCCTCGCGGAACGCCCGTTCCTCGATCACCGCCGGGTCGCCGGTCGGCTCCCGGTCCTCGCCCTCGGCACGATCGGCGAGCGAGTCGAAGTCCACGTCCTCGCTCTCGACGTGGAGCAGGAACTCACAGCCGGGCAGCGAGTCCGCGATCAACACCGGGTCCGAGAGCGCGAGCCATACCTCCTCGACCGTCGCTTCCTCGAGTTCGAAAGTTCCGTTGAATTCCATCTGTCGGTCCTCACCTCCTGACGGCACGTGCCAGGCGAGTGCATGTCATTCTCTCACTATGTCATCAAAAATCTTTGCAAACTCGGGGTCGGCCCGGGGATGTAACCCTGACAGCTTACTTCCCAGTGGCGGCGAAAGTGGTCTCACGCGACCGGGCCAAGACCTATGTCGCCGCTGGGCCGAGTGCGGGCATGGGCGGCACCGGTCTCGTCACACGATCCGCGGCGGTCGAATCGCTGCTCGACCGCCGGCGGGAACTGCTGGCCGGCCGCGACGCGGAGTCGGTCACGCCCGACGTCGTCGCCGGGCGGACGGCGGCGTCGGCCGTCACCGCTCCCGCTTCCGTCCCGTCCGCCGACTTCGCCACGATGGACGGCTTCGCGTTCGCGTCGGGCGACGAGTATCCCCGCTCCGTCGTCGCCCGCGTCGACCCCGCGGGCGATCCGCCCGCACTCGGCGTCGGCGAGGCGGTTCGGGTCGCCACCGGCGCGCCGCTGCCCGCGCGAGCCGACGCGGTGCTCCCGCGGGAGGACGCCACCGTCTCCGACGCCGGGCTCACCGGCCCGTCGCTCTCGCCGGGAACGAACCTCGTCCGGGCGGGAACGACGGCGACCGAGGGCGAGGCGCTCTTCGAGGCGGGCGACCGGCTGGCCCCCCGACACGCGGCGCTGCTCCGCGACGTCGGCGTCGACGAGGTGGCCGTCCACCGTCGGCTCTCGGTCGGCATCCTCGCGACCGGCACCGAGATCCACGAGGGGACACAGCCCGACCGTGACTCGGACGTGCTGGCGAACCTCGTGCGCGAGTGGGGTCACGCGCCGACGCTGCTCGGCGCGGTGCCGGACGAGGAAGCGGCAGTGTACGGGGCGATCGAGCGCGCGGCTGACGCCCACGACCTCGTCCTGACCTCGGGCGGCACCGGCGGGAGCGAGGGCGACCACGTCGGGACCGCCCTCGCGGATCACGACCGGCTGTTCGCGGGCGTCGCGCTGCGTCCCGGCCGCCCGACGACCGCCGCGACGGTCGGCGGGACGCTCGTCTGCGGGCTCCCCGGCAAGCCGCTGGCGGCCCACACGGCCGCGACGCTGCTCGTCCGGCCGGCGCTCACCGGGGAGACGCGGCTGCCGACGGTCACGGTCCCCGCGACGAGCGACGTCGACCTCCCCTCGCCCGACCGCGAGTACGCGGTTCCGGTCGCGTTCAGCGACGGGCAGGCGGAACCGGTCGGCCACGAGGACTCGGATCGGCCGCTGTACGGCACCCGATTCGCACCCGGCCGCGTCGCCGCGACCACCGCGATCTCGCTCGCGGACGGATTCGTCCTGACGACCGAGCCGTTCGAGTCGGGCGACTCCGTCGAGGTGGTCCCGTACGAGGTGGTCGAGTGAGCGACGACGGGCCGCCGGTCGTCCCGGCGGAGTCGGCCGCGGAACCGCCCGATGACGGCGGTGACTCGTCGGTGTTCGGGGTGATACTCGCGGCGGGGACGAGTTCCCGCTTCGGCGACGAGAACAAACTGCTCGCCGAGATCCGGGGCGAACGGCTGGTCCGCCGGGCGGTCCGAACGATGCTCGGGACGGACCCCGGGACCCTGGCGGGCGTGATCGTGGTGCTGGGTCACGAGGCCGCCACGGTCCGCGAGGCGCTCGCGGGCGTGGACGCGAGTGCGGACGCCGCGGCGAGTGCGAACGCTGACGCGAGTGCGGATGCCGACGCGAGTGCGAACCTCGACGTGACGTTCGTCGAGAATCCGGACCATCGAGCGGGCCAGTCCACGTCGGTCCGCGCGGGGGTCGACGCGGTCGCGGACGCCGGCGGCGACGCTGCGGTGTTCCTCCCCGGCGACATGCCGTTCGTCGCTCCCGAAACCGTCGAGCGCCTCGTGGCCGCCTACCGGGCGGACGCCGGCAGCGCCATCGCCGCGGCCTATCACGGGCGGCGCGGCAACCCGGTGCTGTTCGACGAGCGCCACTTCGACGCGCTACGGGCGGTCGATGGCGACACCGGCGGCCGGGCGGTGCTGCTGGAGAGCGGTGGCGGAATCTTACTCGACGTCGCGGACGCCGGCGTCCGAACCGACGTCGATACCGCGGAGGATCTCGATCGGCACGGGTAGGTCGACGTCGCCGGCACCGTGAAACAGCTCCCGGAGCGACGCCGTCGCTCCCGTGCAGCGTCGGCGGTCGGGCCGAGCGCGAACCGCTCGATTCGCGTCGTTCCTCGTCCGTGATCGCGCCGTTCGTGATCGTGGCGACCGATGGGATCGCTACCGCGGTCCCACGATGAACTCGGGAGCGACGACGATGGTGACCACCAGACACAGCAGCAGGAGGATCGCCGTCACGCGGAGGATGCCGGCCGCTCGGCGTCGATGCTCCGGGAGGGACTCGGCGATGCCCGACAGGGCGGTTCCGCCGATCATGAAGGGGAGCCAGTTCGCCGAGGACGCATCGCCCCGGACCACGTTGTACGCGTAGAGGCTCGAAAAGACGAACGTGCCGGCGAACATGACGATCGCCTGGCGGCGACCGGACGGCTCGCTAAACAGCACCTGGCTGATTCCGGAGGGCATGGGCCGTACTGACCGCCCGCACCCATAAGTAGGTACTCGTCCTCGACCGACTGGTGTCGAACGTAATCGTCCCGACCGAGTGATGTCGAACGTAATCGTCCCAACCGAGTGATTTCGAACCCTTCACGCGGCGATCGCCTTCCGCAGCCGTGCTGAATCGAAGCGCATCCCGGATCCGTGATCGGGGCGACGCGGCGGGGGACGAGACTGCCCGGTGCGGAATGCAGGATCGGCGGACGAGCCACTCGTGGTCCGGTCGGGGGCCTCTCACGCGTTCATTCGGTCGTGGAGCGCCCGTCGGACCTGGTTGCGACCGCGACGTAGTTCGTCCCGAGCGCGACCCGTTCGACGACCGCCGTGTCGTCGAACGACCGTTCCAGCGCCGCGAGAACGTTATGTTCGTCGTTCCAGTTTCCGAACGCCCGATAGAAGCGCCGGATGAGCGGGTTCAGCAGTCGACCCGGGCCGGACGGGACGAGCCGGATCTCGTAGACGGCGAACCGGGCGCCGGGTTCGAGCACGTCGTGGACGTTCTCGACGGTCGCCGGCACGTCCGGCGTGGAACTCACCGCGGTGGTGGCAAGCGCGCCGTCGAACCGCTCGTCGCCGAGCGAGAGCGCCGTCGCGTCGGCTCGAACGGCTTCGACGTTCTCCCAGCCGTGCGTTTCGATCCGTTCGGTCGCGCGCTCGACCATCCCGGGACTGAGATCGACGCCGATCACGCGACCGTCAGCGCCGATCGCCTCCCGGAGCAGTTCGAAGTTCGTCCCCGGTCCACAGCCGACGTCGAGGACGGTATCGCCCGGTTCGAGGTCGAGTCGGGCCACGGCGTCGCCACGAAGCTCCCGCGTGTCCCGCTCGTAGACGCGCCAGAACCGTTCCCGGGCGCTCCAGAAGTCCCACTTGCGCCGATCCTGCTCCAGCTTCGATCGCCGGTCCGAGGTGGCCCGTCCGTCCATACTCCCGCTTCGTCGGCCCCGGGAACAGTGGTTTTCCCGATACCGTTCGCCACTTTATAAGCAAGGAGCTGTGGCGGGCGATCGCGTCACGGTTCGGGCGAGCGGACGGCCGGCGGCTCAGGGGGTCGTTCCGAGCAGCTGACCGACCGCACGTGCCGCTCCCCGACGCAGTAGTTCCGAGGCGGTCGAGACGGCACAGTCGAGTTCCGTCGCCACGGCCTCGATACCGTTGCGGCGCGGCACGTCGAAGTAGCCGAGCTCCCAGGCGACCTGCAGCGCGTCCCGCTGGCGGTCGGACACCGACGTCCCGAACGACACGACGTCGTCCCCGAGCTGCAGTATCTCGATCGAAACCCCGTCGGGAACCGACTCCGAGAGTGCCTTGAGATCCTCGGGATGGCCGACGACGGTCATCCGCATCGTTCGATCGGAGCGGAACTCGATCGGCGGGACGATCACGACCGTGTCCTGCGCGAGCGAGTTCAGCATCGACGTCCCCGCCGGACCGAGTTCCCGACGGAGGTAGACGAAGAACCCGTCCTCGTCGGGCGTGATGTCGTACTCCAGCACCGATTCACGGTCGGCCAGCAGGGGCTCGAACGCGTCCGGATCCCCGTACACGAAGGAGCTGATCGTCTCGACGCCGTCGGCGGACTGTCCGCCCAGTATGATCTCCCGGTCCAGGTCGGGCGAGTCACACAGGCCCCTGTGGAGGGGGACGAGCGCCTCCTCGCCGAACCGAAGCTCCACGCGCATCGATCTCATCGGCCACGACGTGGACGCCCGGCGGCTTAAATGGCCGATACAGTTCGGGGCCACCGAGGACGCTCCCGCGGCTCGGACTACCAGGCCGACCAGGCGGTCGTCGTCTCGTCGCGGGCGTACACCCGCTTCACGTCCTTGGCGAACACCATGTCGCCCTCGTGGTCGAACTTCTCGCGGCGGTAGCCCTCCGCCTCGTCGCGGACCTGCACGCCCTCGATCTCGAACTCGTCGTCGCCGAACCGCTCGACGTCGCCGACGACGAACTCGAAGTCGCCGGGGACGTGGACCTTCAGACTCCGCGTCTCGTCGTGTCTGCCGTCCTTCGGGTGGACGGTCACGTTCACGCCGACGTTGTCGACGACGCGGGTCCAGACCGTCTCGACGTCGCCGAGCTGGGCCTCCTCGACGCGCCGTTCCTCGCCGAGTTCGACCGTCGTCACGCGGACCTGCTGGATGGCGGCCTCGGTGTCGACGACGAACTCGTCGCCGACCTCGACGGTCTCCTCGGGGTTTGCCGCGAGCGAGGTCGGGTACGACTCGCCCTCCTGGGAGACGATCACGTCCACGTCGGTCGTGGCGGGCCGCTCGATCTCGATCTTGTGGGTGTGCCCGCACTCGGTACAGCGGACGGTCGCGTGTCCGCCCGGCTTCAACACCTCGTGGGCCGTCCGCGCGTTGCAGCCGGGACAGTCGGCCGGCACGCGCTCTCCGGCGTCGGAATCGCTCATGGCCCCCCTTCCTGCTCGCGGCGTATAACGCCTCGTTTCTGTCCGCGCCGGTCCGTCCAGCGCTCGTCGCCATCCACGCGCATCCGGTCCGAATGTAGCCCATCGCGGAACCACGGCGACCGTCGAGCCCCACAGTCCGGGAACGGATCGGTCGATCGAGCCGTCCGGTCCCGATCGACCGGTCCGAAGCCCGGAACGACGGCCGCCCCGGGCTCAGGACGAGGGCCGGCCCTGCGGTCAGGACGAAGGCGGGATGCGGACCGGAACGACTTTGTTCATTTAGGCAGGCCTAAAGAACATGAGACGCAGATCGGGACGATCGCGTCCCCCGGTGGGAGTCGACGATTCGATGGACGGGCGGCGCGTGACGGACGCCGGCGGCGAGGTCGTCTGAACGTCCGATGGCACCGAACGAGACTCGCTCCTCCGAGGCGGTCGTCGTCGTGGGCGGCGGCCCGACCGGAGCCACCGCCGGCGTGTTCACGGCCAGGTACGGACTCGACACGGTCGTCTTCGACCGCGGCGTCTCCGCGTTGCAGCGCTGCGCGTTCCTGGAGAACTACCCGGGCTTTCCGGGCGGCATCGACGTCGGGACGTTCTCGGACCTGTTGTGCGCCCAGATCGAGGCCGCGGGCTGTACGCTGATCGAGGACACGGTCACGTCGGTCACCGACGCGCCCGACGGCGAGGGGTTCCTCGTCGAGACCGGGGACGGCCGTCGCCTCGAAACCGACCGCGTGGTCGCGTCGGCGTGGTACGACGGCGACTACCTCCGGCCGCTCGGCGGCGACGCCATGTTCGAGACGCACGACCACGGCGACGGGGAGCACGAGCACTTCGACCCCGACTACGCGGACGACGACGGCCGAACGCCCGTCGAGGGCCTGTACGTCGCCGCCCCGGCCGGCCAGCACAGCGTCCAGGCGGTGGTCGCCGCGGGCCACGGCGCACACGTCGCCAGGTCGCTCCTCGCGGACCGCCGGGCCGACCAGGGGTATCCCGACGGCGTCGCCCCCCGCTACGACTGGATGCGCCGGGACTCCGAGTTCGCCGGCGAGTGGGGCGACCGGGACCGCTGGCGCGAGTGGTACGAGTCCGAAGCGGGGACGGACCACGACCTGGACGAGGAGCGGTTCGTCGAACTGCGCGAACGCTACATCGATCGGGCGTTCGAGACGCGCGTCCCCGACGAGGAGATCGAGGAGCGCTCGCGGGAGGGGCTCCGCAGGCTCGTCGAGACGTTGGGGCCCGAGCGCGTCCTGGACGCGATGGACGAGGAGACGGTTCGTGCCCACGTCGAGTCGGACGAGGGGGACGCCGACAGTTCCGACGGGCGGGACGCCCCGGACACGACCTGAGCGTCGCCCGCCGCCGTCCTCGCTCGTGGCACTGCTGGCCGTGATCGTCGGACGGCGAAAAGTCGAAACCGATTTATGCTTTAGGCCGGCCTAAACATCATGGACGGCAAGTCACGGAACGGGTCGACTCGACGCACGTTTCTCAGAGCAGGCGCGACGATCAGCGTCGGCGGGCTGACGGCCGGCTGTGCCGGCGGGACCGACGCCGGATCGACGCCGACCGACACCGAGGAGGCGAGCACTCCCGAGCCGACCGAGGCGGAGCCGACGGGGACCGGGACGGACACGGCCACCGAGACGGACGGGTCGTACTCGGTCACAATGGAGCCGGTCGGAACGGTCGAGTTCGACGCGGTGCCCGAGTCGTGGTTCCCGTACACGGCCGATTACGCGGACATGGGCGTTGCGCTGGGACGGGCCGACGGGCTCTCGGCGATCGGCGTCGGGGCGCGGTTCGGCTCGCACCTCTACGAGGAACTCCCGGGCGTCTCGGTCGACGATGGCGAACTCACGGAGCTCTGGCAGGACGGCACCGGCAAGGAGATCTTCTACGAACTCGACGCCGACGTCCACGTCATCGACCCGAACTTCATGCTGAACCGGCTCCAGTGGAGCCGGGCGGACGTCGACGAGATCGCCGAGAACGTCGCGCCGTTCTTCGGAAACACGGTGTTCTCGCGGGTGTACGGCTGGCACGACTACGCGGACTACTCGATGTACGAGGCGTTCGAGAAACTCGCTGCGGTGTTCCAGGAACGCGACCGCTACGAGGCGTTCGCCGCCTACCACGACGAAGTGATCGCCGACGTCGGGTCGCGACTCCCCGCCGAAACGCCCGACGTCGCGGTGCTGTACCCCGCGGGCGTTCCCCCCGAGTCGTTCTACCCGTACCGCATCGGCGAGGGGACACAGTCGAAACACTGGACGGACCTGAACGTCGGCGACGCGCTGGCCAAGAACGACGTGACGGACGCCCAGGCGGGCGGCAGCACCCTCGACTACGAGGCGCTGCTGGAGATCGACCCCGACGCGCTGGCGATCCGCCTCCAGGGCGAGATCACCGACGAGTACTTCCAGTCCGAGATCGTCTCGCACCTCGAATCCCACGACGTGGCGAGCGAACTGACCGCCGTCCGGAACGACCGGGTCATCTACGGCGGGCTGACCTACCAGGGACCGATCGTCCACCTCTTCCAGCTCGAATCGGCCGCGCAGGGGCTCTACCCCGACGAGTTCGGCGGCGAGCGGCTGTTCGACCGACGGCGGGTCGCCGACATCGTGAACGGCTCGGTCTGAGCCCGACGACCGCCGGTCACCCGGCCGCAGTACGTACTGTTATGCTCCCGCAGTCACACCTTCACGGCGTGACAGCGGAGCGACGCCTCGCAGTGACGACCCGCGCGGAGACGTTCGACAGGCTCGCGGGCGCGTTCGCCCAGCGGGGCATCGAGGTCGTTCACGTCGACCCGAGCGAGCGCGTCACCTCGCTCGAGGCCCCCGATTTCCCCGACGTCGACGTCGGCTGGGTGTACCCCTCGCGGGCGATGGAGGGCGCGGTGCTGGACGCCCACCTCGACGTCCCGTGGGTGAACGGGCGGGACGCGGTGTTGCGGTCGCGCAACAAGGCCGGCGTCCTCGCCGCGCTCGGCGCGGCGGACCTGCCCGTCCCCGAGACGACGCTCGTCTCCAACCCGGTCGAGGAGGCCGACGTACTCGCGGCCGCCGAGTCCGTCGGCTACCCGCTCGTGGTCAAGCCGAACTCGACGACCCGCGGCGTCGGCGTGACGAAGGTGGCCGACCCCGACTCGCTCTCGGGCGCGACGGACTATCTCGACCTCGTCCACGACTACCGGGCGACCGGCGACCGGTCGTACCTCCTCCAGGAGTTCCTGCCGGACGCGCGCGACTACCGCGTCATGGTCGTCGACGGCGAGTACGCCGGCGCCGTGGAGCGTCGACTCCCGGAAGAGGAGACGGCTGCGGGCAGGTGGAAGCATAACGTCCACCGCGGCGCGGTGGCCGAGGCGACGTCGGTGCCGGCCGACCACCGACGCCTCGCCGAGCGTGCCGCGGCGACGCTGGACGCGCCGCTGCTGGGCGTCGATCTGCTCGAAACGGACGACCGACTGGTCGTCTCCGAGACGAACGCGCGCCCGACGGTGGACGCGGAAGCGAAGTACGAGGCCGGCTTCCTCGACGATCTCGCGGCGCTGGTGAGGCGGACCGCCGCAGGTGAGTGAGTGCCGCAGGTGAGCGCCGGCGTCGACGACCCCGGGTCGAGAACCGAACGGTGGGTCGCCCGCGGTCGGATTACTCCACGTCGATGTCGGCCGACGGCTCCAGCGCGTCGAAGGTGACCTCGAGGACGCCGTTGTTGAACGACGCCGAGGCGGAGTGCTCGTCGACGCGGACCGGGAGGCGCACGCGCTCGTCGTAGCGGCGCGTCTCGCTGTCGGCGGCGATGGTGAGCGTCCGCCCGTCACACTGGAGGTCGACGTCGTCCTTCCCGACGCCCGGGAGGTCCGCGACGAGTCGGACCAGTTCGTCCTCGTGCTGGACCGAGACGTGCGTGTCCGTGCCGAAGCCGGCGTCGCCCGTGCCCGCCACGTCGTTCATCATCCGCTCGATCTCGTCGAAGATGTCGCCGAATGGATCGTCGCGGTCGTCCCGCATGAGCGGCCATAGCCCGGTGGCCCCGATAAGCCTTCTCCCCCCGGCATCGTTCGGGATACTCGTCGCGGCGTCGATCAGGATGCTCGCCGCGGCATCGCTCGGGATGTTCACCCCGGCGTCGTTGCTGGCTCCTACCCCACGACCGTGATCCGGTTTCGCTCACGCACGCCGTCTCCATCCCACGAACGGCAGCACGCGTCCGCCCAACGTCTTTCCGTGTCCGGGCACAAGTTCGGCCGGACCCATGAGCGTCCTGCAGCGGCTCAGAGACGTGCTCGTTCCGGACACCGAGCGAGGAATCGTGTACGAGTGTGCGAACTGCGGTCACGTCGTCGAGGAGCCGCGGGAGCGGTGCCCCGAGTGCGGTTCGACGGAGATCATCGAGCAGGAGGGGTTCGACATGCGACCCGACGGATAGCCGGTGTGGGCGGCGACCCGCCGGCGGATCGTGCGATCGGCGAAGGACGGACGGCGCGACGACTAAACAATTAAGACCCTCGACAGCAGTTATTCGGTTATGAGTAAATCGGATCTCTCCACGGGGGCGGACGTGACCGACCCGGTCCGCGTGGGGCTGAACGGCTTCGGCCGGATCGGCCGCAACGTCTTCCGGGCGGTCATGGACGACCCGCGGATCGAACTCGTCGGCATCAACGACGTGATGTCGGGCGAGGACATGCGCTATCTCGCCGCCTACGACTCGGTGATGGGCCGACTGGACGGCGTGAGCTACGACGACGGGAGCGAGGAACTGGTCGTCGGCGACTCCGCCGTGCCGGTGCTGGACGAGCAGGACCCGGCCGACCTCCCGTGGGACGAGTTCGACGTCGACGTCGCGCTCGAGTGCACGGGCGTGTTCCGCACCCACGAGGACGCCGAGCGCCACGTCGCGGCCGGCGCGGACACCGTCGTCATCTCGGCGCCGCCGAAGGGCGAGCAGCCGGTCAAACAGCTCGTCTACGGCGTGAACCACGACGAGTACGCGGGCGAGTCGGTCGTCTCCAACGCCTCCTGTACGACGAACTCGGTGACGCCCGTGGCGAAGGTGCTCGACGAGGAGTTCGGCATCGAGTACGGGCTGCTCACCACGGTCCACGCCTACACAGGCTCGCAGAACCTGGTGGACGGGCCGAAGGGCAAGACCCGCCGCGGGCGCGCGGCGGCGGAGAACATCGTCCCCACCTCCACCGGCGCGGCGAAGGCCGCGACCGAAATCCTGCCCCAGTTGCAGGGAAAACTCGACGGGATGGCGATGCGCGTCCCGGTGCCGAACGGCTCCATCACCGAACTCGTCGTGGACCTCGAATCGTCGCCGAGCGCCCCCGAGATCAACGACGCGTTCCGCGCGGCCGCAGACGAGGGTCCGCTGGCCGGCGTGCTGGGCTACACCGACGACGAGGTCGTCTCGCGGGACATTTTGGGTCTGCCGTTCTCCTCCTACGCGGACCTCCCCTCGACCAACACCGTCGGGGAGGACGGGCTGGCGAAGATCCTGACGTGGTACGACAACGAGTACGGCTTCTCGAACCGCCTGCTCGACGTGGCGGCCTTCGTGGACGCGAACTGAGGCCGGGCCGGCACCGGCCGTCGATGACCGACCCGCGGTCGCCGACTGACCGGCCGACGGTCGCAGATCCCCGGCGGGAAGTCACGGAGTAGTTTTATTCCCGATATTCACGTACCTCCCAGTCATGCGTGCGCGAATCAAGCGAGCGACGAGTCGTGCGAAGTACGCCGCGATCGGTGCCGCCGTCGGCGCCGCCCTCGGCGGGTTGGTCAGTCGAAACGCCGCGAGCACCGGCGGCGGCCTCGGCGCGCTCGCGGGCGCGGCGGTCGGCGAGCGGCGGAGCGGGATGGAATCGGCGATCGAGGAACTCAAGCAGCGAACCGAGTCCTGACCGTTCCCGGGCGGCCGATCGACCGCCACGAGGTGCCCCCCGAGTGCCCGGACCGGGGGACGGGTGAGCCGCTCGCGGCCGAGGGACAAGACATTACTTGCCACCTGCCGAGGCACGGGTATGACCCTACGGAAGCCGCCACTGCGCGAAGTCCACGCCGAGCGCGGCGCGTCGTTCACCGAGTTCGGCGGCTGGGACATGCCCGTGGAGTTCGACTCCATCCGGGCGGAACACCGGGCGGTCCGCGAGGCGGCCGGCGTGTTCGACGTCTCCCACATGGGCGAGATCGAGGTCGTCGGGCCGGACGCGACGGCGCTGTTGCAGCGGCTCACGACCAACGACGTGACGGAACTGGAGCCGGGCGAGGCCCAGTACGCGGGCATCTGCCGCGAAGACGGCGTGCTGCTCGACGACACGGTCGTCTACCGCCTGCCGGACGAGCGCGCCGGCGACGCCGGGCCGGCGTACCTGTTCATCCCGAACGCCGGCCACGACGAGCAGATGCACGAACGGTGGGTCGACCACCGGAACGACGCCGACCTCGACGCGGAGGTCCGCAACGCCACCGAGGACTGGGCGATGTTCGCGGTCCAGGGCCCCGAGGCACCCGACGTCGTCGCGCGCGAGGCGACCGCGGACGTGCTGCCGCTCTCCAAGTTCGAGGCGACGTTCTCCGAGGTCGCCGGCGTCGAGTGCTGGGTCGCCCGCACGGGCTACACCGGCGAGGACGGCTTCGAACTGCTCTGTCCCTGGGACGAGGCCGAGACGGTCTGGTCGGCGTTCGCCGACGCCTGCGAGCCGTGCGGGCTCGGCGCGCGCGACACCCTCCGCATCGAGCAGGGGTTCCTGCTCTCGGGGCAGGACTTCCACCCGGAGGACGAGCCGCACACCCCCTACGAGGCCGGCATCGGCTTCGTCGTGGACCTCGACACCGAGTTCGTCGGGCGCGACGCGCTGGCCGAACAGGACGAGGTCGGCATCGAGGAGTCGTTCGTCGGCATCGAGCTGCTCGAACGAGGCGTCGCCCGCCACGGCTACGACGTCACCGACGAGGACGGCCACGTCGTCGGCCGCGTCACCAGCGGCACGATGAGCCCCACGCTCGACAAGCCAGTCGCGCTCGGCTACCTCCCCGTCGGACTCACCGACCCCGGCACGACCGTCAACGTCGTCGTCCGGGGCAGCGAAAAGCGCGCGAACGTCGTCACCCCGCCGTTCAACTGAGGCCGCCCCGTTCGAAACGAGGTCTCGTCGAGCACCGTCTCGACGACGGCGAGGACGGCGAACGCCCCGACGAGCAGCGGGCTTCCCACCAACCCGTACTGGAACGGGTGGACCGTCAGCGCGAGCAGCATGATCGCGCCGACGAACGGGATCAGCGCGACGAGGCTCGTTCGCGTGCGACGCTCCATGTTCGACCCAGAGATTCGCGTCACTGAAAGGCTTTGTCCGGCCACGGATCGTCACTCCGCGCCGGTCCGGTCGCTTCGGATCGACCCGGCCGTCCCCGGGTCGGGACCGCGACCTCGTTCGTCGGCCGCCGGAACGGGTGGCTTTTTCCTTCACTCCCGGATAGTACCCCCAACGACGCCACCATGAGCTTCGACGTACCCGACGGAAACCGCTACCGCGAATCGCACGAGTGGATCTCGACCGACGCCCCCCACCGCGTCGGCATCTCGGACTTCGCCCAGGACGAACTCGGCGACGTGGTGTTCGTCGAACTGCCCGAGGTCGGTGAGACGGTCGAGGCCGGCGCGGAGTTCGGGGTCGTCGAGTCCATCAAGGCCGTCTCGGACCTCTACGCGCCGATCTCGGGCGAGGTGACCGCGGTCAACGAGGCGCTGTTCGACGAGCCGGAACTGGTGAACGAGGACCCGTTCGGCGACGGCTGGATGCTCGAGATCGACCCGGCGGACGGGGACGACCTCGACGCGCTGCTCCCGGCCGAGGAGTACCGCGAGCAGATCGAGTAAGCTCGCCCTGCCCTCGCCAACGCTGGCTTACGCTGCTGGGGGTCGACACGCGGTTCCCTTTCTCGTGGATACGGCCCTGACGCCACCTCGACCCGTCACTGGGGACGAGCGAGGACGACGGACGGGACGTGATGGATCGGCCGGATGCGGGGCGAGCGACCCGTGCCGAGGTCCGTTCGGGTCCGCCCACTGGCCGCCGTCCGCGTTCGGCTACCCGGCGCCGTCCGCGCCCGCCTCGACCGGCGGCCGGTGGATCGGCTCGATCGTTCCGGCCGGGTCGGCACGCTCGTCGACGAGCGGCAGCGTCCTGAGCTGCTCGGCGTTCAGGTCGGCGATGACGCCGCCCCGCGCCGAGTGGTCGCGCCCCGCCTCGTACGCCTCCTCGATGTCGGCCTCGGTCGCGGCGGTGCGGCTCCGCACCGTCGTCCCGGTCGCGTCCACGTCGAGGAGGAGGTACGACTGGGGGAACGAGGCGAGCGAGGGGGCGATGAGCCCCCGGACGCCGAGTGGTCGGGTGAGCGAGAGCAGGTGAACGTGCCCCGAGAGGTGGAGGGGAACGTCGTGCTCGGCCAGCACGTTCACCAGCGCCTCCGCGTTCCCGACCGGCGGATGGGGCGCCCAGCCGTCGCCGCCGACGTGGGCTGGGAGCCCGGGGAGGTTGTGGTGGGAGACGACGATCGGCTCGCTCGTCCCCGGCAGCGTCTCGTCGAGCCACGCGAGCTGGTCCGCGGAGACGACGGCCAGTCGGGGGTCGTCGCCGTCGTCGGGCCACATCGCGGTGTTGAGGCCGAGCACGTCGACCCCGTCGAGATCGAGGTGGACGGGGAACCCGTCGTCGGCGAACCGGTCCGCGAACGCCGCGGCCGGGAACTCCTTCACGTCGTGGTTGCCCGGCACCGCGAGCACCGGCACGTCGACCGCCGCGAGCGCCGACTCGATCCAGTCGAGGTCCCCGACCTCGCCGTCCTTCGTGAGGTCGCCCGAGAGCAGGAGGGCGTCGACCCCCTCCGACTCCACCGCGGCGAGCGTGGCACGGAACCGGTCCCGCGTGCGGTGGAAGAGCTTCCACGTCCCGTCGTCGTCGCCGGCCACGTGCGGGTCCGAGACGACGGCCAGTCGGATCGGTGCGTCGCTCCGCGGTCGGTCGAAGCGGGCGACGTGGTCGTCCTCGACCGCGAGGGCTTCGTACGCCGTCTCGTGGGCGGGGGCCGCCCCCGCGTACAGTCGTCGGTCGGCGAGCTCCCGAACTCCCATCTGTACCGTGAACTCCGTGCGAGTCGCCCATAAGGCTACCGCAAGAAATATTGTTTATCTCGATAATCTATATAGAATTCTGCCGGATGCCCCCGCCGGTCCCCACCGACAGTCGCCGACGCCGGCGACCCGAACCGGCACCGCGACCTCGACGGCACGGTTGCTCGAACCGGCACCGCGACCCGGGAACGAACGACTCTTGACGGCCCGGTCGTAGGCACACCCATGGACAGACGTGGATTCGCTCCGGCCCCCGGACTGCACGGACGTGACGAAGGAGGTGCCCCGTCACGATGAGCGGACGGTCGGCGGGCTCGCCGTTCGCCCCGCACACGCTCGAGACGACCGCCGAGATGCTCGCGGCGGTCGGCGCCGACGACGAGGCCGACCTGTTCGACATCCCCGAGTCGGTCGCGTTCGACGGGGAGTTCGGGATCCCGGCACGGAGCGAGCGCGAGGTCGTCGGCGACCTCCGGGACACGTTCGCCCGCAACGACGACCTGACGGAGTTCCTCGGCCGCGGCCATTACGGCCACTACGTCCCCGCGCTCGTGGACGACCTCTCCGCCCGCTCGGAGTTCCTCACGAGCTACACGCAGTACCAGCCCGAGATCACCCAGGGGTTCCTCCAGGCGCTGTTCGAGTACCAGTCGATGCTCGTCGAGTTGACGGGGCTCCCGGTCGCCAACTGCTCGATGTACGACGCGGCGACGGGGCTGGCCGAGGCCGCGCTGCTCGCCGACCGCGTGCGCTCCGCGAGCGGCGACACGGTCCTGGTGCCCGAGGCGCTCCGGGACGGGAAGCGCTCCACGCTCGACAACTACGTCGACGGCTCCGACCTCTCGGTGGAGACGTACCCCTCCGACGACGGGACGGTCGACCTCGAGGCGCTCCGCGAGCGCGTCGGCGGGGACGTCTGTTTCGTCTACGCCGAGAACCCGACCGTCACGGGCGCCATCGAACCGGAACTCGCCGCGGTCGGCGACGTCGCCGACGAGCACGACGCCCTGTTCTGTGTCGGCAGCGACGTCGTCGCGCTCGGCCTGCTACGGGAACCGGCGTCGGTCGGCGCCGACGTCGTCGTCGGCGAGGCCGGCGCGCTCGGACTCCCGACCGCCTACGGGATGGGGCTCGGCCTGTTCGCCTGCCGCGAGGAGTACCTCCGGCAGGTGCCGGGCAGGCTCGTCGGCGCGAGCGAGGACGCCGCGGACCACCGGGCCTACACGCTGACGCTCCAGACGCGCGAGCAGCACATCCGCAAGGAGCGCGCCACCTCGAACATCTGCACGAACCAGGCGTGGGTGGCGCTCCGGGCCGCGATGCACCTCGCGACCCTCGGGGCGTCCGGCCTCGCCGACCTCGCGGAGGACTGCGTCCGAGCGGCCCGCGACCTCGCGGCCGACCTGGACGAGGTCGACGGCGTGACCGCGCCGCTCCACGACCGCCACCACTTCCGCGAGTTCGCCGTCGGCGTCGACGACGCGCACGGCGTCGCCGCGGGCCTCCAGGAACGCGGCTACGCGGTCCACGTCCTCGACGGAGACACGCTGCAGGTCTGTGTCACGGACCTCACCGCCGGGGAGACGGACGGACTGGTCGCGGCGTTCACGGAGGTGGCGAACTGATGAACTACGATCAGGCGCGGTACGGCGACGACGAGCGGTACGAACCGCTGCTCTCGGAGAAGGACGGGAAGGCGGTCGACCCGGGCGAGGACTCGGCGCTCCCGGACGAGTTGACCCGCGACTCGCTCGAACTCCCCGAGCTCTCGGAGCCGGAACTCGCCCGGCACTACACCCGGCTCTCACAGATGAACTGGAGCGTCGAGGCCGGGCCGTACCCGCTCGGCTCGTGCACGATGAAGTACAACCCGTCGTTCACGGACGTCGTCGCAGCCGACCCGAACGCCGCGGTCCACCCGGACCGGGACCCGGAGACGGTTCAGGGGACCCTGAAACTGCTCTACGGGTTACAGGAGTACCTCGCGGAGGTCGGCGGGATGGACGCCGTGACGCTCCAGCCGCCGGCGGGCGCCGCGGGCGAGTTCGCCGGCATCACCGTCGCCAAGGCGTACCACGAGGCGAACGGCAACGACCGGAGCGAGATAATCGTCCCCGCGTCGGCCCACGGCACCAACTTCGCCACGGCGGCGATGGCCGGCTACGACGTGGTCGAACTCCCGTCGGGCGAGGACGGCCGGGTCGACCTGGAGGCGCTGGAGGCGGCCGTCTCCGGGGACACCGCGGCGCTGATGCTCACGAACCCGAACACGGTCGGGCTGTTCGAGCGCGACATCGAGGAGATCGCGGGGATCGTCCACGACGCGGGCGGCCTGCTCTACTACGACGGCGCGAACCTGAACGCGCTGCTCGGCCGCGCCCGCCCCGGCGACATGGGCTTCGACATCATGCACTACAACGTCCACAAGACGTTCGCGACGCCTCACGGCGGCGGCGGACCGGGCGCCGGCCCGGTCGGCGTCGTCGACGACCTCGCCGAGTTCCTCCCCCGACCGCAGGTTCGTGAGGTCGGGAGCGACTCGGACGGGAGCGACGTGGACGGGGGAGCCGGCGACGACGCCGCCGGCTACGAACTGTTCGACCCCGAGCGGTCGGTCGGCAAGGTTCACGGCTTCGGCGGCAACTGGCTGGTGCTGATCAGGGCGTACGCCTACATCCACCGGCTGGGTGACGAGGGCCTGCTCGACGCCTCCGCGAAGGCGGTGCTGAACGCGAACTACCTCGCCGAGCGGGTCGAGTTCGACGTGCCCTACGGCCCGTTCCACCACGAGTTCGCCGCGACCTCGGGCGACCGGGACGCGGCCGACGTCGCGAAGCGCATGCTCGATTACGGCGTCCACCCGCCGACGACGAAGTGGCCCGAGATGGTCCCGGAGGCGATGCTCACCGAGCCGACCGAGGCCGAGAGCAAGGCCTCGCTGGACGACCTCGCGGCCGCGTTCAACGCCGCCGCGGCCGACCCGGTCGAGGACCTCGAAGCCGCGCCCTCGAAGACGACTGCCCGCCGCATCGACCAGACGAGCGCGGCGCGGAACCCGCGGCTCTCCTGGCACGCGCTGGCCGGGTCGGACGACGACTCGTAGCGGGCGGGCCGTCGTCGTCACCTGCCTGGAGAACCGTCGACGCTCAGGGGTCCCCCCACGCTGCCCGTCGCCGCCTGAGCGCCCCAGACAGCGACTCGGCGGTGTCCCGGTCGGCGTACAGGTAGTAGGTTTTGTCCCCCGTCGCGAGTCTGAGCCGCACGAGCGGCTCGGTCGCGACTACCTCGTTCGCGTAGCGCGAGAGGCCGTGGGGCGTGACTGGGTTGGCGGTGGTCAGTCGCCGGCCGAGGGCGGTGGCGCCGGTCAACACGATGGCCGCGCCGAGGACGACGAGGTCGGCGACGATGCGCGTCTCGCCGTGCCGGTCGCTGACCGGGACCGAGTCCAGCGCGCGCAGGTCGACGTACCGGAGGATCGCACGCCGTCCGTCCCCCGAGAGCGTCAGCGTGTCCGCCTCGAGCACCGCCCGGGTCCACGACTTCCCGAACGGCCCCGGCACCGCGAGCCGGTACGTCTCGCCCTCCCGGTCCGGCGGCTCCTCCCCGCCGCCGGGCGCGTCGTCGCTCACGGTGCAGTCGCCGGCGTCGAGCGCCCTATGCCTTGCTACCAGTTGGTACGAGTCCCCGGGTCGGTGCCGACGCTCGCGGGGTCGACGTCGGACGGGTCGGGCGGTCGCCGGGGTGTGTCACGCCGTCCCAATTAAACGTCCTTCCAGCCTCAAAATGCATTATAGAATATTATCATTATAGTTCATTAACTTTATTTGGTCCCTCCCACTCCATCCCGACGAGGTGCCACAGATGGGCGTACACGGACGACTCACCGACGATGGTAGCGCGCGACCGACCACACCCGAACCACCCACACCACCAGAACGAGAATGCAGTTGACCTTCGACCCGAACCCGAGCACGGACATCGACCGAATCGACGACCGAGAACTGAGCCTGTTCGACGCCGAGGGGAGCGGCCCGACCACGACCGCGGGGACGCGGGGGCGACGCCGATGACCCGCCGCCGCCCGACGGTCGACCGGCCGGCCGCCCCCGTGGGCGAGGCGGACGCGCCGCTGGTTCCCGACCTCGGCCGTCCCGGCCGCGCCGGCGAACCCGGTCCCCGACCCCGCCGCCGACGAACCGACCCGTTCGAACTCGACCTCATGGAGGACGCCGAATGAACCCGACCGAACTCGACACCGACCCGTACATCCGCGACGTCGACAACCCGAAGGGCCGACAGCTGCGCGACATGCTCGACGAGCAGGAGTTCGTCTTCGCGCCCGGCCTGTATCACGCGCTGGACGCCCGCCTCGCCGAGATGGCGGGGCTCGACGCCGCCTACATGAGCGGCTACTCGACCGTGCTCGGCCAGTTCGGCTTCCCCGACCTGGAGATGGTGACGATGACCGAGATGGTCGAGAACGCGAAGCGCATCGTCGAGGCGACGTCGCTCCCGGTGATCGCCGACTGTGACACCGGCTACGGCGGCACCCACAACGTCCGCCGCGCCGTCCGCGAGTACGAGAAGGCCGGCGTCGCCGCCGTCCACATCGAGGACCAGACGACGCCCAAGCGCTGCGGGCACATCGCGGGCAAGCAGATCGTCTCCCGCGAGCAGGCCCGCTCCCGCTTCGAGGCGGCCGTCGACGCCAAGCAGAGCGAGGACACGGTCGTCATCGCCCGCACGGACGCCTACGGCTCCGCCAACGGCGACTGGGAGGAACACCTCGAACGCGGCCGCATCTACGCCGACGCCGGCGTCGACATGGTCTGGCCCGAGATGCCCGACCCCTCGCGCGAGGACGCCGTCGAGTACGCCGAGACGATCCACGAGACCCACCCCGACCTCTCGCTCGCGTTCAACTACTCCTCGTCGTTCGCGTGGAGCGAGGAGGAGGACCCGCTCACGTTCGCGGAACTGGGCGACCTGGGCTACGAGTACATCTTCATCACGCTGTTCGGCCTCCACTCTGGCGCACACAGCGTCTACGAGGACTTCTCGAAGCTGGCCGAGGCCGACGAGGAGGGCCAGTTCGATCTGGAGGAACGCTACCTCGGCCACGAGACCGAGAGCCACCACGAACTCTCGTTCGTCGACCGCTTCCAGGACATCGAGACGCGGTTCGACCCCGAGGCCGAGGAGCGCATCGCCTCCTCGGAGGGGTTCAGCGAGGACCAGTCGGACCCCATCTCCTCGGAGACCGACGACTGACCGGCCCGTTCGGCGGCGCGACCGCCGGAACCGGGACCGAACTCCGCGGCCGCCGTCCTCACACGCCGGGCCGCCGCGGCCACCCGCCCGGCGCATCACTTTACGGTGCCGCGGCCCGTATTTCTTCCACCGATGAGCATCCTCGCCGAGTTCACGGTGCCGGCGGACGAGTTCGTCCTCGCGGACACGCTGACGGCGGCCCCGGGGATGCGGATCGAGATCAAGCGCGTCGTCGGGGGTGAGGCGTCCGTCACGCCGTACTTCTGGGCCGCCGACGGCGACTTCGGCAGGTTCGAGGACGCGCTCCGGGACGACGAGATGGTCCGGGAGGTGCTCACGCTCGAGGAGCACGACGACCCCGACGAGGGGCTCCAGCGGGAGGAGCGGTTCTACCGCGTGACCTGGGCGACGGACGTCCCCAACGTCATCGCCGCCGTCTCGGCCGCCAGGGCCACCGTCCTGGAGGCGGTCAGCGGCGACACCGGTCGCTGGGAGCTCCGCGTCCTCTTCCCGGCCGACGAGGCGCTCTCCGAGTTCTACGACTACTGTCTCGAGCACGGGTTCGACGTCGAGCCGACCCGGGTGTACAGACCGGAGAACCCCGAGGAACGGGCCGAGTACGACGTGACCGCCGACCAGCAGGAGGCGCTGGAGGCGGCCTACCACGCGGGCTACTTCGCCGTCCCGCGCGAGCGGACGCTGACCGACGTCGCGGCGGACCTGGACCTCTCGCGGAACGCCCTGTCGGCCCGCCTGCGCCGCGGCCACCGGAACCTCCTCGCCAACACCCTCATCCACGAGGAGTGAGTCGGGCCGCGGACGACGTCCGCGCCGGCACCGTTCAAAAGCAGTGGTCGTACGAACACAGAACGCTCTCACCGCCTCGTCGGCAATACCGTCCCGGGGTAGCAGTGGTACCATGACCAGTACAGACACGTCAGAGGCAGTCGAACGCGGGATGCAGCGTCGGACGATCACGCGTCGAGGGGTGTCGTCCGCGGGAACCTCGGGGGGGGCTGGCGGGCCCGGACGCGCGCCGGAGGTCCCCCCGGGATGACCGCCTCACGCGAGCGTGGGGACCCGACGCCGACCAGCGAGCGGGTCGTCGAGGCCGTCGCGGCAGAGATCGGAACGACCCCCGATCGGCTCGACCCGCTGTACTACACCGTCGACCCGGAGAGCCTGGACCGGTTGTTCCCGGCCGGCGTCGACGGGTCCGATCCGAACCGTCGGCTCCAGTTCACCTACGAGGGCCACGTCGTGAGCGTCCCGGCCGACGGGCCGGTCGACGTGTTCCGGCCCGGCACCGCCGCCTCCGACGGCTCCTCGGTCGCCCCCGACGGGGGAACGACCGGGACGCCGGACTGAGCGGAACCGACCGGACGCGACCGGCCGTGTTGCCGACCGGGACCCGAGCGTCGAGGAGTATCGGTCCGTTCCGATCGACGGGCGCGGGACCCCGGACGGATGCTCCGACCGGCGGAACTACGTCGAAGCGGGGAGAGCCGACCCAACATGAGCGATGGCACGGCTGGTCCGACCGCCGACACGAGGCCGACGGCGGGCGACGGCGGGACCGACGGCGACCCCGAATCGGAACCGACCGTCGACGACCTGCTCGACCAGCTCGAGACGCTGGAGGAGACCGTCGACGAGGAGGAGGAGGTAGCGAAAGTCCGCGACGCGATGCGGACGGCCACGAAGCTCTCGCGGCCCACCGTGTTCGGCCGCATCGTCCACGGCTTCGACCGCGGCGACATCGCGGAGGCGCTGCTGGGCAGCATCATCTTCGGCGTCCCGATGCTGGTCGAGGGCGGCACCCAGGAGGTCGGCGCGCACCTGGCGACACACCCGGCGTACCTGGTCGGCACGTTCGTCGTGACCGTCGCGGCCGTGGTCGGCATCGTCTACGTCGCCGACTTCCAGGACGTCCGGGTAGACGACCCGTTCCTGGGGGTCGTCCCGCGACGGCTGGTGGGCGTGCTCGGCGTCGCGCTTGCGGTCGCCGTCCTGGGGTTGACGGCGTGGGGCCGGATCACCTGGGCGGAACCGATGGTGGCGCTCGGGAACGTCGTGGCCGCGCTCCTCCCGATGGCGGTGGGCGGTGCGCTCGGCGACCTGCTCCCCGGCTGAGGGGAGACCAAGCGGGGAACGGGCCGCCGTCCGAGCACGCCATCGGACGACGGATCTCACCGGACGACGAACCCACCGGAGGACGGACCCATCGGACGACGGTGTCGTTCCGACCGCTACCGACACCCCCGGAGGAAGGCGTCGACTTCCGCCGAGATGAGCTCCGGCGCCTCGCCGGGCCCGCCGTGGCCGACGCCGTCGAACTCGACGAGGCGACTCTGGGGGAGCGCCTCGTGAACGCGGCGAGCGCTCTCGCGGAGGAACGCCGGACCGTCGGTGCCGGTCAGGACGAGCACGGGCGCGTCGACGTCGAGCCGGTCGGGAAGCCGATACCGCTCGACGGCGCGGTTCATCCGGACGACCTCCTCGGCGAGCTCCACGCAGTCGGGCCAGACCGGCCACTCGGCCAGCCACGCGTCGAGGTCGTCGATCCCGTCGGGATGGAGGACCTGCTCGACGTAGCGTTTCACCGCCTCGCCGGGTTCGTCCTCCTCGACCAGCGCCTCCATGCGGTCGGCGAGGTCGGCCTCCCGCCGGAACTCGTCGGGGAGGACCGCCGGTTCGTACGCGAGGATGGCCCCGACGTCCGCCTCCGTCGCGGCCTCGATCGCGGTGAGCGCGCCGTACGAGTGGCCCAAGAGGATCGGATCGCCGTCCACGGCGTCGACGAGCGTTCGGACGTACTCGGTCTCGCGTTCCAGCACCTCGTCCGCGCTCGTCCCCGCCGGGTCGTCGAGACAGGTGCCGAACCCGGGACGCTGGGGGACGACGGCGGCGTACTCCTCGAAGTGGGGGACGACCGGGTTCCAGTACGCCGGGGGCGCCATCCCCCCGTGGAGCAGGATCAGCGGCCGCCCGTCGCCGTGTCGTTCGTAGGTCACTCCCGTGTCGTCTACGGATCGTGTCGTCTGCATGCGGGTTCGCGTTCGAGCGCGACCGGGCTAACCCGTTCCCTCAGTGATGGGGCCTTTTATGAAGGGGCGATGGTGACGGGTCCCGGCCGTTCCGTCGGCCCGAACCGGTAGACTCTCGCGGTAGCACGGACAGGGGCGATACCGTATGGGACTCGTCGCCGAGTTCGAGATCCACTGTGACGCGCTCCCGCTCGTTACGGTCCCGACAGCGGTCCCCGAGGCGACGGTGACGCTCGACCTGCAGTTCACCCACGGCGACCGGCCGCTGTTCATCGCCACCGTGACCGGGGGCTCCCGGACGGCGGTCGAGAACGCTCTCGACGACGCCGTCGACGTTCGGGCGTGGACCCTCGTGGGTCGCGCCGGGGACACCCGTCGGTACCAGGTCCACCCGGCGCTCAGCCTGGAGGAACAGCTCGGCGAGCGCCTCGACGACCTCGCGGGGCTCGAAGCGCTCGCCACGGCCGACGCCATCATCGAACGCATCGAGGTGGAGCCGGACGGGTGGCGCCAGACGGGCTGGTTCGCCGACCGGGACGCGTTCGGGTCGTTCTCGTCGTTCTGGCGGCGGAACGTCGGGTTTCGGCTGCACCGGCTCACCCGTGACGGCGAGCCCGAATCGCCGGGCGACGGGCTCACCGACCGCCAGCACGAGGCGCTCCGAACGGCCTACGAACTGGGGTACTTCGACGTTCCACGCCGGACGTCGCTGGACGCGGTTGCGACGGAGTTGGGTATCTCGGCGTCCTCGGCGTCGGAGCGGCTGCGTCGCGCTCAGAGCCGGCTCATCGAGGAAACGGTGGCGACGACGTGGCCGCCCCTCCCGGACTGACGGCTGCGGGCGTCTCCGAAAACGGATGCGGAACGGACGGTCGCGGAACGACCGACGAAATCGACTCGACCGTCGCCCCACGAACCGTGACCGACGACGGGAGTTCGGCGGAGCGGTCGATTACGCGTCGATGCGCGAGGAGTCGATGTCGGCCCCCTCGTTGATGAGCACGAAGCCGTAGTCGCACTCCGGACAGCGCCACTTCGTCTTCTCGCCGAGGTGGACCTCCATGCTGGCGGTCCGCCAGAACGTCCGTGACTCCTCACAGCGCGGACAGCCGTGTTCCAGTTCGAGGCTCATACGACCCCGTCGGACCCGGTACGGTTTCAAAACTCCGATTGCCGGGATGCCCGTGGTCGGAATCAACGAGTTCATCCGACGCTGCACGAACGGGCCACCGTGAAACGAACGCTCGCGGAGGCGACGTACGCCGGCGCGCTGCTCGCGGCGGCGGGCGCGCTCGCGTGGGCGACCGGCAGGCCGCTCGTCTTTCCGAGCCTCGGCCCCTCCGCGTACCTGCTCGCGACCGCGCCCGAGCGGACGAGCGACCGCGAACTGCTCGGGGGCCACGCGATCGGCGTGCTCGCGGGGCTCGTCTCCTATCACGCGCTGGCGGCCGGCAACGGAATCCTGGTCGGCTTCGACCCCGGCGGCGCGGTCGGCGCCCACGTCGTCGCCAGCGGGGTCGTCTCGGTCGTCCTCACGACGGCCGGGATGGCGCTCACCGACGCCCGGCACGCGCCGGCCTGCGCGACGACGCTCATCGTCTCGCTCGGCCTGCTCCCCACGCTGGGCGACGCGCTCGTCATCGCCGTCGGCGTGAGCGGCCTGTACGCCGCCTCGGTGGTCGCGGAACGACTGGGGTTCGCCGGCCGACCCCGGTAGCCCGGACCGGGACGCCGGCACTCGACGGCCGTGGCGAATGCCGGGAACGGTACGCAAAAGCCCCCGCCCCGAGACGTGTCGACCATGACCTTCGAGACGACCGTGGAGCCGCGGTATCGGGACCTCGACACGATGGGTCACGTCAACAACGCGGTGTACGCCTCGTATCTCGAACACGGACGCGCCGCGTTCTTCCGCGAGGAGATCGGGACCGAGCTTCACGAGTCGAACGTCGCGCTCGCCTCGCTCTCGATCGACTTCCGGCGGCCGATCGAGGGGCTCGACGAGGTGACCGTCTCGCTGGCCGTCGAGGACCTCGGGACCACCAGCGCGACGATCGCCTACGAGATCAGCCACGACGGCGAGCCGGCCGCGTCGGCCGAGACGGTGCAGGTCGCGCTGGACGACGACGGCCGACCGACGCCGATCGAGGGCGCGGCCAGGGACGCGTTCGAGCGTCATCTCGACTCGTGAGCGACCAGCAGGTGGCCGACGGCGTGGCGACGGGCCGGACCGGAACCGGATCGCGGCGCGTGCTCGCGGTGGTCGCGGGCGCGAACTTCAGTCAGCTGGGCGTCAGGTTCCTGCTCGGCGCGGTCGTCCCGTTCGTCCTCGTCGAGTTCGAGACGTCCAAGTCGGTCGTCGGGCTCGCGCTCACCGGGATGTGGGCCGCCTACGCGCTGTTGCAGTTCCCGAGCGGCGTGCTCGCCGACCGGTTCGGCGAGCGCCCGCTGCTCCTCGCCGGGGTTGGTGGCGCGGCGGGCGGCGCGACGCTGGTGGCGGTCGCGCCCTCGGTCGCGCTGTTCGGCGTCGCGGCGGTCCTGCTCGGCGCGGGGGCGGGGTTGTTCTTCGCCCCCGCGTCGTCGCTGCTCTCCCGGCTCTTCGAGGCACGGGGCGGCGCGCTCGGCGCGCTGACGGCCGGCGGCGCGTTCGCCGGCGTCGCGTTCCCGGCGCTCGGCGGGGTCGTCGCCGAGGCGTGGGGCTGGCGGGTCGCCGTCGGGCTCGGCGCGCTGGTCGCGGTGCCGGTGCTCGGGGCGACGGCGGCGATCGTGCCCGACCTCGACCCGACCAACCCGGGCCGCGAGTTCGCCGCCGCCGTGGACCCCGGTCGGCTGGTCGGGCTGCTGACGCGGCCGGGCCTCGCGTACACGACCGTCGTGGCCAGCTGCACCGGCTTCACGTTCCAGGCGGTCTCCTCCTTCTTCCCGACGTTCCTCGTCGAGTACCGGGGTCTCGACCCCGCGACCGCGGGGCTGGCGTTCGGAGCCGCGTTCGCCCTCTCCTCGCTCGCCCAGCCGCTGGCCGGCCGGGCGTCGGATCTCGTCTCGCGGGACGCCGCGATCGCGGGGAGCGTCACGCTCGCCGGGCTCGGGATCCTCACGCTCGTCGAGGTTCCCGGGACGGGAGGGCTCTTCGTGGGCACCGCGGTACTCGGGGTGGGAATCTCGTGGCCCGGGACGATCCAGGCGCGGGTCATGGACCGGCTCTCGGACGCCGAACGCGGCTACGGCTTCGGGCTCGTCAGGACGACGTACATGCTGCTGGCCGCGTCCGGGAGCGTCGTGGTCGGCGCGCTCGCGGACGCGGGCGGCTGGCCGCTGGCCTACGGGACCGTCGTCGGGCTGCTGTCGTGCTGTCTGGCGCTGCTCGGGCTGAACCGGGCGCTTCGGCTCGGGCTGTAGGGAGTCCGGCGTCGGGACGGCCCGAACGGGACCCGACGCTACCCGTCCGAGAACGGCGCTTCCATCGCGCCAACGTCCAGAACGACCTCGTCCGCGGTCTCCGCGACCGCCTCGACCGCGCCGACGACCACGAGCTTCGAGACGGGGGTCGGCCCGACGACGACCGGATCGCCGACCGCGAGCCCGTCGACGGCCTCCTGGAAGTGGATCCGCGCCCGGCAGCGGTCCGGCTCCCCGACGTCGATCAGGTCGATCGTGTCGACGGTCGCGCTGACGCGGTCGTGTTCGTGCGCGAGGACGAGCCGTTCGGGCTCCTCGAGGTCCTGATAGCTCAGGACGTCGTAGGCGGCCGCGGTCGGCTTGTAGCCGCCTTTCGGCCCGGGAATCCCCTCGATCAGCCCCAGCGCCTTCAGGCTCCGGAACTCGTTGCGGGTGCTCCCCGCGGTCCGGTCGAGGGCGTCCGCGATGATCTCCCCCTTCACGGGCGCGCTCTCGTACTCCTCGAGCAGCGTCGCGAGTATCCGTCGCTGCGTCGCGCTCAGCTCCACCTGGCTCATGCCGGGAATCGTCGGTGTCCACATTTATAGGTGTGGGAGGAGGACGGTTCTGTCCCCGACCGTGACGATTTCGACCGAACGTCGTCAAAGACGCGAAGATAGTCGTCGTTCGTGAACGTCGAGCGAGTAGTCATCCGGAAGTCGCCTCGTTTCGGTCGGGACGTGCGGGACGACGCCGCTTGTGGCGGGTGCCCGCGTGCCGGCCGGCGAGGTGTTCGACCAGTTCCGCGTCGACGCCGAGCGCGTCCGCGGTGCCCTCGACGGTCCGACCGTCCTCGATCGCCAGCGCGAGGACGCGATCGACCGTCTCGGCGGGGACGTCCCGGGTCGGTTCGTCCGCGAACCCGCCCCACCGATCCGGTCCCGCGGATGGTTCGATCACGAACTCGGGCACGTCGAGGTGGGCCGCGAGCGCCCGAACCTCCGTCTCGAACAGGTGGCCGAGCGGGAGCAGGTCGGCCGCGCCGTCGCCGTGTTTCGTCCAGTCGCCGAGCAGCCGGTCGGTACGCGTCGTCGACCCGACGACGAGTCGGCGGGTCGCGTTCGCCAGGAAGTACGCGCAGGTCATCCGGAGCCGGGCGACCACGTTCATCGTCGTGACCGTGTCCGCGGCGGGGGCCAGTTCGCCGCCGACGGTCTCCCGGAAGCCGGCGAGGAGCCTGTGGAGCTGAACCCGCGTCGCGTCGACGCCGAGCAGGTCGGCGACCGCCTCGGCGTCCCGGGCGTTCGCCTCGCTGCCGAGGGTGCAGGGCAACACCAGCCCGTGGACGTCGTCGGCTCCGAGCGCGTCGACCGCGACGGCGGCGGTCACCGTCGAGTCCACGTCGCCGCGGAGCCGGACCACGACGCCGTTCGCGCCGCTCTCGTCCACGACGCTCCGCACGAACGAGGTCGCTCGCTCGTGTGTCGACGCCAGCCGTTCCGGGTCCGTTCGCAGCGCCCGCCGTGGCTCGCTCCGGCCGGCGTCGGCCCCGCTCGTCTCGGTGCCCGTCACCCGCTCCAGTCTCCCTGAATGTCGTCGCCGATCCGATCCCGCCAGACCCCGAAGCGGGACTCGCAGTCGGGCGTCTCGTCGATGTGGTCGACGAACCCCGCCCCCGGCGACGGCAGCTGTTCGCCACAGAACGGGCAGCTGTTCGGGTCGGTCCACGTCTCGGTCGCTGACATGGGAGACGATGGCGTCCGAGACGCATTAAACGTTGCCGGAGAACAACACAAACGGACTAATATTCCTTTTATCCATATCCGAACGTCACGCCGGTTCGCGTAATAACGAAGGAACACCCATTATTTATCGCTCAGGTGGACGGGCGGACAAGCCGGGTCGACACACCGGCCGACGAACTGGACGCCCGTCCGGAGCCGTCGGGAGGACCCGGGGTGAACCGGCGTGACGCGACGGTCACTCGGGCGGGCCGTCCCACTCCTCGCCCGCGTCGCGGGGGTCGTAGCCCACGGTCTCGCGGGCGTACGCCAGGTCGTCGAGCCAGCGGCGCTCGTTCGCGCTCACCCCGTAGAAGTGGTCCCACTCGACCGACTCGTCCTGCAGACAGCAGTCGACCATGTGGGCCACGTCGCGGCGGGACTGCCAGAGCCCCTTCAGGCGGGCGACCTGCTCGTCGTACGCCTCGCTGCCCCGCTCCCAGTCGCCCCGGTCGACGCCCCGTTCGGCGTCGCCGTACGGGTGGTCGTACTCGGGCGGCTTCACGGAGCCGAGCCGGAGCCCGTAGAACCTGATCCCGTGCGCTTGGGCGGCCAGCCTGCCCAGGTCCTCGCCGTAGCTCTTCGTCAGCCCGTAGCGGGAGTCGGGTCGGTGCGGTTCGTCGTGGCCGGCCAGCACCTCGCCGTCGTGATAGACGTCGGGGGCGTTCCGGACCTCGACCATCCCGACGGCGTGATTCGAGGAGGCGAACACGAGCGAGTCGAGGTCGGCGTCGACGGCGGTCTCGGTGACGTTGTGGAGCGCCTCGAGGTTGTCCGCGAGCGGCTCGGACCAGCCGAGTTCGCGTGACCACGCCCCGCCGGTGCCCGGAACCAGCGCGAGGTGGACCACGGCGTCCTTGCCCTCGAAGTGCGGGCGAACCTCGTCGTACTCGCGCACGTCGGCGACGACGGTCTCGCCGGGACCGTCGCCGGGTTCGACGTCGAGCAGCGTGAACTCGTAGCGCGCGTCGTCGCCGAGGTAGTCGGTGATGGCGGTGCCGACGACGCCGTGCGCGCCGGTGATGAGGACGTCCATAGGGGGTTCTGGACTCGGACGGGGTTAGTCTCTCGGGGGTGGAAGAGCTCCGAACCGGTGCCGTTCAGATCTACGATGGGGAGCAGCGCTGGGTTCGAAAGCCACCTGGCGATCGGTTCGAGGGTTGGTTCGGTCGTAATGACGATTGCCTCGAAAGCCCCCGGCTGGCTACGCTCTCGTGAACGGCACGGACCGACAAGCACCGCAAGGGGCGACCGAAGTGAGCGACGAGGAGCACGGCGGCCGCACCGAGTCGAGCGCCGCGGGGCTTGCGCGGTCGTCACCACGAAACGGTCCTGACGGCCGTCAACCCGGCAAACCGCGAACCAACCGCAGATCCAAACTCGCCTCCGTCAACCCACACGACTACTCGCGCTCGTACTCCTTCTTGAACCCGCGGAACTCCGTCCGGTGGGCCTCCTCGTCGGCGAGCACCGTCACGCCGAGGTCCTCGGTCACCGGGTCGTCCGCCTCCCTGGCGGCCTCGATGAGCGACTTGTACGTCGAGATGGCGTCCTCCTCGGCGTCGAGCACGCCGTTGATGACCGCGAGCACGTCCGTCGTGTCCGCGGGCGGCTGGAGGCTGTGCTGGTTGGCCGTGAACTCCGCCGACCCGGGGGGGCGCGCGTCGAGCTGTTTGAGACGCTGACCGATCCGTTCGGCGTGCCCGAGCTCCTCCTGGACGTCGGCCTTGAGGCTCTCCTTGATCTCCTCGGCGCTCACGCCCTCGAGGACGATGGCGTTCGCCTGGTAGTTCATCACCGTCTCCATCTCGTCGCCGTACGCCTTCCGGAGCAGTTCGATGACGCGGTCGCTGGACATGACGGTTCGACGTTCGGCCGCGAAGGGGAAATAGCTACTCGCCGCGTGCGCCGGGGTGGCCCGTCCGCGACTCGGCGGAGCGCCCGCGACTCAGCGGACCGTCCGCGAGCAGGTGCCACAGAGGTTCTCCTCCTTCACGTCGACCTCGCGCACCGTCGGGGAGAAGCTCATCACGCACTTGTTGTTGTCACAGTGTTCCAGCCCGAGCGTGTGGCCGATCTCGTGGACGATCTCCTTGCGGACGCGGTCCGAGAACACCTCGCCGGAGGGCTTCGAGGAGATGCCGCCGTCCGAGGAGGTCTGCAGTCGGTAGGTGGAGATGACCGAGCCGTTGCCGTTGAGGTAGGCGAGCCCGAACACGTAGTTGCGCCGCCGGTAGTAGAGGTCCTCCGAGGTGATGCCGATGTTCTTCTCGCCCTCGCCGACCCGGGAGACGAGCTCGATGAACTGCTCGGCCCGGTACTGGCTCCGGCTGCGGTCGTACGCGCCCTCGGGGATGGTCTGCTCGTCGTGTACGGACACCTCGCAGTCGTACACGGAACGGAGCGCCGCCGACGCCTCCCGCTTTTCCTCGGCGGAGACGTCCCCCACGGGCACGATGTCGACGAGCATGAACTGGTTTATGCGTGGCCCCTCCATAAGTTTCCCGCCCGTGTCCGAGAGTCGCCGTCACGCCGTCGCCGAGTTCCTCGCCCGGTACGCGACGCTCTGTGAGGTCGGCGTCGGCCGCCGCCCGGAGGTCGCCGCCGACCTCGCCGAGCGCGGCCGAACGGTCACGGCGACCGACGTCGAGGAGCGGCCGGCCCCCGACGGCGTCCGGTTCGTCCGCGACGACGTGGTCGACGCCGCCGACCGCGCGGACCCCGGCGACCACTACCGCGCCGACGCGGTGTACGCGCTGAACCTCCCGCCGGAACTCCACCGGCCGATCCTCGCGGTCGCCCGCACGGTCGACGCCGATTGCCTGTTCACGACGCTCGGCGGCGACCCACCGACCGTCGACGCCAGGCCGGTGACGCTCGCGGGGGGCGAGACGCTGTACGTCGCCCGCGAGCGCCACGGAGCGGCCGACCACGAGTGACGATCCACCCGCCGAAGGGCAGCCGGCTACCGGACCCGAGTCGCAACGCACATACGCCGCGGCCGCGCCCCTTCCCCCATGCGAGTTGACGCGGTCGTGCTCGACGTGGACGGCGTGCTCGTCGACGTCGCCGACTCCTACCGCCGGGCGGTCGTCGAGTCCGTCGAACGGCTCCACGGCGACACGCTGCCGAAGGCGGACCTCCAGGCGTTCAAGGACGCCGGCGGGTTCAACAACGACTGGCTGCTGTCGGACGCGGTCGCGCTGTACGTCCTCGCCCGCGAGCGGGGGCTGGCGGCCGACGTGGCCGAGTTCACCGACCGGATCGCCGAGCGCGGCGGCGGGCTGGCGGGGGCGCGAGCCGTCGTCCGAAACGCGCTCGGCGACGAGGCGGCCGACGCGGTGGAGGCCGACCGGGACCACGACCGACTGCGCGAGACGTTCCAGGCGCTCTACCTCGGCGGTGACCTGTACCGCGACATCGAGGGCGGCGAGCCGCCGTTCGAGGCGCGCGGGTTCATCCACGACGAGCCGGTCATCCTGACGCCCGAAACCCTCGGCGCGCTCCGCGACGGGTACGACCTCGGCGTCGTCACCGGCCGGCCGCGGGACGAGGCCGACATCGCGCTGGAGCGCGCCGGGGTGGCCCTCCCCGAGGAGCACCGGTTCACGATGGACGACTGGGATGAGGGGAAGCCCCACCCGCGAGCGCTCGTCACGCTCGCCGAACGGCTCGGGGCCGACCGGATCGCGTTCGTCGGCGACACGCTCGACGACGTGCGGACGGCCGTCAACGCCGCCGCGGCCGACGACGAGCGCGCCTACTTCGGCATCGGCGTCCTGACCGGCGGATTGACGGGCGAGGAGGGGCGGGCGAAGTACGCCGACGCGGGCGCGACCGCCGTCGTCGGGAGCGTGAACGACCTGCCGGGGCTGCTGGAGTGAGATGCGCCGAACGCGACTGCTGCAGTTCCTGACGTACGTCGCGCTGCTGGACGTGCTTGCGCTCGCGCTCGCAGCGCGGTTCGCACCGCCCGACCCGTTCACGCAACTCGTCGCGCTCGGTCCGATGCTGCTCGTCGCGCCCGTGCTCGCCTACTGGTTCGTGTACGTCCGCGGGCGGACCGAACCCGAGCGGGACTGATCGAAGCCGTCCGAGCGAGATCGACCGAAGCGGTCGGACCGTTTTCACGCCGCGTCGCGCCCGTCTTCGTCCGGCGCCTGCTCGTCCAGCGGGAGCAGCCGCGTGCGCCCGCCGGGATCGAAGACGGTCGGCTCCGCGCCGGCCTCGCGTGCCAGTCCGCGGAGCGCCCGAGCGAGTGCGACCGCCTCCGCGCGCTCGTCGTCCGACCGGAACGCGAGCCTGATCTCGTCCGGCCGGTTCGCGACCCTGAGGTGCAACGAGAAGCCCGTCGGCCGGACGAACGGCGCGAGGCCCTCGATGTCCGCGTAGCGAACCCGAACCGTCTCGGGGTCGTGGGTCGCCTCGGTCCGGGAGACTGCGTGCGGGTCGTACAGACCCAGCGACTCGGGAAGGTGCCCGAACAGCCCGTTGACCGCGCCGCCGGCGAACCGCGCGAGCCGGCCGTGCCGGGAGTGAGCGAGCAGGACGTCGTCGTCGCCGAGGAAGACTCTGCCCGGACGAGCGCTCTCGTCGGGAGTCGGGCGGAGGATGACGTCGAAGGCGTCGGGACCGTCCATGGATCGGCGTGTTCCGCCGGTCGTATCAACGTGTCGTCGCGAGCGCGAGCGCGGCGGCGGTCATCGCGCCGGTCGACCGCGAGCGGCTCGACGACGGCGAGCGGTCCGCTGGCAGCTCTCCCGACGACGACGAGCGGCCCGCCGACGGCCCGGACCGATACCGACAGCGCTGTCCGGTCACGCAACGCTTACCGCCGGCCCCCACGCAGACCCGGGCATGCGAATCGCGTTACTCGGCGGTACCGGCGACGTCGGCGAGGGGCTGGCCCTCCGCTGGGGGCTGGAAACGAACCACGAACTGCTCGTCGGCTCCCGCGACCCGGAGAAAGCACGCGACGCGGCCGAGTCGTACGTCGGGACCGTCTCGGCGGCCGGCGGAGACGCGACCGTGAAGGGGTTCACCAACGGGATGGCCGCCGACCGCGCGGACGTGGTCGTCCTCTCGGTCCCGCCGTACCACGTCTCGGACACGGTCGAGTCGGTCGCCGACGTGCTCGACGACGACGACGTGGTCGTCACGCCCGCGGCGGGGATGAAACGGGACGACGACGGCTTCCACTATCACCCGCCGGGCGCGGGCAGCGTGACGGCGCTGGTCCGCGAGGCCGTGCCCGAGCACGTTCCGGTCGTCGGCGCGTTCCACAACCTCGCGGCCGGTCGGCTGGCTGACCTGGAGGCCGACCTCGGCATCGACACGCTGGTCATCGGCGACGACGCGGACGCGACCGCGACGGTCTCGCGGCTGGCCGAGGAGATCGAGGGGCTGCGGGCGCTCGATGCGGGCGGGCTGGCGAACGCCGCCGAGGTGGAGTCGCTGACGCCGCTTCTGGTGAACGTGGCGACGAACAACGAGGGCATGCACGACCTGGGCGTTCGGTTCTCCTGAACCGCGTTTCGGGAGCGTCGGGTTCCGGGGCTCCGTGAGATTCGGGTTCAGTCACGTCGCAGGAAGAGCTCGGCAGTCCCGCCCCGTGGACGGTCGGGCCCGTCGCGTGGGCTCCCCACGCCTCCCCGGTGGGCGCGGCTCGCTCCTCGCGTCGCTCGCGTGTGCGCCCGCCGCATCCCGCCGACCGTCGGCCGGCCAGCGTCACGGTGGACTACCCGCGGCGTGTACGGGCGGTAGTCGGGCCGGCGTAGGCTCGGCCGGAAGACTGGCAGGGTTGGACTGGAAGGGACCGTCGGGAGTCACGGGGGCTTCCGAAGACACGGAAGTGGCCGTCGTGCTCGAATCGACGTCCGGAAAGAGACGATCGAAAGACGGCGTTTACGCTCGAGCCAACTGCTCAGACGGACGATTCCAGTTCGTACAGCTCCCCGTACTTGTCGGCGGCGTACGACGTGAAGTAGTCGGCCGTGAACTCCTCGCCGGTCGCGCGCTTCACGAGTTCGTTCGTCTCGTACTTCGCGCCGTGGCGGTGGACGTTCTCGCGGAGCCAGTCCTGCAGGTCCTCGAAGTCGCCCTCGCGGATCTTCGACTCCAGGTCGTCGATCTCGTCGCTCGCGGCCTCGAACAGCTGCGTCGCCATCACGGAGCCGAGCGAGTACGTCGGGAAGTAGCCGAAGTTGCCGTGGCTCCAGTGGATGTCCTGCAGGCAGCCCTCGGCGTCCGTCTCGGGACGGATGCCGAGGTACTCCTCGTACTTGTCGTTCCACACCTCGGGCACCTCCGAGACGTCGAGTTCGCCCGCGATCAGGGCTCTCTCGATCTCGAACCGGATGACGATGTGGAGGTGGTAGGTGAGTTCGTCCGCCTCGACGCGGATGAGGTTGTCCTCGTACACCTGGCTCGCCGATTCGTACGCCTCCTCGACCGACGCGTCGGTGTCCGGGAACTGTTCGCGGACGCTCGGCAAGATCTGCTCCCAGAACGCGCGCGACCGACCGACGTGGTTCTCCCAGAGGCGGCTCTGGCTCTCGTGGACCGACAGGTCGCGCGACTCGCCCAGCGGCGTCCCGAAGTGCTCCCGCGGGAGCCCGAGGTTGTAGTACGCGTGCCCGAACTCGTGGACCGTCGCCATCAGCGCGCCCAGCGGGTCGGCCTCGTCGAAGCGCGTCGTGACGCGGCAGTCGAACTGGTTCCCCGAGGTGAACGGGTGGCTGGAGACGTCGAGGCGCCCGCGGTCCCAGTCGTACCCGAGCGTCGAGAGCACGTCACGCGAGAGCGCCTCCTGGGCGTCGGTGTCGAACGTGCCCGTGAAGGCGTCGGTCGTCACGTCGGCGTCGCTTTCCCGGATCTCCTCGATCATCGGGACGAGCGTCTCCTTCAGGTCCGAGAGGATCTCCTCGGCCTGCGAGAGCGGGAGGCACGGCTCGTACTCCTCGAACAGCACCTCGTAGGCGTCCCGGTCGGGGTCGACGTGCTCGGCGTACTCGCGCTTGAGTTCGACGTGTTTCTCCAGGTACGGCGCGAACGTCTCGAAGTCGTCCTCCGCCTTCGCCTCCTCCCAGGCGGAGAGCGCTTCCGCGGACGTGCTCGAGATCTCCTCGACCAGGTCGCGGGGCACGGCGTCGGCGCGCTCGTACTTCCGTCGCGCCTCCCGGAGGACCGCCGCCCGTCCCTCGTCGAGATCGAGTTCCTCGCAGGCGTCGAGCAGGTCGCCGGTCCGCTCGTCGGTGAGCATGTCGTGGCTCACCGACGAGAGCACCGAGAGCTGTTTCGACCGCGCGGGGGTGCCGCCCTCGGGCATCATCACCTGCTGGTCCCAGCCCAGCACGCCGCCCGCTCCCTCCACCGCGTTGACCCGTTCGAGCCTGTCCGTCAGTTCCGCGTAGGCGTCGGCCTCCCCGTCCGACGTCGCCTCTGTTGCCATCACGGGAAAATCGCGTCCCGAGAGCCTTCAAACGTGCATTCCCGGACGGTCGATCGAACGGCTGCGAGCACGCCCGAGACGGTCGGTTCGGCCTAGTCGACGAACGCGGTTCCCGCCTCCGCGACGCCCCGGTAGATCCGGTAACACCGGGCGAGCACGTCGAGCGAGACGCTCTCGGTGTCGGTGTGGGCCTCGCCCGGTTCCGACGCGCCACAGACGACGCAGGCCGTCCCGGCGTCCGAGAGCCATCCGGCGTCGGTCGCGTGGGGTTTCGAGACGTGCTCCGGGTCGCCCGCCTGTGCGTCCCGCGCGGCCGCCAGCACGGCGTCCGCGAACGCGTCGTCCGAGCAGGCCATCGGCGGGAGGTCCTGGTCGACGCGCCACTCCACGCCCTCGATTCGCTCAGCGTCCTCGAGCGAGGCGTACTCGCCCGGCACCGTCCGCTCGTCGACGGTCACCTCGCACTCGTCCGGGATGACGTTCCAGGCGCTCCCGCCGTCGATCCCGGTGACGGCGACGCTTCCCCGGACCCGCTCGCCGAGCACCTCGACCTCCGGGAACTCGAGTTCCCGCACCACGTCGACCGCGTCGCAGGCGCGGTAGACGGCGTTGACGCCGTTCTCCGGGACGCTCGCGTGGGCGTTCTCGCCGCGTGCGACGAGCGTGCTCGCGCGCCGGCCCTTGTGCGCGATGACGACGTCCGTGACGCCCGTCTTCGAGTAGTTCGTCGAGCCCTCGGCGACGACGGCGTAGTCGGGAGCGAAGCCGTCGGCGATGGCGCCGCGTGCGCCGACGCCGCCGACCTCCTCGCCGACGAACGAGGCGAAGACGAGTTCGAAGCCGGACTCGAGGTCCGCGTCCCGGAACGCCAGCATCGCCGCGGCGACCGCCCCCTTCATGTCGGCGCTCCCGCGGCCGTACAGCCGTCCGTCGCGCTCCTCGACGGCGTAGTTGCCCTCGTCGTCGACCTGCGGTTCCCCCGGCGGGACGACGTCGTGGTGGCCGACCAGCGCGAGCGACGGTGCCGACTGGTCGCCGCGCCGGGCGATGACGTTGCCGTGCTCGTCGCGGGTCACGTCGGCGTCGGTCTCCGCGCGGAGCCAGTCCTCGATGGCGTCGCCGGCTGCGGTCTCGTCCTCGTGGCTCGGGATCGAGACGAGTTCGCGCGTCAGCGAACGCAGTTCCTCCTCGGTCCGTTCGGGGGGCGTCTCCATGTCTACGATCGGGTCCCGACGCGGCTTAATTCCGGTCCTCCCGACCCCGCGTGTGAGCACGCTTAAAGGGTTCCCGACCCGACGTAGTCGCATGAACGTCGTACCGGACACCAGCGCCGTCGTCGACGGCCGCGTGTCCGAACGCATCGAGGACGGCAGCTACGAGGGGGCGACCGTGTTCGTCCCGGAGGCCGTCGTCGCCGAACTGGAACGCCAGGCGAACGAGGGGCTCGACACCGGCTGGGACGGCATCGCCGAACTCCAGCGCATCGCGGAGGCGTCGAAGGCGGGGACCCTCCAGGCCGAGTTCGTCGGCCGGCGACCCTCCGCGGCCGAACAGGAGGGGGCCGGCGAGGGCGACGTCGACGCGCTCATCCGCGAACTCGCCCTCGAGCACGACGCGACGCTCCTGACGAGCGACTACGTGCAGGCCGAGACGGGCGAGGCGACCGGCCTCGACGTGGAGTACGTCGAACCGCAGGTCCGCGGGCGCGAGGACGACGGGCTCGCCATCGAGTCGTTCTTCACCGACGAGACGATGTCGGTCCACCTGAAGACGGGGACCCGGCCGAAGGCCAAGCGGGGCACCATCGGCGAGATGCGCTACGAGTTCGTCGACGACGAGGTCGTCGGGGAGGAGCAGATGGCCGACTGGGCGAACGACGTGGAGGCGACCGCCCGCGCGTCCCCGCAGGGGTTCATCGAACTCTCCGAGCCGGGGATGACCATCGTCCAGTACCGCAACTACCGGGTCGCCGTCGCGCGCCCGCCGTTCTCGGACGGCATCGAGATCACCGCCGTCCGGCCGATCGCCAAGACGACGCTCGACGACTACGAGTTCGCGGACGAACTCCGCGACCGGTTCCTCGAGCGCCAGCGCGGCGTCCTCATCGCGGGCGCGCCCGGCGCCGGCAAGTCGACGTTCGCGCAGGCGGTCGCGGAGTTCCTGAACGACAACGACTACGCGGTGAAGACGATGGAGAAGCCGCGCGACCTTCAGGTGTCCGAGGAGATCACCCAGTACACCGCGCTCGCGGGCGACATGGCCAAGACGGCCGACTCGCTGCTCCTGGTCCGCCCCGACTACACCATCTACGACGAGGTGCGCAAGACCCACGACTTCGAGGTGTTCGCGGACATGCGCCTCGCGGGTGTCGGCCTGGTCGGCGTGACGCACGCCACCCGCGCCATCGACGCGCTCCAGCGCCTCGTCGGCCGGGTCGAACTCGGGATGATCCCGCAGGTCGTCGACACCGTCGTCTTCATCGAGGCCGGCGAGGTCGACACCGTCTACGACGTGACGACGGAGGTGAAGGTGCCCTCGGGGCTCACCGCCGAGGACCTCGCGCGGCCCGTCATCCAGGTCGTCGACTTCGAGACGGGCACGCCCGCCTACGAGATCTACACGTTCAACCGCCAGGTCGTCACCGTCCCGCTCGGCGACGAGTCGGAGGCGGAGGCCGAGACGGGCGTCGGCCGCATCGCGAGACAGGAGATCGAACGCGAGATCCGCTCGGTCGCGCGCGGCCACGTCGACGTGGAACTCCAGGGGCAGAACGACGCCGTCGTCTACGTCGACGAGGACGACATCAGCTACGTCATCGGGAAGGGCGGCGGCCGCATCACCGACATCGAGAACCGCCTCGGCATCGACATCGACGTCCGGACCCACTCCGAGCGGCCGGCCGGGGCCGGCGGCGTCGAGGCCGCGAGCGGCGGGTCGGGCGGCGGGACGCCGAAACCGCAGGGCGAGATCGTCCAGCCCGAGATCACCAGCCGCCACGTGGTCATCCGCATGGACGAGCACGTCGGCGAGACGGTCGAGGTGCGCGCGAACGGCGAGTACCTGTTCACGGCGACGGTCGGGCGCGGCGGCGACATCCAGGTGTCGCGCGGCTCGGCCATCGCCGAGGAACTCGAGGACGCCATCGACAGGAAGCAGACGGTAACGGTAGTGCCGGCCTGAGGCCGGCGGCGACGCCGCGCGGCGGCGCGACGTCAGAGCACGGGTATCTCCACGGAGACAGCTCCGGTCCGCCGACGGCCATGGCGTCGGCGGACGGGAGTGGTGTCGTTGGGCGGGTCGGGCTACTCGCGTCCCACCTCCCGGGCCGAGCGGCTGCTCGACCCGAACGCGCCGGTCACCCACGTCGCTCCCACGGTGCGAGGTCGGGAACCGACGTCGCCGGATGAGCGGACGAACGTTTTCTTTTCATCGGACATTGCATCCGATTCGAGAAGGAAATGACGGATAAGGTTTTTCTATAGCCACCCTATTCGCCTTTAAGGTGTATGGATGGGCGACCTTGATACTCGGACGGTTCGCGCTCCGGCACGGGGTCGGCTTCGGAACGAACGGTCAGTTACGCGGTCGTCCGTTGGGGGCGGTCCGGGCGAGGCCGGGTGCTCGGACCGTCGGAGCCGGTGAGGGGGCGGGGCCCCGCTCAGAAGTGGTCGCTCGACTCGGTCGAGTACTGGAGGTCGCCGCCGCGGCCGCCCTCCACGGTGCTCGCACCCATGTCGCCGGTGTCGGGCACCTTTACCTGCACGTCCTCGACCTCCTCGAAGTCCATGATGAGATCGCGCGTGATGTTCTGGGCGGTGATGTCCGAGATGCCACAGCCCGAACAGGTGCCGCCGAGTTCGACGACGACCAGCCCCTCCTCCGGGTCGGCCTCGCGCACGACGCTCGTGCCGCCGTGCATCTGAATGATGGGCATCTGCCCCACCATCCACTCCTCCACGCGCTCGGCGAGATCGGTCATTACCCGACGATAGCGGGCCGAGCCTTGAAAGCTTGCGGTTGCGCCGGCCCTGCGACGCCGGAACGAAAGTGTCTCAGGATTCTTCACGGCCGCTCAGCCGGCGCCAGGCCGCGAGGCCCGCGCCGCCGAGCGCGGCCGGCGCGCCGAATCCCGGCACCGACGTCTCCGAGGCGGGGCTCTCGGGTTCGGTCACCACGTCGGTCGGTGACCCCGTCGGCGTCGGATCCGGCGTCGGCGAGTCCGTCGGCGGTTCGGCGGTCGACGCCGGCGACTCGGTGGCTGCCGGCGTCCCGGTCGGCTCCGGGAACGGCTCCACCGACCGCCCGTCGGCGTCCGGGAACACGTAGAGGCGCGCGGGCGCATCCTCGTCCGGGATACCCTTGCTCGCGGCCAGGAACGTCTCGCCGGGCGTGAGCACGCGGGCGGTCCACATCGACGCGGCCATCGGCCGACGCCAGTTCGTCAGTTCCGTCGGGTCCGTCGGGTCCGACACGTCGTGTCGCTTCACGCCGCCCCGGTACCACGACGAGTAGAGGACGCCGTCGCGGAGTTCGAAGTTGTGCGAGGTGGCGTCGACGCCGGTTCCGAGGTCGCTGTCGGGCGATTCGGGCGGTTCGATGGTCGCCAGTGCCGTCGGGTTCGCGGTGTCAGACACGTCGTAGAGGTCGATGCCCGAGGGCCCGCCCTCGCCCTCCATCGTCCAGGACTCCCCGCCGACGCCCAGCAGTTCCCCCGCGTCGTCGGTGGCGACGTAGTGGGCGTTTCCCGGCGGGCGGAACGTCTGGAGCCGCCGCTCCTCCTCGGACATGTCGGCGAGTTCTTCGGGCGGGACGCCGCCGACCGACGAGAGCGCGGTCGGCGCGCCCGGGTCCGACACGTCGACGAGCCACGCGCCGGCGTCCCAGCAGGCGAGATATGCGACGTCGTCACGGACCCAGAGGTCGTGGGCGGCCGGCGAGCCGCCCGGGTACACCTGGTCGTAGCCGGAGTCGGCGTCCAGCACGCCCCAGCCGCCGAGCCGCTCGACGCCGTCGTCGCCGACGTCGTAGACGCTCATGGACTCGGTCACGTCGGCGCTCGCCCCGAAGTAGGCCCGCTCGCCGTCGAAGAAGCCGTTGTGGATGGGGAACTCGGTCTCGTGGAACAGCACGCGCTCCGGCGAGGCGGGGTCGCTCACGTCGACCAGCAGGAAGCCGGTGAACCGCTCCTCGCGCCGGAAGTCAGTCTGGGCCATCACGAGCAGGCGGTCGTTCGCGTACTTCACGTCCCAGACGCCCGCGAGCGTCGCTTCCCCCTCGCCCGGCGCGAGTCCGCGTCGCTCCGCGAGGATCGTCGGGTTCGCCGGGTCCGAGACGTCCACGGACGCGTAGCCGTCGTCGACGGCGAGATACGTCACGTCGCCGTCGCCCCGGACCGCCTCCTTTGCGGTCTCGATCTCGACGCTCCCGAGCGGTCCGTACTCGTCCTGGCTGCCGGTCGAGCGGGCGGAGCCGGCGGCCGATCCGACGCCGAGGAGCGCCGTCGTTCCGAGTCCGGCGGCGCCGGCTCGGAGGAGGGTCCGTCGATGCATGGCGAACGGTGCCGGGGCGGCGCAAAAACGATGTCCGTTACTCAAATCGCCGCTTCACCGACCGGGTTGGACCGGAGACCCCGCCGGAGCGCCGTCCCGAGCCCCCACCTCATCGCCGGCCGAGCAGTCGCCACGCGGCCAGGCCGAGCCCGCCCAGCCCGGCCAGCACGCCGAAGCCCGGCGCGGCGGCGCTCGACCCCCCGGTTCCGGTCGCCGTCCCCTCCCGGACCGAGGTCGCGCTGGCGGGCGTCGCGGTCGCCGACGGCGTGGGGCTGTACGCGTCGGCCGGGTCCGTCTCGGGCCGCTCCCGTAGCGCCTCCGGGTCGCCGCCGGTCCCCGCCTCGTCCGGGAACGTCCAGAGGCCGGCGGACGCCTCGCCCGTTCCCATCGAGGACGCGACGAAGCTATCACCGGCGGCGACGCGGGCGGTCCAGAACCGCGTCTCGCCGGGTCGAACCCACCAGGTCTCCTCGACGGGGGTCGCGGGGTCCGACACGTCGTGGCGCTTCACGCCGCCACGATACCACGACGTGTACAGCGTCCCGTCGCGGAGTTCGAGGTTGTGCGCGGTGGTCCAGACGCCGCCGTACGTCGGATCGGCCGCGGACGGCGGCGAGATGCCGGCCAGGCGTGTCGGGGCGCTCGGGTCCGAGACGTCGTAGAGGTCGACGCCGCTCGGGCCGCCCACGTACTCGCCCTCGACGCGCGCCCCCCAGGACTCCTTCCCGACCGCGAGGAGGTCCTTCGTCGGGTCGGTGGCGACGTAGTGGTGGTTCCCCGGCGGCAGCAACGACGCCCGGAGCGGCGGGTCCGACAGTTCCGCCGGGTCGCCCGCGGGGATCGTTCCGACGTGGATCGGGTCCGCGGGGTCAGAGACGTCGAGGAGGTACGTCCCGGCGTCCCAGTAGGCCAGCGCGGCGAGGCCGTCCCTGACCCACACGTCGTGGAGCGGCCGGAGGCCGCCCGGCACGTCCCGCCAGGCGGCCTCGTGGTCGGTGAGGCTCCAGCGCGCGAGTTCGGCCGGCTCGTCGCCGCTCACGTCCACGACGACGAGCGGGTTGCCCGACGGGCCGTTGGCGGTGAGATACAACTCAGACCCGTCGAGGAAACAGTTGTGGATCGGGTACTCGGTCGGGAACACGGCCCGTCGGGTGGGTGCGGCCGGGTTGGACACGTCCACGATGACCGCGCCGGACCAGCCCTCGCCGACGGGGTTCGCGGGCCCGACCACGGCGAGAGTGTCCCCCGACAGCGTGACGTCGTATATCTGGGCCATCGCGCCCGCCTCGGTGTCCGACTGCAGGGTTCGTCGTTCCGCGAGGACGGTCGGGTCCGCCGGGTCCGAGACGTCGACGATGCCGTAGCCGTCGGTGAGCGCGAGGTAGACCGTCTCGCCGTCGGGGCCGACGACGGCCTCCTTGGTGCCGGCGAGTTCGAGGTGCCCGAGCGGTCCGTAGTCGGACTCCCGACCTGCCGCGGTCGCGCTGACGGTCCGCGTCCCCCCGGACGCTCCGAACAGCCCCGTCCCGATCAGGGCTCCGCCCGCTCGGAGCGCATCGCGTCGTCGCATACCTCCCGCTGCGGGGTCGGCGGGGATAGGAATGGCGGAGTCCCCCACGTGAACGTCCCGGCCGGTCGCCCCGTCAGAGCCGGGCGCGGTCGCCGGTGCCGTCCGTGAGCGCGGAGGCGAGCGCACCCTTCACCACGACGTCGTCGCCGTGTTCGGTGAGCCGGACGTCGGGGACGTTGGTGAACACCTCGTCGGCGAGGTGCTCCCGGACGTGGCCGACGACGAGGTCGGGGTTCTTCAGCGCGACCGCGCCGCCGACGAAGATCACGAGCGGGGCGTACGCGTGGACGATGTTCGTGACGCCGATGAGGTTCCAGCGCTGTATCCGCTCGACGACGAGGTCCGCGAGCGGGTCCTCGCCGTGGGCCGCGAACACGTCCGCCGCGCCGAAGGAGTCGGCACCGACCCGCAGGTCCGTCGCCACGTCGGTCGTCTCGTGGAGGTGGCGGGCGTACGCGGGCACGTTCTCGCCCGAGCAGTACGCCTCCCAGTGGCCGTCACGCCCGCACCCGCACGTCATCGCGCCCTCCGGGTCGACGACGACGTGCCCGAACTCGCCGGCGTTGCCGTCCCACCCGGAGAGGACGCGACCGTCGACGCAGACGCCGGTGCCGATGCCCGAGGAGACGGTCAGATACACCATGTCGTCGGGGTTGCGCTCGCTGTGGAAGCGCTCGCCGATGACGCCCGCGGCCGTGTCGTTGTGGAGGTGGATGTCGTCAGTGTCGAGCAGTTCAGCGAGCGGGCCGGTGAGCGGGATGCGACCCACCGTGTCGGGGAAGTTCGCGGGGTTGTCGACCGCGCCGTCCGCGAGGTCGAACGGGCCGAAGGAGGCGACGCCGGCCGCGCGGACGGTTCCGGGGTCGACGTCGGCGTCGGCGCAGGCGGCACGGACCACGTCCAGCACGGCCTCGGTGATCGCGATTCCGGTCGGGCCGTCGGGGGTCGGCCGGCGCGCTCTACCGCGGATCCGTGCGTCCTCGTCGCCGACGACGGCGCGGACGTTCGTCGCGCCGAGGTCGACGCCGACGTACGAAGCCATCACTCCGAGGGTACGCGGGGCGCTACGTAACGGTTCGGTTTCTCACCCGGTGACGAGTGAACGTTCGTGACGGAGCGGTCGGCGTTCGACCCGCGGGCGTCACCGCCTCACTCGCGGACGAACGTCACCGGACACGGCGCCGAGAGGAGAATCTCCTGGGCGGTGCTGCCGAAGACCGCCTTCCCGGTCGGCGAGCGGCGTCGGCCCCCGACGATGACGCGGTCGGCACCGATCTCGCCGGCAAGATCCGAGATGGCCTGGCCGGGCTCGCCGACGACGCCCCTGACCTCGAACTCGACGTCGGCCGCCTGGAGCTCCGTGCGGGCGACCCGGACGCTCTCCAGTCGTCTCGTCACGTCGTCGGCCGATCCCCCTTCGCTGTCGAGCCGGTCGAGCGCGTCGTCGACCGCGCGCTGTGATTCGAAGGCGTGGGCCACGACGACCCGTGCGCCGGTCGTCGCGGCGAGGTCGGTCGCTGCCTCCGCCATTCGTTTCATCCGGGCGTCGTCGTCGCGTCCGACTGCGAGCAGGACGGTTTCGATCGGCATGTGCTGGCACTCGAAGCCCCGTGGCAAAAGCGTAGCGACGATTGACCCGGTTTCGGATCCGGGTACTCCCCGGTCGCCGGGGCGCGCCCCACGCGGTGCCCGCGCGGTGGGCACCGTTTTGTCCCCGGCACCCGACCGTCTGCGTATGACTCCCGACCTGCGCGGACGGACCGCGCTCGTCACCGGCAGCGCGTCGGGCATCGGCCGGGGCTTCGCGCTTGCCTGTGCCGAACACGGCGCGGACGTGGCGGTCCACTACCGATCCAGCGGGGCCGAGGCGACCGCGACCGCCGGCGAGGCGCACGAGCACGGCGTCGAGGCGCTCGCGGTGCAGGGCGACGTGACCGACCCGGACGGGGTGGACGAGATCTTCGCGGCGGTCGAGGCCGAACTGGGGAGCGTGGACGTGCTCGTGAACAACGTCGGCGCGTTCGCGCCCGAGCACTGGGCGGAGCTCGACTTCGGGACGTGGCAGACCGTCCTCGAGACGAACGTCAACGGGACGTACCTCTGCTCGAAGCGCGCGCTCCCGGGGATGCGCGAGGCCGGGTGGGGTCGGATCGTCAACGTCGGCTACGCCGGCAGCGAGAGGGCGCTCGTCAACCCGAAGAACGCGCCGTACTTCATCGCCAAGACGGGCGTGTTGATGTTCACGCGGATGCTCGCGGCCGACACCCAGGACGACGGCGTCACGGTCAACGCGGTCTCGCCGTACGTCGTCGAGACCTCCGACGAGTTCCCCGAGGACGCGCCGCGGGGCCGCTGGGCGTCGGTCGAGGACCTCGTGAACGTCCTGCTGTTCTTCCTCCGCGAGGAGTCGGGCTACGTCTCGGGCGAGAACGTCGAGGTCGACGGCGGCTACCTGCCGGAATCGGTTTGATCGGGACCCCGCCGCGGCGGATTTCGAGACGGACGCCACCGGGGCTCGCCTCGGGGATCCGACCTGCCACACGCCGAACGGACCCCACGGAGCCTTTTTCGCCGTTCGAACCCAACTACGACGCCATGAGCCAGTCCACCGAACCCGAGGACCCGAGCCTGGTGTGGAGGGCGTACGACACGGTGACGCCCGGCTACCGTGGCCGCCCGGACGTGGAGATGAACGCCGTCGGGTGGGGACTGTTCCTCGGCCTCGTGATCCTGCTCGTCCCGCTGTTGCCGTTCCTGGTCGTCGTCTGGCTCGTCGGAAAACTCCTCGACGCGGTCGTCCCGACGGAGAGGGAGTAGCCGCCGGTCGTCCGTCGAATCCAGCCCACCTGCAGACCCGAACTCAGTCCGCCAGGCCGAGCAGGTCGAACGGGTAGCCGTTGTCCCGCTCGTTCGCGTGCTCGTAGACGACGTGGGCCGCAGCGACGTCCTGGATCGCCAGGCCCGTGGAGTCGAAGACGGTGATGCCGTCGGCGTCGGTGCGGCCCGCCCGGTCGCCGACGAGGATCTCGCCGATCTCGCCGTAGATGTCCGCGTCCGTCAGCACCCCGGCCGCGTACGGGACGTTGATCTCGCCGGAGTGGGTCGTCTGCGCGTGGTCGTCGATGACGATCTTGGCGTCCAGGAGGAGGTCGTCCGCCAGTTCGTGTTTCCCCTCGGCGTCCGCGCCCATCGCGTTGACGTGGGTGTGCTCGCCCACGGCGTCGCGCGGGACGATGGGGTCTTCGACCGGGGTCACGGTCGAGAGCACGTCGCAGGCGGCCGCCTCGGCGATGGAGCCGGCCCGAACCGCGAATCGGTCCTCGAAGGCGTCGATGAAGCGGGCGACCCGCTCCTCGTCGAGGTCGGAGACGACGACCTCCTCGATGTTCCGCACCGAGGCGATCGCCTCCAGTTGCGTGTACGCCTGGACGCCCGCGCCGACGATGCCGAGCGAGGAGGCGTCCGCGACCGCGAGGTGGTCCGTGGCGACCGCGGCGGCCGCGCCCGTGCGCTTCATCGTCAGTTCCGTGCCGTCGAGGATGGCGAGCGGGAACGCGTTCCGGGGGTCCGAGTAGATCATCGTCCCCATCACCGTCGGCAGGTCGTACTCGTCCTCGTTGTCGGTGTGGACGTTGACCCACTTCACGCCCGCCGCGTCCCAGTCGCCCGCGTCGAGGTAGGCGGGCATCGACCGGAAGTCCCCGTTGTACTCGGGGAGGTCGATGTAGGACTTGGGGGGCATCTGGGCGTCGCCGCGTTCGTAGGCGGCGAACGCCTCCTCGACGGCGGGCACGAGCTCCGCCATCTCGGCGTTCTCGTGGACCTCGTCGCTGTTGAGCAGCAGCGTCTCCATGCGCGCAAAATTTGCACGCCGGGATTAGAAGCCTCCGAAAGCGGTCGCCGTCGGTCGTCGTCCGCCGGTCGAAAGAAGTCGTGAGTCGGTCGGAAGGCGGTGCGCGGTCGGATCGGGTGTGACGTGTGCCTCAGTCGAGGGTCACATCGCGCCGCCCATGCCGCCCATTCCGCCCATGCCACCCATGCCGCCGCCGGGCGCGCCGCCCTCGTCGTCGTCGCCGGCGGTCGACAGGTCGCCCGCGGCGATGATGTCGTCGATCTTGAGGACGAGGTTCGCGGCCTCGCTGGCCGAGGAGAGCGCCTGTTCCTTCGAGTGGGCCGGCTCGACGACGCCCGCCTCGAACGTGTCCTCGACGTCGCCCGAGAACACGTTCAGGCCGGCGTTCGCGTCGCCCTCCTCGTGGGCCGCGCGGAGGTCGACCAGCGTGTCGATGGAGTCGAGCCCGGCGTTCTCGGCCAGCACGCGCGGGACGAGTTCCAGCGCGTCGGCGAACGCCTCGACCGCGAGCTGCTCGCGGCCCTCGACGGAGTCCGCGTAGTCGCGGAGCCGCGAGGCGAGTTCGACCTCGATGGCGCCGCCGCCCGGCAGCACGCGGCCGTCCGAGACGGTCGTGGCGACGACGTCGAGCGCGTCCTCGACGCCGCGCTCGAGCTCGTCGACGACGTGGTCGGTGGAGCCGCGCAGGAGCAGCGTGACGCCGTGGGCGTCGTCGCCGCCCTCGACGTAGAACAGCTCGTCCGCGTCGTCACGCGAGACCGAGCCGTGGCCCAGGTCCGCGGCCGTCGCGGACTCGACGTCGGAGACGACGGCCGCGTCGAGGATGTTCTGCAGGAACTGGAGGTCGGACTTCTTCACGCGGCGGGCCGCGAGGATGCCCTCCTTCGCGAGGTAGTGCTGGGCCATGTCGTCGACGCCCTTCTGGCAGAAGACGACGTTCGCGCCCGTCTCCTTGATGGCCTCGACCTTCGCGCGGAGCTGCTCCTCCTCCTGGTCAAGGAACTGCTGGAGCTGGTCCGGGTTCTCGATGTTGACGGAGGTGTCGACGTCGGCCTCCTCGACCTCGATGGGGTCGTTGAGGAGGAGCACCTTCGCGTCCTCGACGCTGCTCGGCATGTCGTCGTGGAGGGGGTCCTTGTCGACGACGGCGCCCTGCAGCAGTTCGGACTCGCCGGCCGAGCGGCCGGTCTGGGTCTCGATGGCGACGTTCTCCAGGTCGACGACGTGGCTGCCGTCGTCGGCCTCGACGGTGACCTGCTGGACCGCGCGGTAGATGAGGTCCGCGAGCACCTCCTTCTCGAGCTCGGCGCCCTTGCCGGTCATGGAGGTCTCGGCGACCTTCCTGATCCGGTCCTCGTCGTCGGGGTCGACGTGGGTCGCGATGTCGTCGACCTCGGCGCGGGCCTGCTCGCTCGCGAGGTGGAAGCCCTTGATGATCGCCGTCGGGTGGATCTCCTGCTCGATGAGGTCCTCGGCGTTCTTCAGGAGTTCGCCCGCGATCGCGACGGCCGTCGTCGTGCCGTCGCCGGCCTCGTCCTCCTGGGTCTCGGCGACCTCGATGATCATCTCGGCCGTCGGGTTGTCGATGTCCATCGTCGTCAGGATGGTGACGCCGTCGTTCGTGATGGTGACGTCGCCCATCGAGTCGACGAGCATCTTGTCCATGCCTTTCGGGCCGAGCGTCGAGCGGACGGCCTCGGCGACGGCGCGTGCCGCGGAGATGTTGTATTCCTGAGCGTCCTTGTCCTTCACGCGCTGGGAGTCCTCACCCATGATGATCATGGGCTGACCCTGCATTCGTCGCTGACTCATGGTCAGTCCTGAGTGTGGTTGTGATTCTACAAAAGTTTTTCCTTCCCGTCCCGCTCCCCCGTGCTCCGGCCAGCGTTACTGAACCGCGGAGAAGGAGGGACGTGACGGCCCTACACCGTGTCAACGACTGCCACAATGATCGCGTCCCGTGTTGGTTCCGCGCCGAGCGAACGGTCGTTTATATACTGGTCCCGACGGGGCGATCCGCGGTCAGCCGTCCGAGGGCGCGGCGTCCTCGGCACCGGCCGGCTGCTTCCAGTGGACGCGGACGGTTCCGACGGCGAACGCGTCGTCGGTTCCCTCGTCGCGACGGACCGCGAGGACGTTCTCACCCTCGATCAACGACGCGCCGGTCACCGCGTCGGTCCAGTGTTGCCACCCGTCGTTGGGCGGGATGTCGAACCCCGAGAGCGGCTCGCCGTTGAGCAGGATCTCGTGACCGTACTCGCCGACGTCGAACGCCTGGATGCCGACGAACGGGTCCCGCGGGTCGTCGGTTCCGACCTCGAACCCGTACTCGTCGGTCACGTCCCCGACGTCGTCGGCCCAGTCGAGCGAGAGAGAACTGTCGGACGGGCCGAGGTGAGCACCGACGTAGACGGTGGCGTAGGTTGCGTGGGTTCCCATTCCCGTCCAGTTCGGACCGGCCGGTACAAAGAATCGCGGGTCCCGGGGGCTACTCGTCGGTGTCGGCGGGGGCCGACAGCAGGTCCGAGTCCGTCTCCGTGGGCGGATGCTCTGGTTCGTCCTCGGCGTCGATGGTCTCCACCTCGCGCCGGTTGAGGCGGGCTTCGAGCTGCTCGCGCTTCTTGCGTCCCTGACGTTCGCGCCCACGTTTCGTGTCTGGCATTGACGTGTGTGTCAACTATACCCATGGTAAAGAAGCTTTCCGCCCGCCTCATTTATCAGGCCACACCAGACTGAACGAGCATGGATCGAGAGACGACGAGGCGGTCCCTCCTCGCCGCGATCGGTGGCGGCGCCGCGGCCGGGGGGTTTCTCGGACCGGTGCGCGGCTATCTCGACGGGTTCGCGCCGCTTTCGGGGGACGCGTGGCGTGCCGCCCGCGACGACCCGCCCGAGCGGATCGAGAGTCCCTACGGCCCCGCGGCGCTCCGCTACGACGGGGAGGCCGTCCCGCGCGTCGACGCCGACGACGAGCTGGCCGCCTACTTCGCCGTCGGCTACGCGCAGGGGGTGGACCGGCTGTTCCAGATGGACCTCCAGCGCCGGCAGATGCGCGGGGAGCTCTCGGAGGTCGTCGGCGAGGTGACGCTGGCCTCCGACCGCTTCCACGTCGAGATGGACTTCGCGGCCGCGGCCGCGGCGACCTGGGACGCCGTCGCCGGGAGCGACGCCGGCGCGGTGACCGAGGCGTTCTGCGAGGGCGTCAATCGCGCAAGGGAGGATCTCCCCCTCCCGCTGGAGTTCGGGCTGCTCTCGTACGAACCCGACCCCTGGACCCCCGAGGACGTGATGCTCGCCGAGAAACAGATCTCGTGGGGGCTGACCGGGAGCTTCCGCACGCTCCGAAAGGAGTCTCTCGCCGCCCGACTGGGGGAGGAACGGGCCGATCAGCTCCTGCCCGACAGGCTGGATCACGACGCCGCGATCCTCGGCCACGGGGGCGCGACCGACGACTGGGAGCCCGGGTCCGGCGCCCGAATCTCCGAGCAGGTCGGCCGACGGCCCCGCGAAACCGACCCGGCCCTCGAAGCGCGCCTCGCCGCGTTCGAGCCAGCGCCCTGGATCGGTTCGAACTCGTGGGCCGTCTCCGGCGAGCACACCGACTCCGGCGCGCCCATCCTGGCGAACGACCCGCACCTGTCGCTCATGGCGCCGCCGATCTGGTACGAGCAGGTCGTGCGGGTCGGCGACCAGACCGTCCGCGGCGTCACGTTCCCGGGCGTCCCCTTCGTCGTCATCGGCGAGAACGATGCGGGTGCCTGGGGGTTCACGAACGCCGGCGCGGACGTCATCGACTGCTACGAGTACGAGACGCGGGGCGGCGGGGCCGAGTACCGGTACGGCGACGAGTGGCGCGAGTTCGACACCCGCGAGCACGTCGTCGGCGTCGCCGGCGGCGAGGACCGAACCGTCACGGTCCGGAAGTCGGTCCACGGCTCCGTCGTCGGTGCCGAGTCGGACGGCGACGAGTTCCGCTCGGCCGTGGGGATCGCCTGGACCGGGCTCTCGGCGACCCGAACGACCCACGCGATCCGCGACATGACCTACAGCGAGGGGATCGACGATTTCGAGGCGGCGGTCGAACGGTTCGACGAGCCGACCCAGAACTGCGTCTACGCGGACCGGGACGGGAACGTCCTCTACCGGACCATCGGGAAGGTGCCCATCAGGCGAACGGACGGCGACCCCGTGGCCGGGAACCGCGTGTTCGACGGCTCCGCGCGCAAGGGCGAGTGGCCGGGCTACACGCCGTTCGGCGAGTCGTCCTGGGACGGGTTCATCCCGTTCGAGGAGATGCCACACGACCGGACCCCCGACTACGTCGGGACGGCGAACCAGCGGATCGTCGACGACGCCGACTACCCCCACTACCTCGCCGAAGCGTACGGCGCGCCGTTCCGCGGTATCCGGCTGTGGGAGCGACTGGACGACCTGGTCGGCGACGGCGACGTGACGCCCGCGGACATGCGGGAGCTCCAGCGGGACGTGGCCGACACGCGGGCCGACGTCCTGTTGCCACACGTCGAGGCCGCGGCCGACTCGCTCTCGGGCGATCCAGCGGACGCGGCCGCGGTGCTGCTCGACTGGGACCGGCGGATGGACCGTGACTCGCGGGCCGCGCTCGTCTTCGAGTTCTTCTGCCGGGAGTACCGACGGGAGGTCGTCGGAGAGGTGCTCGCGGACGCGATGGGGGCCACGCGCGACCCGACCGAGTACTACCCGAACTACTGGGCGCTCGCGGCGCTGCCGGAGGCCGATCCCTGGTTCCCGGACGGGCGTGCCGCGACCGTCGAAGCCGCGCTGACCGCCGCCCTCGAGACGCTGGAGTCCGAGGGGTGGGAGACCTGGGGGGAGTACAATCGCACGGCGATCGACCACCAGTTCGACCGCCCGTGGTTGAACTACCCCCGATATCCGATCGACGGCTCGGAGGCGACGCTGTTCAACTTCCGCCGCGAGTCGGGCATCGGCAGCAGCTGGCGACAGGTGTGTCCGATGGACGGCGAGTCGCGCTGCATCCTCCCCGGCGGCAACGCGGGGTCGGCCTACGACGAGGAGTATCACGGCCAGTTGCGCCGCTGGGCGGACGGCGAGTTCAAGCCGATGGACCGGTCGATCCGCGGCGACGTCGCGGTGCGGTTCACGGGGGAGACCGATGAGTGAGGACTCGACCGTCGAGGCTCGCGGCGACACGGCCGGCCGAGCCGGGCCCTCGCCGTCGCGCTGGGCGGCGACGCTGCTGCTCGCGCTCGTCGGCCTCGGACTCGCGTGGTCCCACTGGCTCGGGCTGGTCGCGGGCGCCGCGCTCGTGTCGCTCCCGCAGCGGACGCTCGCACGCGGCGTGGCCGCCGGGCTGGCGTTCGGCGCGCTGGCCGCGCTCGCCAACGCGTTCGTCGTCGCCAGCGCGGGGCCCGCTGCGCTGGAGACGTATCTGTCGATGGGACAGGCGTTCGCGGTGAGCGTCGCCATCCCGCTGGTCGCGGGGCTCGCCGGCGGACTGTTCGGCGGGCTCTCGGCGGGAGTCAGGGGCTAACTGGCGGTCGTTGATCGGGTCCGCCGAGGGGGCGACCGCACGACCGCTGGCCCCTCGACGGCGGTGTTCAGGTCACGGCGGGGATGCTCCCGTCATCCGATTTGAACTCCGGGGCTGGACCAGGACGGGCCGGTTAAGTGGCTCGGACCCCTGAACCGGTACAATGAGAGATCGGGTGTCGAGCACCCCGGGCCGGGTGCTCCGACGGGGTGGTCGGTAGTGGCGAAAGAGTTCATCGAGGTCACCGGCGCGGAGGAGCACAACCTCAAGGACCTCGACGTGACGATTCCGCGAGAGGAGTTCACCGTCGTCACGGGGCTGTCCGGGTCGGGCAAGTCCTCGCTCGCGTTCGAGACGGTGTACGCCGAGGGCCAGCGGCGCTACATCGAGTCGCTGTCGGCGTACGCCCGGAACTTCCTCGGGCAGATGGACAAGCCGCAGGTCGAGAGCGTCGAGGGGCTCTCGCCGGCCATCTCCATCGACCAGAAGAACGCCGCGAACAACCCCCGCTCGACGGTCGGGACCGTCACCGAACTGCACGACTACCTCCGACTGCTGTACGCGCGCGTCGGCCAGCCGCACTGCCCCGAGTGCGGCCGCGAGGTCGGCGAGCAGTCCGCCCAGCAGATGGTCCGCCGGGTGTTCGAACTCCCCGAGGGGACGCGGGCGAAGATCGCCGCGCCCGTCGTGCGCGACCAGAAGGGCGCGTTCGATGACCTGTTCGAGGAGCTGCGCGGGGAGGGGTACGCCCGCGTCGAGGTCGACGGCGAGGAGTTCGACCTCGCTACCGAGACGCCGGATCTGGACGAGAACTACGACCACACGGTCGACGTGGTCGTCGACCGCGTGAAGGTGCGCGAGGCGGATCGGTCGCGCATCACCGACTCCGTTGAGACCGCGCTCGAGGAGGCCGACGGCGTGCTCAACGTGATCCTCCCCGACCCGCCCGAGGACGTCGACCTCGGCACCGAGGCGCGCTCGACGGGCGACCTCGCCGGCGAGGAGGCGGAGCGGCTGGTCGTCGAGTTCTCCGAGGAACTCGCCTGCACGCACTGTGGAATCGACTTCTCGGAGATCGAGACGCGGTCGTTCTCGTTCAACTCTCCGCACGGGGCCTGCCCGGAGTGTGAGGGGATCGGCTCCACCAAGGAGGTCGACGAGGACCTCGTCGTCCGCGACGAGTCGAAGCCGATCCGCGACGTGTTCGAGCCGTGGAGCTACAACCGGAACTACTACCGGACCCGGCTGGACAACGTCGCCGAGCACTTCGGCGTGAGCGTCGACGCCGCGTTCGCGGACCTGGACGACGCGGTGCAGCGCCAGTTCCTCTACGGCACCGACGAGGAGGTGAACTTCACCCAGCAGACGAAGAACGGCGTCCGCCGCAAGACCCAGCGCTTCGAGGGCATCATCCCGAACCTGGAGCGTCGCCACGTCGAAACGGACTCCGACCGCACGCGCGAGCACATCGAGGAGTTCATGGCCGTCACCGAGTGCCCGGCGTGTGAGGGAACCCGCCTGAAGCCCCAGTCACGCTCGGTGTACGTCGCGGAGACCGGCATCGCCGAGGTGAACCGGATGTCGATCGGCGACGCGCTCTCGCACTTCGAGGGGATGGAGGCGACGCTCACCGAGCGCGAGCGCACCATCGCCGAGGAGATCCTGAAGGAGATCCGCGCGCGCCTGGGCTTCATGGAGGAGGTCGGGCTGGAGTACCTCACGCTCGACCGCGAGGCCTCGACGCTTTCGGGCGGCGAGAGCCAGCGCATCAGGCTCGCCACGCAGGTCGGATCGGGGCTCGTCGGCGTGCTGTACGTGCTCGACGAGCCGTCCATCGGCCTCCACCAGCGCGACAACGACCGCCTGCTCAACACCCTCGAGGGGCTCCGCGACCTGGGGAACACGCTCATCGTCGTCGAACACGACGAGGCGACGATGCGCCGGGCCGACGAGATCATCGACATGGGTCCCGGCCCGGGCAAGCACGGCGGCGAGGTCGTCGCGCAGGGCGACTTCGACGACATCGTGGCGTCCGAGGAGTCGGTCACGGGCGACTACCTCGCCGGCCGGAAGGACGTCGAGGTGCCCGCCGAGCGTCGCGAGAGCGACGCCGCGCTGACGATCCGGGGCGCGCGCCAGCACAACCTCAAGGACGTCGACGTGGACGTTCCCATCGGCCAGTTCACCGCCATCACGGGCGTCTCCGGGTCGGGCAAGTCCACCCTGATGCACGACGTGCTGTACAAGGGGCTCGCCCGGACGATGAACGACAACACCGAAGTCGACCCCGGCGAGCACGACGCCATCGAGGGCACCGAGCACGTCGAGGGCGTCCGGCTCATCGACCAGTCGCCAATCGGCCGCACGCCGCGCTCGAACCCCGCGACGTACACCGACGTGTTCGACTACGTCCGTGAGCTGTTCGCCGACACGAAGCTGTCGAACCAGCGCGGCTACGAGAAGGGCCGCTTCTCGTTCAACGTGAAGGGCGGCCGCTGTGAGGAGTGTGGCGGCCAGGGCACCGTGAAGATCGAGATGAACTTCCTCTCGGACGTGTACGTCCCCTGCGAGGAGTGTGGCGGCGCGCGCTACAACGACGAGACGCTCGACGTGACGTACAAGGACGCGACCATCTCGGACGTGCTCGACATGACCGTCGAGGAGGCGTACGACTTCTTCGAGTCCCACACCGGCCTCCGCCGCCGGCTCGGCCTCCTGAAGGACGTCGGCCTCGACTACATGCGGCTCGGCCAGCCATCGACGACGCTTTCGGGCGGGGAGGCCCAGCGCATCAAGCTCGCCGAGGAACTCGGCAAGAAGGACTCGGGCGACACGCTGTACCTGCTCGACGAGCCGACGACCGGCCTCCACAAGGAGGACGAGCGGAAGCTCATCGACGTGCTCCACCGCCTCGCGGACAAGGGCAACACGGTCGTCGTCATCGAGCACGAACTCGACCTCGTGAAGAACGCCGACAACGTCCTCGACCTGGGCCCCGAGGGCGGCGAGGGCGGCGGCGAGGTCGTCGCCACCGGTACCCCGGAGGAAGTCGCACGGACGGAGGGCTCCTACACCGGGGAGTACCTTCGCGACTACCTCCCGGACGTCGACATGGAGGGGCCGCGCGCCGACCGTCGGCTCCCCGCCCAGGAGGACGAGACGGAGGACGCCGAGGCCACGGCCGCGACCGACGACTGACAAGGGTTTTCCGCTCGCGTTTCCATCCCCATCCGGATGCCCTCCCGACGCCCCGGCGACCTGGCGTTCGCGTTCGTCGGCTGGTACCTGCTCGCGTTCGCTCCGGTCGTCGAGGTCGGCGAACTGCTCACGTCCGACCTCGTCGTCGGCGACACGACGTTCCTCGTCGTGGCGGTCGTCGCGCTCCCGCTCGCCGTCGGCCACTGGCTCGACCGCCGGTCGGTCGGCCCGCTCGGCGCGATGTTCTTCTGGACGCTCGCGTTCGGCGTCGTCGTCGGCCTCCCGCTCGCGTACCTTCTGGACGAGTTCGGCGTCGCCGGCGGCCTCGGCGAAGCGGGTGCGAGACTGCTGTTCCTCGCGGTCGTGTACGGCGCCGCCTACGCCGTCGGCGTCCGTCGCCGTGCCGACGCGAGACTTTTGTGATTCTGCGTCGCATACTCGCGTATGAGCACGGCTTACGCCGCCATGCGCGACCGGTTCCTCGCGGTCGACCTCGACACCGGATCGGTCCCGACGACGTCGCTCGACGGACGGTCGCTGGAATGTGTCGCCGTCCACCCGGCGTCCCCCGAGCGCGTCTTCGTCGGCACGTTCGAGTCCGGCCTCCACCGCTCGACCGACGGCGGCGAGTCGTTCGAGCGCGTCGACGACGTCCCTCACGACGCCGTGATGTCAGCGGCCGTCTCGCCACACGACACCGACGTGGTCTGGGCGGGCACCGAGCCGTCCCGGGTGTACCGATCGACCGACGGCGGCGGCTCGTGGGAGCACCTGGACGGCCTCGTCGACCTCCCATCGAGCGGGAGCTGGTCGTTCCCGCCGCGGCCCCAGACCCACCACGTCCGGTGGCTCGAACCGGACCCCGCCGACCCGGACCACTGGTACGTCGCCATCGAGGCCGGCGCGCTCGTCCAGACCCACGACAGGGGCGCGACGTGGGAGGACAGAGTCCCCGATTCCCGGGTCGACAACCACACGCTGGCGACGCATCCGGACGCGCCCGGCCGGGCCTGGGTCGCGGCGGGCGACGGCTACGCCGAGACCGACGACGCCGGGGAGACGTGGCGGCACCCCCAGACCGGGCTCGACCGGACGTACTGCTGGAGCGTCGCCGTCGACGCCGGCGGCGACCGCGACCACGAACTCGTGCTCGTCTCCGCTGCGCGCGGCGCGTACGAGGCACACACGGCCTCACGGGCGGAGACGTACGTTTACCGCCGCGAGGGGGACGCCGACTGGGAGCGACTCGACGGCCGTGGCCTCCCGCTCGGCGAGGGCGTCACCCGACCGGTGCTCGCGCGTGGCCCCGCCGGCGGGTCCGACGAACGAGGCGAGTTCTACGCGCTCTCGAACCGCGGACTGTTCCGCACGGTCGACGCCGGCGACTCCTGGACCGCGGTGAAGACCGACTGGTCGGACCGCTTTGCCGACCAGACGGCCCGCGGACTCGCGGTCGTCCCGTAATTCGCGGGCACCCCGTCTCGCCGTCGTCCCGTAGGTTCAAGTCCGAAACCGGAACCAGCACCCCCGATGACGTAGCGAGTCGCCGGGCGGAGCGCCGCGGGTGTGCGACGCACCTCCGCCCGGATCCGTCGTATCACCGTCCCGACCATCCCGTCAGGACGTGCACGTCGCCTGTCAACTTCAAACCACGAGACATATCTTCCCCCGTGCGTACTCGGACCCATGTACGATTTCGTCGTGGTCGGCGTCGGCCCGGCGGGGGCGCGCTTCGCCCGACGCGCCGCCGAGTCGCGGTACGACGTGCTCGCGCTGGAGAAGGGCGAGGTGGGGACGCCGCTCGCCTGTTCTGGCCACGTCTCCACGGACCTCTGGGACTACGTCCCCGATTCGGCGCGCGAGGACCTGTTCCAGAACCGCGTGTACGGCGCGGAGTTCCACGTCGGCGGCCCCGACGAGGACGGCTACCGCTTCTACAAGAACGAGGCGGTCTCGAACGTCATCGACCGCGTCCGGCTGGACGAGACGCTCGCCGAAGCCGCCCGCGAGGCCGGCGCGGACGTGCGCGAAGGCCACACCGTCACGAGTGTCGAGGAGCGCGCGGGCCACGTCGCCGTCACCGCCAGCGTCGGCGGCGCGGAACGCACCTTCGAGGGGCGGATGGTCGTCGGCGCCGACGGCCCCGTCTCGCGCGTTCGCCGGGGGCTTGGGCTCCCGGAACCCGACGAGACGCTCCACGGCGTGCTCGCGTTCGACGAGACGCCGGACGACGGCGACTACGTCTCCGTCCACCTCACCGCGCCGCGCTTTTTCGCCTGGCGCATCCCCCGCGGCGACGCGGGCGTCGAGTACGGCCTCGCCGCGCCGCCGGGCCACGAGGTGAACGACCTGTTCGAGGAACTCACCGACGCCTACGACGTGGAGACGGACCACTTCTGCTCGGGCGCGATTCCCATCGGTCCGCCCGAGCGGACGACGGCAAAGCGTGGCTTCCTGCTGGGCGACGCCGCGGCCCAGACGAAGCCGTTCACCGGCGGCGGCATCCTCTACGGGATGCGCGCGGCCGACGTGGCGGCCGACGTCGTCGACCCGGAGGACCCGACGACGCTCCCGCGCTACGAGGCGGCCTGGCGCGAGGAACTGGAACGCGAGATACGGTTCGGCCACTGGATCCGGCGGGCGTACTCGCTCCCGGAGCCGGTTCAGCGGGCCGGGCTGTGGGCGCTCTCGGGCGAGATCGGCGTCCACATGGACGAGCCGAGTTCGTTCTTCTCGCGTAAGCATCTGCGGAAGCTGTTCTCCTGAATTAGCTCGTGGCCCGGTACGGTCACACCCTGATGGGTTTGGGATGACGGCCATCAACCAGCGGTTGGAAGCCCCCGCTCGCTGACCGGCCGCGCCTCGCTGCGCGCTTCGCGCTCACTTCGTTCGCGCTCCAGTGCTTGCGTCGTCGGGGCTCGGTCAGCGAGCGGCCCCTTCCAGTCCCACCCGGACCGTAAGCGAAGGCGACGCGTCCCGTCGGAAAAGTGGCCCCGTCGCCGTCGGTCACTCGGGGTACGTCGGGAGGCGGGCCGAGGACGCGCCGCCTTCGACGAAGGGGAGGGCGACGCGCTCGACGGGGACGTCCTCGCCGTCGATGCGGACGGACAGGTCCACGGCGTCGGTGCCGAAGTCGACGAACGCGAGGGCGGCGGGCGCGTCGAGCGTCGGCGACTCGGCGGCGCGGGTCACCTCGCCGACCGCGCCGTCACCGTCGAAGACTGCTGCCCCCGGGTCGGGGAGTTCCTCCGGTCGGAGGCCGACGAGTCGCCGGCTCGGCCGGCCGCGGTTCTCCACCTTCGAGACGACCTCCTGGCCGACGAAACAGCCCTTCTCGAAGTCCACCGCGTTGCGGAGGCCGACGACGTTCGGCAGGCGACCCCGGAGCTCCGGCTCGAACCGGGGCGTCCCGGCCTCCAGGGTGAGCGCGTCCCACGTCTCGTAGCCGAACGGCGCCGAGTTCAGCCCGCGGGTGAGCAGCGTGTCGAACACGTCCGGCGCGTCCGCTGCCGCACAGATGACCTCGTACCCTTCCTCGCCCAGCGGCGCGTCGGTCGCCACGACCGTGACGCCGATGTCGTCCTCGGGGCCGCCGTCGACCCGCCCACGGACGAACGAGAGCTCCGGTTCGGGCGCGCCGGCGCCGTTGAGCACGGAAGCGATCTTCTCGGTCGCCGTGGGACCGTGGACGCCGAACACACCGAACTCGTCGCTCGCGTCCCGTAGCTCCACGTCGTCGATGAACACCTTCTCGGACCAGTCCGCGACGAGCGGCTCCGCGCGGTCCGGCGGCGTGAACAACAGCAGGCGTTCGCCCGCGTTGTACACGTACATGTCCGTCTCGACGGCCCCCTGCGGGTCGAGCAGCAGCGCGTATGTCCCCTCGCCGTCCGCTCCGGGAATCCGGTTCGAGACGGCGTTGTCGACGAACTCGACCCGGTCCTCGCCCTCGACGACGACAACGCCGTACCCCATCTCGATGGTTCCGACGCCGTTTCGTATCGCACGGGCGGCGCTCTCGGGCCGGCCGTAGTTGGCGACGACCTCCCGACCGCCGCGCTCCTCGAACGCCGCGCCGTGGTCCTCGTGGAGGTCTGCGACGAGACTCATTGCCGGGGATAGGGCCCCCGGGGCAAAAGGACCGCCGTTCGACGGCGACGACGACGTCGCGACCGGCCGGTCACAGGCCGAAGCGATCGCGGATGGCGTCGAGGATGCTTCCGTCCTCCTCGGGAGCCTCGCCGGGGTCCGGGACGACCCGGTTCTCCGGGAAGATGCGGATGCGGTCGCCGTCGTCGTCCACCTCGATGAGTCCGTCCTCCTTCAGTCTCGCGAGCGCCTCCTCGAGTTCGTCGATTCCGGCGTCGACGCCCGAGCGGAGTTCGAGGACCGTCATCCCGTCCTCCCGTCGCCCCACGAGGGCGTCCAGCACCGCGACGTCCACGTCCGCCCTGTCGCGGAACTCCGGCCGCGCCTTCATGGGCCGACGTTCAGCGGGCGGCGGTTTACGTGTACCGGCGGCCCGTATGTCGGGCGTCAGACGCTGAGGGAACCCTTTTGTCCACGAAGCCGGTGGTGGTCGGTAATGGGACTCAGGTGTCTGCTCGGCCACGACTTCACGGAGCCGTCGACCGAGCGAGAGCGGGAGGAACGGGGGGACGAGGTCATCACTACCATCAGGGAGGTGAAAGAGTGCCGACGCTGTGGCGAGACCCAGGTCGTCTCCGAGAACACGGAGGTCACGTCGATGGGTGGGGCCGCCGGCGGCGCCGACGCAGGCTCGTGGCAGGCGGGCGCGAGCGCCACGGCGGCCGGAACCTCGGACGCCACGGACGGGACCGGCGACGCCGGGAACGTCATCGACGAGGCCGAATCCGCAGGCGGGGACGCAACCGGGACTGCCGCCGAACACACGAGCGAGGGGCCGACGGAACCGACGGGAGAATCGACCTCGACGCCGTCGTCGGCGGACGAGGGGTTCGACCATCCGCGGGGCGACCCGGGCGACGTCGACCCGTCGGTCGAGGACGACGCCGAGATCATCAGGGACGGTCCCGCCGGCGAGACGCCCCCGAAGTCGGCCGACGGATCGGCGAACCAGTCGAATCAGCCCGCCAGGCAGTCGGCCGAGCCGACGGCGGACGAGGAACCCTCCACCGAACGGGGCCACGGCGAGTGGCCCGACTCCGACCGGCCCGCGGCCGACACCCCGTCGGGCCGGGAGTCGGACGAGTCCGCCCCCGGGTGGCCCGATCCGGACGCCAGCGCCGACGCGGCTGCCGATTCGCAGGCCGAGGGGCGCGACGTGGAGGACGCGGCGGCATCGGAGGCGCGCTCGGGCGTGGCTTCCGACACGGAACGGCAGGCCGGGGACGCCGGCGCGCCGACCCCTGCGGGCGAGGAGGACGCGGAGTTCATCGACGCCGACGAGTCGGAGCCGACGGCCGAATGGCCCGAACAGGCGGGCGAGGACGAGGGGTTCGACGCCGAGGTCAGCGACGGGCGACCGGACGAGAACGTCACCGTGGACGGCAACCTCACCCCGCGGGTCGACCCGAACGCCGAGGTCGACGACGACGCGGAGTTCATCGAAGCGTCCTCCGACGCGACCGGATCGTCCGACGGGCGACCGCGCGAGGATGGGGTCGGCCGCTCGGCCGGCGAGCCCGAAACGAACGGGGCCGCGGGCTCGGCGAACGCGGCCGACCGATCCGGACCGGCCGGGGGTGCCGGCCAGTCCCCCGGTTCCCCGACGTCGACGCCCGAACACGCCAAGAACGGGGGCGGCGCGACGGGCGAGCGGTCGGGGCCGACCCACGACGTCGAACTCCGGACGACCGTCGACGACCGGGCCAGGGAGTACCGCTGTCCCGAGTGCGGCAAGCGCGAGCCGGTCGGCGCCTCCTCGATGCGCGCGGGCGACATCTGTCCCGAGTGCAAGCGCGGCTACATCGAGGAGCACGAACTGTAACGGCCGGGCGACCACGGACGGTCGACGATTCTCGTGTTCGGTCCACGACCGACGAGTCTCGACTCCGGCGCGTCAGGTCCCTCTCGCCGGGCGTCTGACGAAACTCGTTTAGGGCCCCCTGCCGAATCCCCGTCCATGAAGGAGTACAAGATGCGACGGGGGGAACACCTCGAAGACCGGATGCCGGACCTGAAAGCCGAGATCGAAGAGCGATTCGGCACCGTCTCGGGCACCGACGAGTTCAACGGTCACGAGCTGTACGTCGTCGAGGACCCGGACAACCCGGTGTTCGAGCGCGTCGTCGCCGGCCCGGCCGCCTACTCGGGGAAGAAGGACAAGCTCGCGGTCCACTTCGAGGAGCGGCCGGCCGAGGACGTCATCGCCGAGGGCAACGCCGACGCCGCCGCGGACGCGGTGGACGCCAAGAACTCCTTCCTGCTCGACGCGACGGGCCGGGACGCGAAGTCCCGCCGCGACTCGCTGAAGCGCGAGGTCGAGGACGACGCGCCCGACTACTGATTCCTCGGTGAGTTTTCGGTTCCCGATCCGCCCATCCTCGATACCGTCACAGGTGACGTGACGACCGTCTCGAAAGCCTCCACGGGCATCGACTCGTGCGGCCGCTGTCGTTCGAGAATCGAAGCCTCACGTGCTGCTGTCGGATTTCGGCCGAACCCGACTGCTGACCGGAAACGGGTGGTCTCCGTACCGACGAAAAACGTTCACATCTTCGAACCACGCGCCTCGGGCGCTCGCTTCGCTCGCGCCCTGCGTTGCTGTGGCGCCCGTCTCTCCTACGCGTTCGCTCGCCCCTCCGGGGCTCGCCGTCGCGCGGGCCACCGCCATCGGTCCCTGCTCGACCCACGACGACCGGCCGGCGCGGCCGATTTCCCCCGACACTCGGCCACGAACCACCCCAAAGCTGACCACTCCGGCCGGAACTCCCGCCGGAGTCCGACAGTTCGATGGAAAGGGATATGGGCCGAAGCCGACCACGTTCCACCAAGAGAATGTCCGACGAGGGATACGACCACGCCGCGGTCGAGCGACGCTGGCAGGCGGCGTGGGACGAGGCCGACGCGTATCGGACGCCCGACGAGGTCGAAGACCCCACCTACGTCCTGGGGATGTACCCGTACCCGTCCGGCCAGCTTCACATGGGCCACGTCCGCAACTACACCATCACGGACGCGTACGCCCGGTTCCGCAGAATGCGCGGCGACGAGGTGCTCCACCCGATGGGGTGGGACGCGTTCGGCCTGCCCGCCGAGAACGCCGCCAAGGAGCGCGACACGAACCCCCGCGACTGGACGGTCGACTGCATCGAGACGATGAAGGGCCAGATGGAGTCGATGGGCTTCGGCTACGACTGGGACCGGGAGGTCACCACCTGCACGCCCGAGTACTACCGCTGGAACCAGTGGCTGTTCCGCCGCTTCCACGAGGAGGGCCTGGTCGCGCGGGAGGCCGCCGAGGTGAACTGGTGTCCCACCTGCGAGACCGTGCTGGCCGACGAGCAGGTCGAGGGTGGCGACGCCGAGGGCCCCGGCGCACACGGGAACTGCTGGCGCTGTGGCACGGCCGTCCAGCGCCGCGAACTGGAGCAGTGGTTCCTGAAGATCACCGAGTACGCCGACGAACTGCTGGAGGACATCGACGACCTGGAGGGATGGCCCGACAGCGTCCGCCAGATGCAGCGCAACTGGATCGGCCGCCAGGAGGGCTCGCGCGTCTCGTTCGGCGTCGAGGGCCACGGCCCCGTCGAGGCGTTCACCACCCGCCTGGACACGATCTTCGGCGCGACGTTCTTCGCGCTGGCACCCGACCACCCCATCTCCGAGGAACTGGCCGCCGAGGACGACGACGTCCGCCGGTTCATCGAGGAGGAGGCCGACCCCGACGGCGACGAGCCGAACGGCGTCCGCACCGACCTGACCGCGACCAACCCCGCGACCGGCGAGGCGGTCCCCGTGTTCGTGGCGGACTTCGTCCTCTCGGACGTCGGCACGGGCGCGCTGATGGGCGTGCCCGGCCACGACGACCGCGACCACGCGTTCGCCTCGTCGATGGGCGTCGACGTCGTGCCGGTCGTCGCGCCGAAGCCGTCCGACGGCAAAGCCCCGGAAGCACCCGACGTGAGCGAGTCGGCGTTCACCGACGACGGCGTGCTGGTGAACAGCGGCGACTACGACGGTCTGCCCTCGGCCAAGGCGCGCGAGGAACTGACCGCCGACGTCGACTCCGCCGAGTTCCACACCCAGTACCGGCTGCGCGACTGGGGCATCTCCCGGCAGCGCTACTGGGGCACTCCCATCCCGGTGGTCAACTGCGAGGAGTGCGGCCCGGTGCTGGTGCCCGACGAGGACCTGCCGGTCGAACTGCCCGAGTTCATCAACACGACCGGGAACCCGCTGGACGCCGCCGAGGCGTGGAAGCACGTCGCGTGCCCGGAGTGTGGCGGCGACGCCGTCCGCGAGACGGACACGATGGACACGTTCGTCGACTCCTCGTGGTACTTCCTGCGCTACGTCTCGCCCGACCTGGAGACGGCGCCGTTCGACGTCGAGCGCGCGAACGACTGGATGCCAGTCGAGCAGTACGTCGGCGGCATCGAGCACGCCGTGATGCACCTGCTGTACTCGCGGTTCGTCACGAAGGTCGTCGCGGACATGGACATGCTGGAGCACCGCGAACCGTTCGAGAACCTGCTGGCCCAGGGGATGGTCCAGCTGGAGGGCGAGAAGATGTCGAAGTCGAAGGGCAACACCGTCTCCCCCCAGCGCATCGTCGAGGAGTACGGCGCCGACACCGCCCGCCTGTTCATCATGCAGGCCGCCCAGCCCGAGCGCGCGTTCGACTGGTCCGAGGAGGGCGTCCGCTCGACGTACCGCTTCCTGACCCGGCTGACCGAGCTGACGTCGTGGTTCGCCGACGGGCCCGGCGGCGGAGCCGGGAGCGGAAACGGCGCCGACGACCCGGTCGCGGCGTACGTCCGGAGCGAGGCGGACGCGACCGTCGCCGTCGCCACCGAGGACTACGATGACCTGACGTTCAACACCGCGTTGCGGGAGGCGCAGGGACTGGTCGGCACGCTCCGGTCCTACCGCGAGTACGCCGGCGAGCGCGGCGAGCCGGTCCACGCGGACACCTTCGAGCGGGCGCTGACGACGGCCGTGAAGCTGCTGGCGCCCGTCGCGCCCCACGTCGCCGAGGAGCTGTACGACGACCTGGGCGGCGACGGCTTCGTCGTCGACGCCGACTGGCCCGAACCCGCGGGCGAGGTGGAGGACGCCGACGAGCGCCGTCGCCTGGTGGAGAACACCCGCGAGGACGTCCGTCAGATCGTCGACGTCGCGGACATCACCGACCCGGAGCGCATCGACGTCGTGATCGCCCCCGAGTGGAAGCACCGCGCGCTGGAGATCGCCCTGGAGAGCGACGCGCCGAACCTGATCTCGGAGCTCATGCAGGAGGACGAAATTCGGGAGCAGGGCGACGCTGCGGCCTCATACGGCCAGGACCTGCAGGCGGAGCGCGAGGCGCTGCGGCCCGCGATGGTGCCCGACCGAGAGTACGAGTCGCTTGAGGAGGCGGCCTGGTTGATCGAGCGCGAGTTCGACGCGCCGGTCCGCGTCCTGCGCGCCGGGGAGGTGGCGGACGACCTGGCGAACGAGGCGGACCCGGGCCGGCCGGCCATCGACATCGAGGAGTAGCGGCCCGTCGCGAGCGAGCGGGCGGAGCAGTCTGCGGAAAACGGGCGTCAAAACGGTCGAAACCGTGACGTTCGAGGGGGTCACCCTCGACGTTGCCCCGCCCAAGCGCGGCGGCGACCTGCCGGCGGGGTGGCGCGAGGCGGTCGCGCGGGCCGCCGATGGGGTGTGATTCGGCCGAACCGGGTCCTGCCGGTGCCGGACCGGCCGACGCCAACCGGCGTCGGTCGGGTCGTCCCGCCTACTCCACGTCGATGTGGTGGTCCTCGCCCTCCTCCTCCTCGACGTGAACCCGCGGGAGGGTGACGGTGAGCACGCCGTTCGTGAACGTCGCGCTCGCGTCGTCCTCGCGGACCTCGTCGGGAAGGCGGATGCGCCGGTGGACGGACTCGGCGCGGCGCTCGCGACGTACCCAGGCGTCCTCCCCGCCACGCTCGTCCGCCTCGATCTCACGCTCGGCGGCGATGCCCAGCGTGTCACCGCGCACGGTCAGGTCGATGTCCTCCTTCTCGAACCCGGGGAGGTCGACCACGACGACGAGTTCGTCGTCGTACTCGGCGACGTCGACGGCGGGGCCCTCGATGCAGGCCATCGGGTCGAAGCCGCCCCACGTCTGGTCGAACTGGCGGGACATTCGGTCGAACATTCGGTTCATGTCGTCGAAGGGGGTCATGCGAGTCATCGTCGTTTCACCGGTCCAATAGAGGGTCGCCGAGGTATTAACCGTAGCTGGACGTTAGATAGCCAATCGCACGGCTCGTGGCCGCTATCCGTCTTTGAGACCACCTGAGTCGACTCGGAAAACTGCCCGTAACTCGGCCGGCCCGTGGCGAGCGCCGTTACGCCACGTCGATCCGCGTGCCGCCGTCCCCGTCGCCGGTTTCCTTCGGGAACGTGACGGTGAGCACGCCGCTGGTGTACTCCGCGTCGGCGTCCTCCTCCACTACGTCCTCCGGAAGGCGCAGTCGGCGGGTGACGCGGCTCCGCGTGCGTTCCCGGCGGTGGTAGCGTCGCTCGTCGGCCTCGTCGCTCTCCTCGCGCTCCTCCTCCCGCTCCGCCGAGAGGGTGAGTTCCCGGCCCGCGACGGTCACGTCGATCTCGTCGGTCTCGAACCCGGGCAGGTCGGCGACGACGACGACCTCGTCGTCCGTCTCGGCAACGTCGACGTCGACGTCGCCGACGAACTCGCCCTCGAACTGGCGGCTCAGCTCCTCCAGTTCCTCGTTCATCCGGTCGAACACGCTCTCGATGTCCTCGAACGCGTCGAAGGGGCTGCGTCGGGGCATACCCCATCTCGGCCGCGATTCCTCTTGAATCTTGTCGCAACCGGTGGGACGGATTGGGGCGGGGGAAAGCCCGAACGGCCGGTCATCGGCTCCGCCCCCGTCCGCCCCGCGTCCGCCTACTCCACGACGCGTCAGCTACTCTACGATGCGTCCGTCTATTCCACGACGCGTCCACACTACCCGACGATATGTCCGCCTACTCCACCACGTGCTCGGTGTCGTACGAGCCCAGCACCCGGACCCAGCCGTTCGAGGCAAGCTCCTCCACGTCGGCCAGCGCCGCCCGGGTGCGCTCCTCGTAGAGGCCCGCCTCGAAGTCGACGTGGAAGAGGTAGTCGCCGAGTCGGTCGCCGCTCGGCCGCGACTCGATGCGCGTGAGGTTGATGTCCCGATCCGCGAACGCCGACAGCAGTTCCAGCAGGAGTCCGGGGTAGTTCGCGCTCGGGTACACGACGATGGAGGTCTTTCCGCCCGCATCCGTGCGTTCCGACGCCGGCGCGATGACGAGGAACCGGGTCGCGTTCGACGAGCGGTCCTGGATGTCCTCGGCCAGCAGCTCCAGGGCCACCCCACCGTCGTCCGGCTCCGCGGTCGCCGGATGCCCGATCCCCGCCACCGTGGGGTCCTCGCGTGCCCGCTCGACGCCGCGGGCCGTGGAGGCGACCGCCTCGTGGTCGACGTCGGGGTACTCCCGTTCGAGGAAGTCGCGGCACTGCGCGAGCGCCTGCGAGTGGGACGCCACCACCGAGAACTCGTCGGACTGGGCGAGCAAGCCGTGTCGGATCGGCGTGACGACCTCGCGGACGACCGCGACCTCGCCCCGGGAGAGCGCGTCGAGGCTCTCCGAGACGCTGCCCTCGATGCTGTTCTCGACCGGGACGACGCCGCGCTCTGCCTCGCCGTCGGCGACCGCCTCGACGATGGCCGTGACGGACTCGCGGAACGTCACGTCCTCCGCCACGGACCGGGCCGCACGGTGGGAGTAGGTTCCGGTCGGCCCGAGGGTGACTGCCTGCATGCCACACGCTGGGCCGGGACCGCGGATAAACGCTCGGGTGGGACAAATTCTCGCGTGGGGCCTCCCGCGTGGCGGGTCCGGCGACTACCGGTCGGCGCAGTAGTCGACGAAGTTCCGGAGGATGCGCAGGCCCGTCTCGCCGCTCTTCTCGGGGTGGAACTGGGTGCCGAACACGTTGCCGGCCTCGTTGGCGACGACGGCGGGGAAGCGGCCGCCGTACTCACAGCTAGCGACGACGGCCTCGGGGTCCTCCGGTTCGGCGTAGTAGGAGTGAACGAAGTAGGCGTACCCGCCGTCGACGCCGTCGACGACCGGGTGGTCGCGCTCGACCGTGAGGTCGTTCCAGCCCATGTGGGGGACCGTCTCGACGTCTCGGAAGCGGACGTTCGTTCCCGGAATCAGGTCGAGCCCCTCGACGTCGCCCTGGCCCGCGCGCTCGGCCTCCTCGCTCGTGGTGAGGAGCATCTGCATGCCGAGACAGATGCCGAACAGCGGGCGGCCCGCTTCGGCGTGCTCGACCAGCGCGTCGCGGTACGGTCCGGCGTTCTCCATCCCCTCGCGGAACGCGCCGACGCCGGGGAGTACGACGCCGTCGGCGGCGGCGAACGTGGTCGGGTCGTCCGAGACCGTCACGTCCGCGCCGGCCCGCTCGAGCCCCCTGGTGGCGCTCCGGAGGTTCCCCAGCCCGTAGTCGACGAGCACGATGTCGGCTCGGCTGCTCATGGGGAGCCGTTGCCGGCGGGAGGATAAGTAGTCGTCCGTTGCGGCACCGGTTCGCGGCCCGTCCGGCGCTTCCGCGTCGCCGCGACCGGGCACGTCCCCCGGTCGTCCGATCAGAACCGGTCCCGAAGCTCCGCCCGCAGGTCCGCCACGTCGAGGTCCTTCATCGAGAGCAGCACGAGCAGGTGATAGACGAGGTCGGCGCTCTCGGCGAGCAGTTCCTCGTCGTCGTCGTCCGTCGCCGCGAGGATGGTCTCGGTGGCCTCCTCGCCGAGCTTCTCGAGCACCTCGTTCTCGCCCTTCTCGTGGGTGAACAGCGACGCCGTGTAGGAGTCCTTCGGGAGGTCGGCCTTGCGCGACTCGATGGTCGCGAACAGGTCGTCGAGGACCGCCTTCGTGTCCGTGGGGGTCGCCCCGTCCGACCCGCCCCCGTCCACGGAAGGGTCCGTCCGGTCGCTCATTCGGCCACCTCGACGTCCGCGTCCGGCGCGACCGCCTTCGCCGGGAAGAACGTGAGGTCGTGGATGCGCGCGTCGTCGGTCAGTTCCGGGTGGAAGGAGGTGCCGACGACCGGGCCCTGCTTCACGGCGACCGGGTCGCCGTCCCACTCGGCCAGCACGTCGACATCGCCACCCACTTCGTCGATGACCGGCGCGCGGATGAACACGGCCGGGAACGGCTCGGTCAGTCCGTCGACGTCGAGTCCGGCCTCGAAGGAGTCCGCCTGTCGGCCGAACGCGTTCCGGTCGACGGTCACGTCGAGCAGGTCGAGCGTGTCGACCCTGTCGTCCTTCGCGTCGCGCGAGGCGACGATGAGCCCCGCACAGGTCGCCAGCACGGGCTCGCCCTCGCGGACGTGGCGGACGAGTTCCTCGTCGATTCCCTCCTCGCGGAGCAGCCGCGAGATGGTGGTCGATTCACCGCCCGGCAGCAGGATGACGTCGCAGTCGGGGACGAGTCCCGCCTCGCGGATCTCGACGACCTCGGCGTCGATCCCGTGGCTCGCCGCGGCGCGGCGGACCGCGTCGGCGTGCTCGGAGACGTCTCCCTGGACGGCGATGACGCCGGCTCTCATGGGTGGAAGTCGGCGCGTTGGGCGGGAAAAGCTATCGTTCGTGTGGGAGCGGCTGACCCGGCGGGTGCGGGACGCGAGTCAGTACGCGAAGTTCAGGAGGATGATCATGATGCCGAAGAGGACGCCGAACGCGACCACGGTCTTCGGGTCGATTCGGATCGCGTTCCGGTCCTCGGCGTCGAAGTAGCGGACGAGCCCCGCACTGGACATGAGCCCGCCGCTGTTCTGTCCGCTGCTCATGTCCACACCGTTGCGGCTGGTCCGCCTAAGCCTTTCGACTCGGCCGACCGGCCGGACGCGGACGGCGCCGGCCGGAGAAACGTCCGGGTGAGTAACCCTTATGCGCGGCCCGCCGAAAGTCGGGGTCGTCATGAGCGTCCGACTCAAGGACTTCTACGCGGACTGGTGTGGCCCGTGCAAGACGCAGGACCCGATCCTCGAGGAGCTCGAAAGCGAGTATCCGGATGTGAGCTTCGAGAAGGTCGACGTCGAGGAGAACCAGGACGTCGCGAACCAGTATCAGGTCCGCTCGCTCCCGACGCTCGTCGTCGAGAACGACGACGGCGTCGTGGAGCGGTTCGTCGGCGTCACCCAGCGCGAGGACATCGAGGACGCGCTCTCCTCGGCCAACGCCTGATTCCTTTTCGGTAGGCATTCCGGGGTAGCTCGTGTCTCTGGAAGCGCTAGCTACCCACAGGTGACGACTGCGAGGGCTTTCGAGGCCGTCGTCGGGCCGGAACGACCTTCCACGCCGGGACGAACACACTGTCTTGATTGGCCGACACCGAGCACCGGGACACGAAATACGCGACTCGCAACCGTTAACACGGGTCCGGCCACTTCACCATAGCATGGCGAAGTTCGAAGCGGCCGAACGCCGCATCCTCGACAAGCAGATCTGCATGCGGTGTAACGCTCGCAACCCCCAGCGCGCCGACCGCTGTCGCAAGTGCGGCTACTCCCGGCTCCGACCGAAGGCAAAGGAGCCCCGGACCGCATAACGCGACCGGGTCGCCCGCGACGGGCGACCGACCGTTCTCCCGGCCGCCGTTCCGCCCGGAGCCGCGGCACCGTTTTCCGGGATCAGCTCCCGCCTCACTCGTCCGGGTACTTGGGCTCGCGCCGCTCCGCGCGCGAGAGCGCCCGCTCGATGACGTCCCTGACCGACTCCTCGTCGGTCGCGTGGAACGGGTCGCCGTGGCCCGCGTACATCGACGTGACCGACTCGGGCAGGCGGTCGAGCAGGTCCCGGAGGCTCTCCACGAGCCGTTCGCGTGACTGGCCGGCCATGTCCGTCCGGCCGAACGAGCCGTCGTCGAACGCGCCGTCGTTGTAGACGACGACGTCGCCCGAGAACAGCGCCGTCTCGCCGACGAGCGAGACGTGATCGCCCGCGTGGCCCGGCGTGTAGACGACCTCGAACGTCTCCTCGCCCAGTTCGATCTCGTCGCCGTCGGCCAGCGCGCGGTCCCGGCGGGGATGGTCGGCGTAGGCGGACAGCTCCGGGTCGAACGCGTCCAGCACGGCGTCGAGTTCCCCCACGTGGTCGTGGTGCTGGTGGGTGAGCACGACGCGGTCGAGGTCGCTCGTGTACCTGGTCACCACGTCCTCGACGCCGGGCATCGTCCCGGCGTCCACGAGCGCCGGCACGTCGCCGTCGAGCAGGTAGGCGTTGCAGGTGAACTCCTCGGCGTCGGCGGTCACGTTCACGACGTCCATGCCCGGCCACAGGGGCCCGCGGGTGAAAAACGCCCCCCGCGTGGCGGGGGTTGCCGCTATCAGGGAGCGGGGCTCGCCGGGCCAGGGCCGAACCCACGTGTCGGGGAGCGGCAACGACGCGGTCGGAAATCGCCCCCGGGATTTTTCCCTCACAACCGTTTAGTTCACACCGTATGGGCTTCGGTAGCTACGACGAATCCGAACAGGAGAACCAGGACGTCGACGCCGACCTCGACGAGGAGACGGTCTCGACGGGGGAGGCGGACCACGAGGGCAGCGTCGAGTTCGAGATCGGCGCCTCGAACGACGAACTCCTCGACACCCTTTCGGACATCAAGGACGACGACTGACGTGAAAGCCGGTGCGCGCGCGCTCGGGCTGGCGGTCTCGACGCCGCCGGACGCGGAGCCGACCGCAGCCACCGTCGCCGGAGCGCTGGTTCGGGCCGACCGCGCGCTCGACGGACTCGTCTTCTCCACCTGTACCGTCGGGAGCACCGACTACACCGACGCCGTGCTCGACTGCGTCGCGTCGCTCGACCGCGAGGACGTCCGGTACGTGCTCGCGGCCGGCATCGCCCCCGCGTGGTTCAACGTGCTCGACCTCCGCCGGGTCCACGAGGCCGTCGACCGGCCGGTCCTCTCGGTCTCGTTCGAGGCGAGTCCCGGGCTCGAGTCGGCGCTGCGCGAGCAGTTCGCGGGCGACGCGCTCGCCCGGCGACTCGAGACGTACCGGCGCCAGCCCGAGCGCGTTCGGGTCGACGGGCTGGACGCCTGGGTCCGCGCCGTGGGAACCGACGCCGACGAGGCGGCCGCGGTCGTCCGCGCGCTGACCCCCCAGAGCGAGCGCCGGCCGGAACCGCTCCGCGTCGCGCGCATCGCGGCACGGGCCGGCCGGTCGCTCCACGCACCCGCGGGGAGTGACGACCGTGGAACCTAATTCCCTGCCCGCCCGTCCTCACCCATGGACCTCGACGACGACCTCCGCGTGACCGGGTGCGAGCGCTGTCCCGCGCTCGTCGACTCGCGCTCGCGGATCGTCAACGGCGTCGGCCCGACGGACGCGGACCTCGTGTTCGTCGGCGAGGCACCGGGGGCGAACGAGGACGAGCAGGGCGAACCGTTCGTCGGGCGCTCGGGCACGGTGCTCGACGACGCGCTCCGGGACGCCGGTCTCGCGCGCGCCGACGTCCGAATCACGAACTGCGTCCGCTGTCGTCCCCCCGAGAACCGCGACCCGCACCGGGAGGAACTCGACAACTGCCGGGGCTATCTCGCCGAGGAACTCGACCGACTCGACCCCGAACTCGTCGTCACGCTCGGCAAGGTGCCCTCCGAGCACCTGCTGGACCGCTCGGTGGCCGTGACCTCCGAGGCGGGCGAGGTGTTCGACGCCCGCGTGGGAGAGACGGCGATCCGGCTGCTGGTGTCGGTCCACCCGGCGGCGACGCTGTACGACCGGAGCCAAGAGGAGACGTTCGAGGAGACGATTCTGCAGGCCGCGGAGCTGGCCGGCGTCGGGGAGGGCGGGGGCGGACAGTCGCGGCTGGGCGAGTACTGAGGCGTCTCGTCGGGGGAGGCCGTCGCGGACCTCAAGCGGGAGCGCGGCGACGTGATCCTCGTGCAGGGGAGCCACGAGCTGATCCAGACGCTGCTCGCAGGGGACCTCGTCGACGAGTTCTGGCTCTGGATTTTCCCCCTGGTCCTGGGGGACGGAAAGCGACTGTTCGGGGACGGGACGATCCCCGCGGCGCTGGAACTGACGAGCGCGGAGACGTCGAGCACGGGAGTCCAGCTGCTCTGGTTCGAGCGGGCTGGCGAGATTGAGTTCGGCTCGTTCGCGCCGGACGACGTGGCGGAGTGAGTGGTGGGACGGGCGTGGATTCGTCTAGCGAGCGATTCAGCGTCTCGCTACGTACAGGTGAAGGACCAACCGTCCAGTCCAACTCACAGGATGAACAGAACTACGAAGACAGCTATCACCACGAGAAGGAAAAGAAGAAACCAGCGACTCCCGCTTTCATCATCCTTCTGTAGCTGTTCACTTCGGTGTTTGGAGTGAGAGTGCTGTTCATACCCTGTGTCGTCGTTCATCCTTGTATTATCTTATGGATCTGGCGGGATAAAGATAACTTCGCAGGCCGATTCATCGGACGACTCTCCCGAGCCGACCGTAAAATCAACGCCGTGTGACTAGTTCTCCGACGTTCTCCCACGGAGTGGTCGGGGGTGCGCCGGTGCCGAGTACGGAGTGACGCTGCGAACGTTCCGCGAACCGGTGGCTACTACGGTGTAATCCCTGAAAACGCCGAAGCGGAACCGCGTTACTTCCCGCCGCGGTCGCCGCGCGAGACGGACGGCCGTGTCTTCTCCGCGCCCTTGCCGCGGTTGTTCAGCCCGCGGTTCTTCGACCCGGCGTTCGTGAGGCCACGGAACGCGCGACCCTTCTGGGAGTCGTCGCAGATCCAGTTCAGGTCGTCGTCCGACTCGATGGCCGGGTGCTCGGGGTCGACGAGGATCACTTCGAACCACTTCTGGGAGCCGTCCTGGCCCACCGGGTAGGAGGCGAGCGCGCGGAGGTTCGGGTACTTCCGCGAGACGCGCTCCTCGCCGATGCGCTGGATGGACTTCCGGCGACCGATGCGGTTGACGCCCTGTCGCTTCGAGCGGCGGCCCGCCTTGTGTCGCTGCTTTCGCGCCCCGCCCTTGCGGACCGAGACGCGGGTCACGACGATGCCCTGCTTGGCCTTGTAGCCGAGTTCGCGCGCCTTGTCCAGCCGCGTCGGCCGGTCGATGCGGACGATGGCGCCCTCGCGGCGCCAGTCCTGCTTGCGCTGCCACTGCAGTTCCGCGAGCTTTCCGTCGTCCTGGTTCCGCCAGGCTTCCTTGATGTGGGAGTAGAAGCTTCGTGCCATGGGTGATCTGCGGGCGCTTGCGATTCAGCCGCGTCGGGGGAGCCCCGAGCGGCCACATTTCGTCCCAGCGTACCGGGTGCCCGCTGGCGGCCCATCACCAGCGAGTTGTTCGTGAGAACAGGGCGGTCGCTGTTAAGGACTTCGAAGCGACGTCGCCGCGTCAAGGCGTCTCGGGGCCGTCCGGGCGCCCCGAGCGGGCGTCCGACTCGTCGGGGTCGATCGACCCGTCCGCATCGGCCGATCCGTCCGGGCCGCTCGATCCATCCACATCGCCCGGTTCGCTCGACTCGCTCGGCGGGCCCGGCGGCTCGACGACCCCCAGCGCGGGCAGGAGGGCGACCCACCCGGCGAGGACGAGGACGACGCCGACCGCCGCGTAGAAGCCCTGCGAGCAGCAGTAGTAGCCGCCGCCGAGGCCGCGGAGGACCTCGCGCCCGCCGTACGCGATCGTCACCGTGCCGACCGTGGCCGCGCCGGCGCGGCCCACGACGTCGGGGCGACGGCCGACGACCCCGGGCGAGAGGAGCGACGCGAGGAGGAACAGCGTTGCGAGGGATCCGTTCACGCATGGTCGGACGCCGGGCCGATCCAAAACGTTCGTGGTTCGTCGGTCGGAGTCGACGGATCGGGCGGGCGACCGTTACGCCCCGTCGAACGCCCGCACGGACTCGAACGTCCCGTCAGAAATCGCCGCCGCCACGGCGTCGGTTTCCACGTCGGGCGTCTCTCCCGGGTACTTCCGGTGGAAGTAGCCGACGACGTTCTCCACGTCGCGCGCCAGCAGTTCGTCGGCGTTCTCGTGGTCCGTCCCGACCGACTGTGGCCAGTCGAACACGACGACGCCGTCCTCGCTGACCGCGACGTTGTACTCGCTCATGTCGGCGTGGACGTAGCCGACCCGGTAGGCGGTCGCCATCTCCCGCAGGACGAGATCGAGGACGCCCACGACCTGCTCGGACCGGAGCTTCGCGTCCGCGAGTTCCGGCCCGGGGAGCTTCTCCATCACGATGGCGTGGCGGTTGTGGTCCACCGGCCGCGGGACGGAGACGTCCGGGTAGAGGTCCTCCAGCGCGCCGTGCTCGCGCTCTGCGGCCTTCCGCGCGGTGTACTGCCAGGAGACGTGCTGGTTGTCGGCGGTGTAGTCGCGCCCCTTGCTCACCTCCCGGAAGTTGGTGTACCCCTCGCGGTGGAACTTCAGCGCGAACGGCCGGTAGGACTCCACCTCGTACACGTCCGACTCCTTGCCGACGCCCAGCGGCGAGCCGACGCCGAGCACGGTGTCACGCTCGGCGAACGTGTGGAGCGCGAGCGCGTCGTACCCACGGAACGTCAGCTGGTATCCCTCGTACTGGATGGTCTTGCGCTGGATGAGCCCGCGGTCCGAACAGCGGTCGATGCGGTACTCGACCTCCTCCTCGGTGAGGTTCGCGTAGTCGGGGAGCTTCTCCCGGTTCACCCACTCGGAGAAGCGCATGCCCTGCTCGACCCCCGAGAGGAGATAGAAGTCCTCGGGTTCGAGTTCGGTCATCACCCCCGCGACGTTCTCGACCATGTTTCGTGGGAGGTTCGGGAGGCGGTAAAAGCGGTCGGTCACGATTCCGTGTCGTCTCGGACGTCATTGAGTGGAAGTACAGAGTAGGGTCGGAAGCCAGGATGAGAGAGCGACGGCGAGCGGAGCGAGCCGAGTGAACGAATCGGCTGGGGAGGCGTGTGGCTGCGGTGGCGGTGCGGTCGGGTGGGACTGGAAGGGGCCGTGGCTCTCGGGGACGGCGCGACCGTCAAGCACCACAGCGCGAGCGAAGCGAGCGCGAGGAGCGCAGCGGTCGCGCCGTCCCCGAGAGCCATGGGGGCTTCCGAAGCGTTCCGAACCGAATGAGTGGCTACCCTATTCTACGCAGACGGGGACTCCCGCGGTCGTCACCACGGCAGTCGCGGTGCTGACTGAACCAACACCGACGACGAAATCAGACCCGAAGAACCCGGATCATTCCCGCAGTTCCTTCACGCGCTGGATGTTCCAGGCGAACGACTTCCCGTCCTCGGTCGGCGTCTCCAGCGCCATCGGCACGTCGAGCAGGTCGGGGTGGTTGATGAACGCGCGCATCCCCTCCTCGCCGATGAGCCCCTCGCCGATGTGGGCGTGCTCGTCCTTGTTCGTCCCGCACTCGTGTTTCGAGTCGTTCAGGTGGACGTATTCGAGGTGCTCGAGCCCGACCACGTCGTCCAGTTCGGCGATGGTCTCCTCGACGCTCGCCTCCGTGGAGAGGTCGTAGCCCGCCGCGAACGCGTGGGCCGTGTCGAGACAGATGTCGAGATCCAGGTCACAGCGGTCGATGATGCCCGCGAGGTGCTCGAACTCGCCGCCGAGCTTCGTGCCCGAGCCGGCGTCGGACTCGATGAGCACCGTGACGCCGTCGGGAACGTCGAGTTCCTCGAGCGCCGAGGCCGCGTTGTCCAGACCGCCCTCGACGCCCGCGCCGGTGTGTGCGCCGAGGTGGACGTTGACGTACGGGACGTCCAACCTGTCGGCGGCGTCGACCTCCTGTTGCATGGAGTCGACCGACTTCTCGCGCAGGTCCTCCTTCGGCGTACAGAGGTTCACGAGGTACGACGAGTGGATGACCCACGGGCGGACGTCGTTCTCGTCGGCCGTCGCGCGGAAGCGCTCGGCCTCTACGTCCTCGATCTCGCCGTGGTTCCAGACCTGGGGCGAGTGGGTGAAGATCTGCCCGCAGTTGCCGCCGTCCTCGATCGCCTCGTCGACCGCGTTGGACACGCCGCCGGCGATGGACTCGTGTGCGCCGATCCGGAGTTCCGTCATGCCTGCGGGTGGTCGGCGGGCCCTCAAAGCCGCTTCGGAAGCGGTGGAGTAGACGCAAAATCGACCGCTCGAAGCTCGAATCACCTACCGACCGCCGGGAACCCGCCGGACCCAGTCGTCGCTCCGGTACTTCTCGTCGCCGATCTCCTCTGCACGCTCCAGTTCCTCCGCCGTCCACTCGCCCGGCGACGCGTCGGCCCACTCCGCCAGCGTGTCCTCGAACGCAGTCACGGCTTCCCGGCGCGTCGCGTCGGTCAGTTCCGCGATGCCGGCGACCCGCTCGGCGAACCGGTCCTCGGTCACCCCCGGGTCGGCGAAGCACGCGAGATGGTCGCCGGGCTTCGACTCGTAGGTCACCGAGCCGTGCTGGATGACCGCGTCCTCGCGGCGGTACTGGGCGTTGCCCGAGAGCTTCCGGCCGTCGCCGCCGGCCGAGAGCACGTCGTGTGCCGGGTGGAGCCCCCGGAGGTAGCACGCCGGGTGGTAGACGGCGTCGCGCTCCTCGCCCGCGTAGTCGGCGTCGACGCCGAGCCGTCGGAAGGCGTCCAGGACGGGTTCACAGAGCAGGCGGTAGGCGTCCATGAGCGACCCGGGGAGTTCGGCCGCGGGGGCGGTGATGGAGTAGGAGACGTCGCCCGAGCGGTCGTGGTAGATGCCGCCGCCGCCGGTCTGTCTGCGCGTCACATCCACGTCCGCGTCGGCACAGCGGTCCCAGTCGACCGTCTCCGGGTCCTGGTTGTAGCCGAGCGAGAGGCAGGACGGCTCCCAGCGGTACACGCGGACCGTCCGCGGTCCGCCGTCGGCCGCCGTCTCGGCCGCGACCTCGTCGAGCGCCATGTTCAGCGGGCCGGGCCGGGCCTCCTCGCGGACGAGCCGCCAGTCGCGGTCGGCGAGTGGGCCGGCGGAGTCCGCGTCGCCGTCGGTCATGCCCGGAGATGGGCCGCGCCGGGGCAAAGACCCCTCGGTGTCGCGGGAGGACCGACTGGGTGCGGTGGCGCGCGGCGGCCACCCCTCGTGGGCGGCCAATTCGCGCGAGGGACGAGCATCGCAGGCGAGGGAGCGGAGCGACCGAGGCTAGAAGCGCAGAGCGTGCCGAGGAGCGTAGCCAGCCGGGGGCTTTCGAGGCGTGCGTCACGACAGCCGAGACAGGACCGAACGCGACACACAGTAGGCTTTCGAGGCAGTTTGACGGGAAACCGCGAAACCCTCCTCGACCACACGAGAACCCGACCCGACACCGAACGAAAACCGGCCACGAACACAGCACACCCGGACCTTGATACCGTCTACCACACACGAAGATACGAGATGGCACGCCAGTCCTCCGACGCCGAATCCGGCGGAGAACCCGACCGAGAAGCACCCGAACGGTACGAGGCCCTCCTCGACCGATACAGACGGATCGCGTACCTCGAGAGCGGCTCGGGCGTCCTCTACTGGGACCAGCAGGTCACCATGCCCGAGGGCGGTACGCCCGCCCGCGGCAAGCAGCTCGCCGCGCTCTCGGCGACGACCCACGAGAAGCTGACGAGCGATGGGATGGCCGAGGCCATCGCCGACGCGGAGGACGCGGACCTCTCCGAGGCGGAGGCGGCGAACGTCCGCGAGATCCGGCGGCGGCACGACCGCAACCGCTCGGTCCCCGAGTCACTCGTCGAGGAACTCACCGAGCACACGTCCAACAGCCAGCGGGTGTGGCAGGAGGCGAAGGCCGAGGACGACTTCGACCGGTTCGCGCCGGCCCTCGAAACGCTCCGGGACCTGCAGGTGCGACGGGCCGAGGCCATCGACCCCGACCGGCCGCCCTACGAGGTGATGTACGAGGACGGCGAGCCGTACCTCCCGCTCGACCGGATGGCCGAAATCTTCGAGGAGCTCAAGGACGCGCTCGTCCCGCTCATCGAGGAGATCCAGGCGGAGGGCGACGACCTGCCCTCGCCGTTCGTCGAGGCCGGCCCGTACGCCGACGAGGAGCAGCGGGCGCTCTCGGACGCCGTCCTGGACCTGCTCGGCTACCCCGAGGAGCACGGCCGCCTCGACGTCTCGGCGCACCCGTTCACGGCCGGTAACCAGTACGACGCGCGCATCACGACCCGGTTCAAGCCCGACGACCCGATGGACGCGCTCACGGCGACCGTCCACGAGTTCGGGCACGCGAGCTACGAACTCGGCCTGCCGACGGAACGGTTCGGCGAACCGCTCGGCGCGTCGCTCTCCAGCGGCGTCCACGAGAGCCAGTCCAGATTCTGGGAGAATCACGTCGGCCGCACGAAGCCGTTCTGGGAGGGCTTTCTCCCGACCGCGAAGGAGCATCTCGACGGCATCGACGACGTGACGCCCGAGGAGGCGTACGCCGCGGTGAACCGCATCTACCCGGAGAACCTGATCCGCGTGGAGGCGGACGAGCTTACCTACCACCTGCACATCATCCTCCGCTGTGAACTCGACCGCGCGTTCGTCGCGGGCGACCTCGCGGTCGAGGAGCTGCCAGACGCCTGGAACCGGAAGATGGAGGAGTACCTCGACGTGACGCCAGACACCGACGCCGTCGGCGTGCTACAGGACATCCACTGGTCGAGCCGGTTCGCGGCGTTCCAGGGCTACACCATCGGCTCCGTCCTCGCCGCGCAACTCGACCACGCGATGCGGCGGGACGTCGACGACGTGGACGCGAAGATCCGCGAGGGGGACCTGAAGCCGCTCCGGGACTGGATGACCGAACACGTCCACTCGCACGGCCGGCGCTACCCGACCGACGAACTGGTCGAGGAGGCCACCGGCGAGCCGCTGACCGCCGAGTACTTCGTGGACTACGTGGAGGAGAAGTTCGGGGCGCTGTACGGGCTCTGAATCGCGTCGGCCCGGCCCCCGGGTGAAGCGGCGAGTCTCGGCCGGCTTCCACCCACGTCGTCCCCCGGATTTACGGTGGGTCGCGCCGGACGTCGAACCGTATGGGCGGTCATCGGTTCGACGTCGCCGTCGTCGGCGGCGGCGTCGCCGGGATGGCGACGGCGGCACGACTACAGTCCGCGGGACGCTCCACCGTCGTCCTGGAACGACACGATCGGGTCGGCGGGTGTGCCGGCTACTATCGGCGGGACGGGTTTTCCTTCGACGTGGGCGCGACGACGCTCGTGGACTTCAGTCCCGGCGGCGTCGGCGGCCAGCTGCTCTCGGAGATCGGATTCGAGCCGCCGGAGATCGACGTCCAGGACGCCTACGAACTTCGGTTGCCCGACCGGACGGTCACCCTCTATCACGACCAGGAGCAGTGGGAACGCGAGCGGCGGCGGGCGTTCGGCGACGACGAGTCCCACCGCCGGTTCTTCCGCTTTCTCGACCGGACGGCCGAGACGCTCTGGGGGCTCACCAGGCGGGACGTGAAACTGCCGATCCAGGGGGTGGGTGACCTCCTTCGCAACGCCCGGGCGGTCGGGCCGTCGAACGTCGGGCTGGTCAGGTATCTCCGGTGGACGATGAAGGACGCGCTCGTCAGATACGGCGTGTACGACGACCGCCCGCTTCGAACAGCGATGGCGATGCTCGTCGAGGACACCGTCCACGCCGGCCTCGAGGAAGCTCCCCTGCTCAACTCGATCCTCGGGGTCACGATCCGGAGCGCGGGCCTCGGGCGGGCGACCGGCGGGATGGACGGCTTCTGGACGGCGTTTACGGACCACTACGCCGACATGGGCGGGACCCTGAACGTCGGGGAGGCGGTCACCGAGGTGACCGGCAGTCGCGGGTCGTTCCGCGTCGAAACCGACGACGGTCGGCACCGGGCGGACCAGGTGGTGAGCGCGGTTCCCACCGAGCTCACCCGGCGGATCGCTCCCTCGGTCGTGGGGGAGCGGCTGGACGAGTACGTCTCGACGATGCGCGAGCAGGAAGGCGGCGCGATCGTCGTGTTCCTCGGCGTTCCCGAGGCGGCGGTCGCCGGTCGCGAGCACACGCACCACCAGATCCTGCCGGAGTACGACGAACCGCTGGGGAACGGCAACAACATGTTCGTCTCCGTGTCGGCGCCGGGGGATACGGTGAGCGCCCCGGAGGGGTACCGGGCGGTGATGCTCACGACCCACTGTGACGTCGAGCCGTGGCAAGGGCTCGACGAGGCGACCTACGAGCGACGGCGGGCGGCGATCGGGCGGCGACTGGTCCGCGGCGCGCGAACCGTCTACCCCGACCTCGGGACCGACCCGGCGGTGTACGAGGTCGGCACGCCGGTCACCTACGAGGCGTTCACGAACCGGCCACGGGGCGCTGTCGGGGGGTATCGCCAGACGCTCGAGACGGCGAACCAGCGCGCCGTGCCACAGGACGTCGGCGTCGACGGGTTCTATCTTGCGGGGGACACGACCTGGCCGGGGCTCGGGACGGTCGCGTGCATCAAGGGGAGCGGGATCGCGGCCGACCACGTGCTCGGCCGGCGGTGACCAGGACGCGGCACCAAAGGGGTGGAAGACTCGACCAGCGACGCCCGTGGGCTGGGTGAAGACGGCCCCGGCACACCAGTTCGTCCGAGCGATCGAACGGCTGGATCGGTAACCGGCGGCTGGCAACTGGCCGTGTCGCCCGCGCCCGTCCCTCCCCGGAGTACCCGTCACTGCCGGCCCACCGAAAACCGCACGAGGGAGCAGATTAACTCCGCGCCGTGCTGCGGTTTTCGACCGTGTCATACCGCCCCAATACCTATATACTGCCATGTCATAGCGTACCACGTATGGCGTCGGCACCGAGCCCCGACGACGACCTGTTCGATCAGTTCCTGAGTGCCCGCGGTCACGACTCCGAGCCGACACGATGGGAGGAGTCGTACAACAAGAAACAGTGTCCGGACTGTGGCGGACTCCACGAGGACGACGCGCGGACGTGCTCGGTGTGCGGCTGGCGACCCGAGACGCGCCGGTAGCGGAGCCGCCCCCCGCACGGGCGAATCGCCCGTTTTCCAGCCGATATCCCGGCCAGCGGAAGCCACGTCGCTTATGGGGGGCCGGGGCCAGTAAGCGGACATGAGCGACCCCACGGTGACCCGACTGTTCGGCGGTCCGGGCAGCGGGAAGACGACGGCGCTGCTCGACCGCGTCGAGACCCTCATCGAGGACGAGGGCGCGGAGATCCGGGACATCCTCGTGGTCTCCTACACTCGGGCTGCCGCCGCGGAGATCCGCGAGCGACTCGCGGAACGACTCGACACGACGCCCCGACACCTCCAGGGCAACGTGAGCACGATGCACGCGAAGGCGTACGAACTGCTGAACCTCTCGCGGGGCGACGTCGTCTCCGACTCGGACAAGGAGGAGTTCTGCGAGGAGTACGGCGTCGAGTTCGAGGACGAGTACTCGGGCGGCGGCCGGCGGACCGCCCGCTCGACGACGCTCGGCAACAAGGTCATCGCCACCTCCCAGTGGCTCCAGCGCACCCACCGCGACGTCGCCGACTGGTACGACGTGCCGTTCCAGTGGGACGTCGAGGAGGTCCGGCTCCCGCCCGAAATCGACCCGAACGCACAGGAGGGGAACAAGTACACCCCGACGTGGCCCGGCGACGACGACCGGCTGGACGTGCCGAACACGATCCGGGCGTGGCGGACCTACAAGGGCGAACACGACCTCACCGGGTTCGCCGACATGCTCGAACGGGTGAAGCAGCGCTCGCTCCTGCCGAACGTCGACTACCTCGTCATCGACGAGTTCCAGGACATCACGACGCTCCAGTACGAGGTGTACGAGGAGTGGCGGCCACACATGGAGACGGTGCTCATCGCGGGCGACGACGACCAGGTCGTCTACGCCTGGCAGGGCGCCGACCCCGACCTGCTGCTCGACACGCACGTCGACCGGGACGAGGTGTTGCCCAACTCCTACCGACTCCCCTCGGACATCCTGACGGTCGTCAACCGCGAGATCCGCCACATCGAGAAGCGCCAGGAGAAGGACCTCAAACCCCGCAAGGAGGGCGGAACCGTCGAGGCCATCGAGTCGCCCTCGATGCTCGATCTGGTGCGGAACGTCCGCCACACCGTCCAGCGCACCGACGAGACGATCATGGTGCTGTTCCGGGCGCGCTACCAGATGTTCCAGTTCATCGACGAGTTCATGGCCGAGGGCATCCCCTTCTCGTGTCTCACCGACCAGCGGATGTGGACCGATCGGCTCACCGACTACGTCCGCGGCGTCGAGGCGATCGAGAACGACGAGGCGCTCACGGTGCTGCAGGCTCGCCGGCTCGCCGACATCCTCCAGGACTCGGCGTTCGGCTCGAACGAGCGCGACGAACTGTACGACTTCCTCGACGACGTGGAGGAGACCACCGACGAGGACGACCTCGCGGAGATCCCGCTCTCGCCCGACGACGTCACCGACTTCGTCCCGTTCATGCCCGACGGCGCGAGCGCGGCCGACATGGCCCGGAAGGTGACCTCCTTTCAGCGCAAGTCCGTGAAGGCGTACTTCCGGGGCGACTACGGGAAGATGGATCCGAGCCGGGTCCGCCTCGGCACCATCCACTCCGCGAAGGGCCGCGAGGCCGACCACGTGTTCGTCAACACCGACCTGACCGAGAAGGTCGTCGAGCAGATGGCCGCCCAAGTCCGCCAGGAGGAGATCGAGATCGAGGGCCTCCCGGCCGGCGAGGAGTTCACGAAGACGACGAACCCGGTGCCGATCCTCACCGACAACGAGCGCCGCGTGTTCTACGTCGGCATGTCCCGTGCCCGGGAACGGCTGGTCCTCATGGAGAACCTCGTGAACGGCGCGCCGACGCTCCCCATCAGCGTCGTGCTCTCGAACGAACTCAAGGACGACCCGCCCGAGGAGCTCGTCGAGGAGGTCATCGCCGAACTCGACGCCCCCGAACCCGAAGCCTGAGCCGTGCCCGACCGAGACGACCCGGCGGCGTCCGCGGGAACGACCCCGGACGCGCCAGCCCGGACCGCGACCGAGCCGGACGCCGTGGACCCCGACCCGCTCGGGACGGACTACGAGTTCCTCGCCGCGGAACTCCGCCGGCGCAACGCCGCCGCGTTCGTCCACGTCGGCGACCGCTTCGACGACGACCTGCGCTACCTGACGCGCTTTTCCGGTCCGGACCGCGGGTACGCGTTCGTCTTTCGGCGGGGCACCGCGACGCTCTGTCCGCCCGCGCTGTTCGACGAGCAGGCCGGGCGCGAGTTCCCGGGCGACGCGGTCGAGACCGACCGGCAGGGCGACCCGGCGGGGCTCCGTGCCGCCGGGGTGCTCGACGACGCCGGCGTCGACGCCGGCGAGACCGTCCTCGTTCCACGGCACGTCCCGCACGACGCCGCCGTCTACCTCGAACAGGCGGGGTACGACATCGAATCGACCGACGCCGTGGCCCGGGACAGGCGGGTGAAGACCGACCCGGAACTCGACCGACTCCGTCGCGTTCAGGGGACCGCCGCCGGCGGGATGGCCCGAGCGGAGCGAGTGCTGTATGAGGCTGCGGTCGACGGGGACGAGGTCGTCTGGAGCGGCGCGCCGCTCACGACCGAACGGCTCCGCCGGGAGGTGAACCGGGTGCTCGCCGCTCACGGCGTCCGCGACGCGGGCAACACCGTGGTCGGCTGCGGGCCGACCGCCGCGGACCTCCACTTCACCGGCCACGACGCGATCCGGCCGGGCGAGACGGTGCTGCTCGACGTCTCGCCGCGCGGCCCGGACGGCTACTACGGCGACCTCACGAGGACGTTCGCGGTCGACCCGGACGGCGGCTGGGAGCGCCGCGCGTACGTCGCGGTCGAGGCGGCGCGAAACGCCGCGCTCACCGAACTGGAGCACGGCGTGTCCGCCGCGACGGTCCACGAGGAAGCCGCCGCCGAACTGGCGGCCTACGGCTTCCGCGTCGACGACGCGGAGGTGGGCTTTACCCACTCGACGGGCCACGGCGTCGGCCTCTCGCTGCACGAAGGGCCGTCGCTCCCGGGCGACGAGGAGCTCGAAACGGGGACCGTCGTGACCATCGAGCCGGGCGTCTACGACCCCGAGCGGGGCGGCGTCAGGCTGGAGGACCTCGCCGTGGTCACCGACCGGGGCTACCGGCTGCTCGGGGAGTACCCGTTCGGACTGGTCCCGCGGGAACGGTAGGAACGGCCCGCCGTCGCGTCAGGGCCGGCTCGCGGGGACGGGAGGCTCCGTCCACGAGAAGCTCAGGCCTCGTCCGCGGCGTCGTCGTCGCTCGCCGCCGCACCGTTCCCGCTCTCGTCGCGGTTCGACCCGTCCTCGCCGTCGCCTCGCCCGTTCTCGCTTCCGAGGGCGGTGTCGAGGGCTTTCTCGGCCGCCTTGCCCGGAACGTCCCCCGGGGTGGTGAGCCGCTGGGGGAGATACACCATCAGCGCGGCGACGACGAGGAACGCCGCACCCACGACGAGGCTGCCGCCGGCCGCCTGCTGGAGCCCGTAGGCGGCGACGGGGATGGCGAAGATCAGGGTCGCCGCGAGGCCGAGCTGGTCGAGGATGCCGAGTGCCACGGGACGGGGTAGGACCGAGGGCGACAAAACCGGTTCGCCTCGCATCGGCGGCCGGGCACGAGTGGACCATCGGCCACCCGGGACTCACCGCGCCATCGGCTCGGGGAGCTCCTCGGGGTCCTCGATCGAGAGTCCCGTGGTGACGACGAGCCGGAGGCCGCGCGCGACGCTCATGTCCAGTTCGAGAAGCTGTTCGTCGGGGAGCATCGCAAGCTTCCCGGCGGTCGGGTTCGGACTGTGCGGGAAGAACACGGCGTACAGCTCCTCGTCGGCCCGCTCGCTGATCCGGCGCGGCGCGCGGTTCGTCACGAAGCCGACCGCGTACACGCCGTGTCGGGGGTACTCCGCGAGCACGACCCGGTCGAAGCCGTCCCCCGGCGTCCCGAGCGACTCGCTCACTTGCCGGACGCCGAAGTAGACGGTCCGGACGACCGGCAGGAGGCCGACGCCGCGCTCGAAGCCGCCGAACAGCCGCCGTCCCGCCTCGTTGGAGGCGACGAAGCCGACGAGCGTGACGGCGAGCGCGAGCGTCACCGCCGCGAGCACGTGCGCAAGCGGCTCGCTCCCGACGTACTCGGCGAGTCTGGTCGCGCGGATCGGACCGGTGAGCACGGCGGTCAGTCGGTCCACGGCGAAGTCGAGCACGAACAGCGTGATCGCGAGCGGTGCGACGAGCAGGAGCCCGGCGACGAAACTGGCCCGCAGGCGGGCGAACGGGTTCATGCGCGCCGGTGGGGAACGGGGGAGCAAAAAGCCACCCGGCGTCACGGAGTCGGAACGCTTTCCACTTGCGGGACGGAACGAAGAGGCATGTTCACCGGCATCGTCGAGACGACGGGTGCGATCCTCGGCCGGGAGGAGACCGACGACGGCGTCCGCCTCCGGATCGGCGTCGACGGGTTCGACGACCTCGAACACGGCCAGTCGATCAGCGTGAGCGGCGTCTGTCTCACCGTCGAGGCGTTCGGCGACCTGGAGGAGGGACCCGACGGTGGGGACGCCGCGGGCGATGCGGGCGAGCCGGAGGGCGCGGACGGCGGGTCGGCCTGGTTCGAGACGTTCCTCGCGGCGGAGACGGTGGAGAAGACGTACCTGGGCGCGGTACGCGAGGGCGACCTGGTGAACCTGGAACGCGCGCTCCCGGCGGACGGGCGCTTCGACGGCCACGTCGTCCAGGGCCACGTCGACACGACGACCCGCGTGACGGGGATCGAGCAGGTCGGCGAGGACTGGCGCTTCGCGTTCGCGCTGCCACCCGAGTACGCGAGCTACGTCGTCGACAAGGGGTCGGTGACGCTGGACGGCATCTCGCTCACGGTCGCCGAGCGGCGGCCCGACGAGTTCGACGTCGCCGTCATCCCCGCCACCCACGACCTGACGAACCTCTCGGAGAAGCAGCCGGGCGACCCGGTTCACCTGGAGGTGGACGTGGTCGCGAAGTACGTCGAGAACATGCTGGAGGGGTACGCGGAGTCGACGTCGCCCGACCTGGACGACCTGACCGCGGAGTAGGTTACTTCCCTGTCGTGTGGACCGGGGGAGTGCGGTCGGCGCGTGCCGGCGGGCCTCCGTGCCCGCCGGATGCGCGCGAGGGATGAGTGAACGGAACGACCGGAGGGAGTGGAGTGAACGAATCGGCTGGGGAGGCGTGTGGGCGTTGCTGTGCGGAGCGGTGGGGGGACTGAAAGGGGCCGCACCTGTGGGCGACGGCGTGGACCGTCAAGCACCGTGGTTCGAAAATCGGAGATTTTCGTCATCACGAAAGGCGCAAAGCGCCTTTCGAACGACAGGAGGGAGGCCGCAGGCCGACCGACGAGAAGCGCAGCGGCCGCACCGAGCCGACAGGTGCGGGGGCTTTCGCGGTCTGCCGTACGGTTTCCACAGGACCCGTCCGGACGCGGGCCGAGTCTTCTACGGGGGCTTTCGAGGTCCTCGCAACCGAGGGATCCACTACCCTTCCGGATAGGGCTGACTGCGCTGACTGCTCACCGTCAAAATCGTGGAAGAAGACGCCAGGACGGGGATTTGAACCACGCCGAGACGGTCCTGCTCGCCTCGCTTCGCTCGCCTGCGCGGGCTGCGACTCGTCTACTTCAAATCCCTGTCGTTCGGATATTCGTGGGCCGACGGCTCGCTCACTTCGTTCGCTCGCGGTGTCGGCCCGAGAAGTACGCCAGGACAGGGATTTGAACCCTGGATCCCAAGGGGAACACGCTTTCCAGGCGTGCGCCTTACCACTCGGCCATCCTGGCTCGCGTCGAAACTACCCGCGTCGCAGTTTTAAGCCTGTCCCTTCCCCGTCAGGCGGTGTTCGACCAGATACGACACCCCGCCGACGACCGCGCCCAGCGCCACGGCGATGCCGAGCATGCCGAGGAACCCGACCGGCAGCCGGACCGACGCCAGCACCGCGCCCTGCGCGAGCACGAGGAACGCGAGCGCGCCGACCGCACCCCACAGCAGCGCCGACTTCCGGCGCGGCGTCACGCGAGGTCGACGACCGCCTCGATCTCCACGCCGACGCCCTTCGGGAGCGCGCCGGCCTGGACCGCCGAGCGCGCGGGCGGCTCCTCGTCGAAGTACGTCGCGTACGTCTCGTTCATCGCCTCGAAGTCGTCGATGTCCGCGAGGAACACCGTCGTCTTCAGCACGTCCGACGCCCCGGCGTCCGCCTCGGCGAGGACGGCCATGAGGTTGTCCAGCGCCAGTTCCGTCTGCTCGGCGATGGGGGCCTCGTCCCGGAGTTCGCCGTCGGGCGTCAGGGGAATCTGGCCGGCCGTGAACATGACGTCGCCGTTCGTCGTCGCCTGGCTGTACGCGCCGACCGCGGCCGGCGCTTCGTCGGTGGAGATCACGCGCTTCATGGTGGAGGCTGGAACCGGACGTACCTTAAATCGGCCCCCCTTCGATTCGACCATGCGACTCCGGCGCGCGTCCGCGCTGTTCGTGCTCTCGGCTCTCGTGAGCGTCACGGCGACCGCCCTCGCGTTCGCCGCCGCCGCGGTGGTCGACCGGGTCCGAACCGGCACCGCCGGAGCCGACGACCGGCGGGTCCCGCTCTCCCCGCTGACGGCGCGCCGGCGGGTCGGCCGCGACTGGCCCGAGCGGGCGGAGATCACGACCGGCCGGGAGCCGCTCGGCGAGATGGACGACCTCGCGGCGTACGCCCGTCCGGGGTTCGACCCCGACCGCGTCGCGCCCCTCGTCCGCGCGTTCTACGAACGCACCGCCGAGTTCGACGTGGCGTACGACGTCCGCTGGCACGCGCCGTTCCGGCTCGGCGCCGCGCTCGCCTCGCCGGTCACGGCCGCGCTCGGACAGCTGAACCTCCCCGGCCGCTCCGCCGAGGGACGGCGACTTCACAGTCGCTTCGCGGAGGTCCGACCCGACGTCGACCCACGCGAGGGCGCCCGGGCGTGGGTCCGGACCGACGACGGGGGGACGGCCGTCTTCGTCGCCGTGTACGCGAGCCACGTCCGGGACGGCGAGCGGTTCGTCAACATCGCGGTGCCGCTCCCACGCTCGAACCTCTCGACGGTCCTGCGGATCGACCACCTCGACGGGGGGACCGCCGGGGAGAACGGTTCCGAATCGGCGCGGGGAACCGGCGTCCGTCTCCACACCGAGGGCCCGGGCGACCCCGGCCTCTACCTCCGGACGCCCCTCGGTTCCGTCGAACTCCCGATGGACCAGACGTTCACCGTCCGCGTCGCCCCCGAGGGGGAGGACGCCGACCTCCTCGCCACCCACGAGATGTGGCTGCTCGGCCGGCAGTTCCTCACCGTGTGGTATCGACTACACGCGGCCGAACATCCAGTAGAAGAGCCATAGGCGGGTACGGCGACTCGGGCCAGCACGTCGATTCAGGCCAGCACGTCGACCTCGTAGCCGTGCCCCTCCAGCGACGCGACGATCTCGGCGGCGTGCTCGTCGCCGTGGGCCTCGAGGTCGACCTCGACCTCCGCGGCGTTGACCGCGATGTCCCGCGAGGTGCGGTCGTGCCGGATGGCGAAGATGTTCGCGTTCGCGTCGGCGATGACCTCGACGAGCCGCTCCAGGGCGCCGGGCCGGTCCTTCAGTTCCGTCCGGACCTTGAGGTACCGGCCCATCTCGACGAGCCCCCGCAACACGACCGTCGTCAGCGTGTTCATGTCGATGTTGCCCCCCGAGAGGACCGGGACGATCGTCTCGTCGTCCTCGTACTCGAACGCGCGTTCGAGGACCGCCGCGAGCGACACGGCCCCGGCGCCCTCGACGAGCGTCTTCGAACGTTCGAGCAGCTTCGTCACCGCGACGGCGATCTCCTCGTCGCTCACGGTGACGACCTCGTCGACGTGCTCCCGGATGACGGGGAACGTCTTCTCGCCCGTGGCCCGCACGGCGATGCCGTCCGCGATGGTGTCGACGCTCGCGAGCTCCTGGCGGCTCCCCTTCCGCAGGGAGTCGGCCGTGGCTGAGGCACCCTCGGCCTGCACGCCGACGACCCGCACGTCGTCGAGCGTCCCCTTCACCGCCGTGGCGACCCCCGAGACGAGTCCGCCGCCGCCGATTGGCACGACGACGGTGTCGGCCTCGGGGCACTGCTCTGCGATCTCCAGGCCGATGGTCCCCTGCCCGGCCATCACCAGCTCGTCGTCGAACGCGTGGACGTACGTGCGGTCCTCGGCGGCCTCGATCTCGTGGGCGCGGGCGGCCGCCTCGCTGTAGTCGACGCCGTGGAGCACCACGTCGCTGCCGTAGCGACGCGTCGCCGACACCTTCGAGATGGGCGCGTACTTCGGCATGACGATGGTCGAGGGGACGCCCGCACGGGTCGCCGCGAGCGCGACGCCCTGGGCGTGGTTCCCGGCGGAGGCGGTGACGACGCCCCGCTCGCGCTCTTCCGCCGAGAGGGTGCCGATGCGGTTCCGAGCGCCGCGGATCTTGAACGACCCGGTGCGCTGGAACGTCTCCAGCTTGAGGTGGACGGTCGCACCGGTGGCAGCGGAGAAGGTGTGAGAGTACTCCAGCGGCGTGGTACGGGCGACCTCGTTCACCCGGTCGCGGGCCGCGAGCACGTCCGCTAGCGAGAGCATACCGTGGTTCGGACGCGTCGCTGGTTAGTCGTTACGTCCGAAGGGGAGGGGGAATGCACGCGTGTGACGTGCAGTTGCTGGAAAGCCCCCCAGGTATAAAAATGTGCGTCACGCGAAGCGGAAGTAAAATCGCAAGAGGGCGTCGGTTAAATCCGCTCGTATGACGCCCGCACGCCGCCCGTCGCTCGCTTCAATCCACCGACGGGCGTGTGACCCGAATCGGGCGGTCCGCGACGGCGGCTCGCACCCGTTCCGGAAACGGGCCCGTACCGGGCCAGGAGGCCGCCGCGTCGAGCCGGTCGGGGTCGCCGACGTAGACGGCGGCCTCGCGGTCGCCGCCGGCGGGTGCACCGTCCGCCGGGCCGTCCACGCTCGCTCCGTCCGCCACCAGCGGGACCGACACGCGGACGTACAGGCCGTCCTCGACCCGTTCGTACGCGTCGAGGGCGTCGACCTCGTCCGTCCTGAGCAGCCGGCCCGCCACCGCCGGGCCGTCCATCCGTCCGGTGGCCCCGCCGTCACGGCCGCCGGCGGAATCGGCGCCCTCGGCGGGCGCGAGCGTCGGATACTTCCCGTCGACGACCCGGAGGCCGTCCAGCACCGCCGGCCCGACGAACACGAACGAGTCGAGCACCTCCCGGACCCGCTCGGGGTTCGTCAGCGTCCCGTACACGAACACGTCCATACCGAGTTCACGTCGGGCCGGAGGAAGGCGTTTTCCCCCGTCGACCGCGGCCGGTCGCGTCGGCGCCGGCCGTCCGGCTCACGCGGGGTCGGGCAGGGACACGTCGGCGATGACGGGCAGGTGATCGGACGGGTAGCAGCCGTCGCCGTACGTGTCCGAGCAGGTCCCGTGGTTGATCACGTCCACGCCCGCCGAAACGAACACGTGGTCGATCTTCTTCTCGGGGACCAGGTCGTTGAAGTCGGTCATGCTGGTCTCCGGGCCGTGGTGAGGGTACCGCGAGATGTGATGCGTGTCGGTCAGCGAGCGTCGGTGGGTCGCGCCCGCGCCGTCGGTCAGGACGCGGTACGGCTCGCTCGACTCCCGACAGTTGAAGTCGCCCGAGACGACGACGGGGACCGACCCTGACAGCTTGTCGATGCAGTCGCGGAGCAGCCGGGCGCTCTCGACCCGGGCGCGTTCGCCCCGGTGATCGAAGTGGGTGTTGACGTGGAGGAACTCACCGCCGGTCCGCCGGTCGCGGAACCGCGCGTGGCGCACGAGCCGCGGCAGCGCGGCGTCCCAGCCGACGCTTCCCGACTCTCCGGGCGTCTCCGAGAGCCAGAAGGAGCCATCGTCCTCGGGGGCCAGTCGCTCGCGTCGGTAGCCGATGGGGACGTACTCGCCCGCGGTGCCGCCCTCGGGTCGGCCCGCGACGAGCCAGTCGAACGCCGGCAGCCGCTCCCGGAGGTCCTCCAGCTGGTCGTGGAGCGCCTCCTGCAGGCCGACGACGTGGGGACGGTGGAACCTGATCCCCGTGGCGATCGGGTCGCGCCGGTTCTCCCAGCCGTGTTCGCCGCCATCGATGTCGGCGTAGCGAACGTTGTAGCTCATCGCGCGCAACGGCGGCGCGGGCCGGTCGGTCACGCCGGCCACCTCCGGGCGGTCACGAGTACAGCTCCGCCGCGAAGCCGGCCTGGTGGTCCTCGACGAACGCGGCGATCTCCGTCAGGTCGGCCGCCGAGAGGTTCGGGTTGCCGTTCGTCCCGGCCCTGAACATCGAGAGCCGGCCGGTCAGGTAGCCGCGAACCCAGAGTTCCCCGGCCGTCGTCAGCCGGTCCTCGCTCTCGACGAGTTCCACGTCCGCCGACCCGTCCCGCATCCCCATCGCGATGCTCGCGGCCAGGTTCTCCGCGATCGCTTCGAGATACGCCCGCTCGTACGCTTCCATGTTTTCGGGCAGGCGCTCGCACGCCATGCCGTTGGTGACGGGGTGGCGGCCGCTTTCGGACACGCGTGGTTCCGGTTCCTTCCCCGCGCGACGTTCCCCATTCGGTAGCCTGAAACGGGGGCCGACGCAGGGACGTACATGAACACGGGCCGGCTGGTCGGGGTCTGGAAGCGGGTGCTCTCGCTGTCCTGGCCGGTCATGGCCGAACAGACGTTCCGCACGGCGATGCGGACGACCGACATCATCGTCACCGCGCAGTTCTCTCCGGCAGCCGTCGTCGCCATCGGCCTCGCGGACCTCTACGCCCGCTTCCCGCTCCGCATCGGCCTCGGCCTCGGCGGCGGCGCCATCGCGCTCTCCAGCCAAGACACCGGCGCGGCCGCGACCGGGAACCGGGACGAGGCGATCACGCAGGCGGTCCTGCTCGGACTCGTGCTGGGAATCCCGTTCGTCCTCCTCGGGTTCTTCTTCGGCGAGACCGTCATCGGGCTGCTCGGCGCGGACGCGGACACGGCCGCGCTCGGCGGGCAGTACCTGGCGATCGTCTTCGCCACCGCGCCCGCGCGCCACGTCTCGCTCATCGCCGCGCGCTCGCTCCAGGGCACCGGCGACACGCGCACGCCGATGTACGTCAACGTCGTCGCCAACGGGTTCAACATCGTCGGCTCGGTCGCGCTGGGGCTCGGCTTCGCGCCGCTGGGCATCCCGCGGCTCGACGTCGTCGGCGTCGGCGTCGCCACCGCGGCCGCGAACGTGTTCACGGCGAGCATGCTGCTGGCGGCGATGGCGACCGACTGGTCCGACGCGAGCCTCGTGCGCCCCCGGGACCCGGTCATCGCCAGCCAGCTCGTCCGCGTCTCCGCCCCGCGAATCGTCGAGGGGTTCGCGGCGGCGCTCGCGGAGTTCCCGTTCAACGCGCTCCTGCTGTCGTTCGGGACGAACGTGAACGCCGGCTTCCAGATCGGTCGGCGGATGTACCAGCAGGTGACCGGCCCGCTCTCGCGGGGCTACCACGTCGCCGCGAGCGTCGTCGTCGGGCAGGCGCTCGGCGACGGCGACGACGAGGGCGCACGATACGACGGCTACGCGGTGACGGCGCTCGCGCTCGCGACCATCGGCGTCATCGGCCTGGGGCTCGTCGCGCTCGCGCCGCAGTTCGTCCGGGTGTTCACCGACCAGCCGGAGACGGTTCCCTACGCCGTCGCCTTCGCGCGCGTCTACGGCGCGACCGCCGCGTTCCTGGCGACGTTCAGCGTGCTCTCGGGGGCGCTCCAGGGCGCGAGCGAGACGCGGGTTCCCCTGATCGCCCGTCTCGTCGGCGTGTTCGGCTTCCTGCTGGGCTTTTCCTTCCTCGCGGGAGTCACGCTCGGGTACGCCGAGGTCGGCGCCTACTGGGGCGTCGGCCTCCAGTACGTCGCGATGGCGGTGCTGGTGTTCGTCGGGTTCCGCTACACGAACTGGGCCGAGCGCGCCGCGGGGATGATGGCCGAACGCGGGACCGGCGACGGCGAGGTGACCGACGGGCCCTGACCGCCCAGGGGGACGGCCGCACGGGCGTGTGATGTTTCGGTAGCTACAAGTCCGACCGACGTCCCCGGCAGGTATGTCCCTCCGCTCCCGAGCGGCGGCCGGCCTCGACGCCGCGCTGCCCGACGGCTGGTACCCGGTCTGGCGGCGCGCGCTCGGGCTTGGAATCCCCGTCACCGCGCGCAACGGCGTCGGACAGCTCATGCGGACGACCGACGTCGTCATCTCGGCGGCGCTCTCGCCCGCTGCCGTCGTCGGCCTCGGCATCGCGGACCTGTTCGCCTCGCTCCCGTTCCGCGCGGCCGGCGGCGTCATCGGCGGGGCGGCGACGCTCACCAGCCAGGACACCGGCGCTGGCGCGACCGGGAACCGCGACGAGGCGTTCACGCAGGCCGCCATGCTCGCAGCCCTGCTCACGCTCCCGTTCGCGGTCGTCGGCGTCGGCTTCGGCGCGGAGGTGCTCCGGCTCGTCGGAGCCGACGCCGAGTCCGCACGCCGCGGGGCCGAGTACCTCCTGCTCGTCTCCCTCCCGATGCCGCTGGGCGCGTTCGCCGCGGTGTCGAGCGCGACGCTGGAGGCGACCGGCGACACCCGCACGCCGACGTACGTCTCCGTGCCGGCGTCGGCTGGCAACGCCGCCGCCTCGCTCGTGTTCGGGCTCGGCCTGCTGGGCGCGCCCCGCCTCGGCATCGTCGGCATCGGCGCGGCCTCGCTCGTGGCCATGACGGCCCGCTCGCTCGTGCTGGTCGGCTACACCCACCTGCGCGGCCCGGTCGACTTCGTCGCGCCGCGTGACCTCACGATCGCCCGACAGCTCGTCACGATCGCGGCCCCACAGAGCGCCGCTGGCCTCGTCACCGCGGTCGCGGTCTTCCCGTTCAACACGCTCGTGCTCCAGTTCGGGACCGCCGCGAACGCGGGCTACCAGCTCGCCTGGCGGGTGTACACGCAGGTGCTCGGTCCGATCGGCAGCGGCGTCGGCCGCGGCGCGAGCATCGTCGTCGGCCAGCGGCTCGGCGAGCAGGCCGCCACGGCTGCGGAAGCGGACGGCACGGCGTCGGATCGTGCCGACGGCGACGACGCGGCGACGTCGGCGAGCCGAGCGGCGACGGCGCTGGTCGTGCTCGGCGGCGCGATCGCGCTCGTGTTCGGCGGCGGCGTGGCGCTCGCGGCGGCGCCCATCGCGCGACTGCTCGCGGCGGAGCCGGCCGTCGCCTCGGCGGCGGTCCCGTTCGTCACGGTGCTGGGGCTCGCGGGCGTGCTCGGCATCACGAACGTCGTCGCCTCGGCGTCGCTGGACGCCGGCGGCGAGACGCGGATCCCGCTGGCCTCGCGGGTGGTCGGGATGTTCGGCGGCTACGTCGGCGTCTCGTGGGGGCTCTACGAGTTCGCGGGCTGGGGAATCGAGGCGGCCTACGTCGGCCAGTTCGTCTGTTACGTCCTCATGCTCGCGGTGACCGCGTGGGGGCTCGTCCGGACGGACTGGGTCGGGCGGGCGACGCGGCTGCTCGACGAGCGCGGGAGCGTCGGCTCGGACGGGTGATCGGTCGAAAGAAGTTCGGATCGGGCCTGCGGGTCGATGCCGCCCGGTTCAGCGACGGCCCAGGAGTTCGCGGCCGAGCAGGCCGACGGCGATGCCGGCGACGAACGCGCGGCCGGCGTCACGGCGGCGACGGGCGGCGTACTCCTCGGGGAAGCTCTCCGCCAGGATGTCGAACAGGCGGTCCCCCATCTCGTGTCGGAGCTGCTCGCCGCGCTGGCCGGCCTCGGAGCGGGCCTTCGCGCGGACTCGGTCGGCGTACTCACGGCGCTGCTCGGGAGGTATTGTGAACTCCATACGCACACATCGACCGCAAAACGGATAACCCCGTCGGCAGCAGTGTTAGCACGTCCACTACCGGAAAACGAACGATACTGAACTGGTAACAGCCTCCGTCTTCGTGCGGCTTACCGCTCGTCGATCGGGACCCAGTCGGCGTCCTCCTCGCCGACGTACCGGGCGCGGGGCCGGATGAGCCGGTTGTCCTCGTACTGTTCGAGCACGTGGGCGATCCAGCCGCCGACGCGGCTGACCGCGAAGATCGGGGTGTACACGTCGATGGGGATGCCCATCTGGTAGTACGTCGACGCCGAGTAGAAGTCGACGTTGGGCGCGATCCCCTTCTCCTCCATCATGTACGCCTCGATGGCCGTGGACATCTCGTACCACTTCGTGTCGCCGGCGGCCTCGCCCAGTTCCTCCGAGCGCTCGCTGAGGATCCTCGCCCGCGGGTCCTTCACGTCGTAGACGCGGTGGCCGAAGCCGGCGACGCGGCGACCTTCATCGAGGGCCTCCTCGACCCAGTCGACCGGGTCCTGGCCGGCCTCGTCGACCTCCTTCAGCATCCGCATCACGTTGGCGTTCGCGCCGCCGTGGAGGCTCCCCGAGAGGGTGCCGACCGCGGAGGTGACCGCCGAGTGCAGGTCCGCGAGCGTCGAGGAGGTCACCATCGCGGAGAACGTCGAGGCGTTCAGGCCGTGGTCGGCGTGCAGCACGAGCGCCTGATCGAACACGTCCGCGAGCACGTCGTCGGGCTCCTCGTCGTTCAGCATGTAGAGGAAGTTCGCGGCGTGGTCGAGGTCCTCGCGCGGCTCGACGGGCTCGTCGCCGTTCCGGATGCGGGCGAACGCGGCGAGCGCGGTCGGCATCTTCGCCGTGATCCGTCGGCCCTTGCGGGCGTTCGCCTCGCGTTCGGTCGGGTCGGCGTCCACGTCGGAGTCGTGGGCCGACAGCGAGGAGGTGACGGTCCGCAGCGCGGCCATCGGCTCCTCGTCCGCCTCGGCGAGCTGGCGGACCGTCGCCAGCGTGTCCGCGGAGATGCCGCGCTCGGCGGCCATCGCGTCGGAGAACTCGGCCAGTTCGTCGGCCGTCGGCAGTTCGCCGTGCCAGAGGAGATAGAGCGTCTCCTCGAAGGAGGCGTGCTCGGCCAGGTCCTCGATGGCGTACCCCCGGTAGACGAGTTTCCCCTCGCCCCCGTCGATGAAGCTCAGACCGGACTCGGCGACCAGCACGCCCTCCAGTCCTCGCTTGAGTTCGTCGGACATGCTTCGAGGTTCCGAGTGGCGGCCGAAAAGCGTTATCTTTCAGGAGGGTTTCCTCCCCGAACGATCCCGCGGGTTCGCTGTAACGGGAGCGGTCGTGGTCCCGGTTGCGGGGGAGCCGATTACGCGGTCGTCTCCGAGCGTCCGTCGCCGAAGCCGTGCGCGTCCTCGCGGGCCGACAGCAGCTCCTGGTAGCGGTTCCGGATGGTGACCTCGCTCATGTCCGTGACCTCGCTGACCCGCTTCTGGGTCAGGTCGGCGTTCGTGAGCAGGCCGGCCGCGTAGATTGCCGCGGCGGCGAGCCCGACGGGCGACTTGCCCGAGTGGACGTTCGCCCGCTTTGCCGTCTCCAGCAGTTCGCGCGCCTCGCGCTCCGTCTCGTCGCTCACGCCCAGGTCCGAGGCGAACCGCGGGAGGTACTCGGCCGGGTCCGCCGGCTCGATCTCCAGGCTGAGCTCCCGGACCGTGTAGCGGTAGGCGCGCTCGAACGTCTCCTCGTCGACCCGCGAGACGCGCGCCACCTCGTCGATCGAGCGCGGGACGTTCGCCATCCGCGCCGCGGCGTGGAGGCTGGCCGTGGCGATCCCCTCGATCGAGCGCCCGGGCAGCATGTCCTTCTCCAGCGCCTGCCGGTAGATGACCGACGCCGTCTCGCGGACGTTCTCGGGCAGGCCGAGCGCGCTGGCCATCCGCTCGATCTCGCCCAGCGCCTGCTTGAGGTTCCGCTCCTGGTGGTCCGTGGTCCGGAACCGCTCGTTCCACGTGCGGAGCCGCGACATGCGGCGGCGCTGGTTGTTCGAGAGCTGGTTGCCGTATGCGTCCTTGTCCTGCCAGCCGATGTTCGTCGAGAGCCCCTTGTCGTGCATCATGTTCGTCGTCGGGGCACCCACGCGGCTCTTCTCGTCCTTCTCGGCCGAGTCGAACGCACGCCACTCGGGCCCGCGGTCGATCTCGTCCTCCTCGACCACCAGCCCACAGTCTCGACACACGGTCTCGCCCCGCGCCTCGTCGACCTCGAGGTTGCCGCCGCACTCGGGACACGCGTGCTGCTCTTCGTGGGTCGACGTTCGCTCGTCGTCCGTGGTTTCCACGTCGTCGGTGCTGTACTCCGTCTCGCTGTGCTGGAACTGTCGTACGTTGCTCATTGGGAGGGTGGGAGGCCTGGCGTTCACCGGCACGCCCGGGTAGGTACTTCACTTCGAGTTAGCGGGCCAAAGCTTAAAAACCTTTCGCGAAATCCGCGTGGACGATTCTCACGGTACACGACCGTAGCCCCCGGAGAACCGGATTTTCGATCGTGATACTGATCGCCGTCCTGGGTTCGGCGATCGTCGGGCGAGGAGTGCCGACGCCGTGGGGGGCGTGCCCGCCGGCGACCGCCGGTCATCGGGAGGGCGGTTCGGGGCGCTCGGCGAGCGTCACGGTCACCTCCGTCCGCTCGCCGTCGCGGATCACCGTCAGCGTGACCGTGTCCCCCGGTCGGGCTTCGGTCAGGAGGTACTGGGAGAGGTCCTCCGTCGAGTCGACAGCCCGGCCGTCGATGCCGACGACGACATCGCCCCCGACCGGCACCCTCGTGCCGTCGACGACGGCGAACCCGGTCGTCCCCCGGAGAGTGCCCGCCGCGGGCCCGCCCTGGGCGGTCTCGTGGACGTACACGCCGTCGGTCGCGTTCAGCCCGGTCGCGCTCACGAGCCCCGGCGTCACGGGCGCGGTCGTCACGCCGAGGTAGGCGTGATCGTACTCGCCCGTCCGGACGAGGGCGGGGACGACCTGCTCGACGAGCGTCGCGGAGACCGCGAAGCCGATGTTGTCGGCCCGTGCCGCGGGAATCCCGGCGGTGTTGACGCCGACGACGGTGCCGTCACAGGTCACGAGCGGCCCGCCGCTGTTGCCGGGGTTGATCGGCGCGTCGGTCTGGATGACGTTCGGGACGGCCCCGGCCCGCGTCGTCGGGAGCGTCCGGTTGACGCCGCTCACGATGCCGTGGGTGATCGACTCGTCGAGTCCGAGCGGGTTGCCGATCGCGGCGACCTTGCGGCCCGGGTCCGGCGGCGACGACGCCACCGGAAGCGCCCGCGCGGAGTCGGGCGTCCGGGTCACGCGAACCACCGCGAGGTCAGCAAGCCGGTCGCGGCCGACGACCTCGCCGCGTCGCGACTCCTCGGTCGCGAACTGGACGATGACCGAACTCGCGTCGCCGACGACGTGCGCGTTCGTGACGACGTAGCTCGTGTCGTTCGTCCCCGAGACCCGGTAGACGAAGCCCGAGCCCTGGCCGGCGTTCGTCCGCACCCCGACCACCGACGTGATGACCCCGTCGTAGAGCGCGGCGTAGTCGCAGGTCGCGGTCCCGGCTCTCCCGTTCGACTGCGCGAGGCCGGGTGCCGTCGATGGTTCGGACGCGGACGCCCGCGGCGCCGATGGCAGTGCCGAGGACCCGAACCCGGCGGCCGACGGCCCGGACCCGGCGGCCGAGGATGTGGACGGTGTCGACGACGACGACGGCGGTGCTGACGACGCGACTCCGCTCACGCCGACGACGGCGCTCGCGAGCACGAGGACGGTCACGAGGAGCACGCGACTGGGGCGCATCTCCGCGGGACTTGGACACGGACGACAAAGGCAGAACTGGCCGACTGGCGTCCGGAAGGCGACGACCGCTGACGGCGTCGGGTGCAGTTGGTTCGACGGGACGGCCGACGCCGCGGGCGCGCCGGCTGGAGATCGAGGCGGGTTACGGGGCGTCCTCCGGCGAGGCGACGCCCCACGCGCCGCCGTCCTCGCCGCCGCCGGTCTTGAACGTCCCGCGCGCGTCGGCGACGTGGGTGCCGTCCACGTCCTCGATGCGGACGTCGGCGGTGGCGACCGAGCGGCCGTCGCGGACGACCTCCGCCTCGGCCCGGAGGTCCGTCGTCGCTGGCGCGAGGTAGTCGATGCGCATGTCGACGGTCGGCGTCGGCTTGTGGTGCAGCGAGATGACCGACGCCCCGCCGACGGTGTCGGCCAGCGCGTACGTGATACCGCCGTGGGCGATCTCCCGTCCCGGCACCGAGGAGTGCTCCTCCCGCAGCGGGAGTTCGGCCTCGGCGTAGCCGTCCGTCGCCTCCACGACTTCGATGCCGAGCAGGTCCGCGAACGGCATCCCGTTCAGCAGGTCGGCGACGCTCACGCCGCGCTCACCCCGAGCCTCCGCCCGCGACCGCGTGCGTTCACGCCTCGCCCCCGATCCCGCAGCCGCCGGCGTACTCGACGCCCTCGATGGTGTCGATGGGGTCCTCGCCACACACCGGACAGTCCGGGTCCCGCCGGTAGGGGACCGTCTCGAACGTCATCCCGGCCGCGTCGAAAAAGAGGAGCCTGCCCGCCAGCACCTCGGCGTCCGCGAGCGCGCCGCTGCCCTGGAGCAGGAGCTTCACGGCCTCGGTCGCCTGGAGGCAGCCCACGGTGCCGGGGAGCATCCCGAGCACCCCGGTCGTCGCGCAGTCGGGCACCTCGCCGGGTTCGGGTGCCTCCGGGAACAGACAGCGGTAGCACGGGCCCTCGGGGACGAGCGTCGTCACCTGCCCCTCGAACTTGTAGATCGCGCCGTGGGCGACGGGCGTCCCGTCGAGGCGGGCGACGTCGTTGAGGAGGTAGCGCGTGGCGAAGTTGTCCGAGGCGTCGACCACGACGTCGTAGTCGGCGACGAGGTCGGCCGCGTTCCCCGGGTCGACGCGCGTCTCGTGGGTCTCCACGTCGACGTCCGGGTTCAGATCCGCGACGTACTCGGCGGCCGACTCGGCCTTCGGTCGCCCGACGTCGGCGTCCGCGTGGACGATCTGGCGCTGGAGGTTCGAGCGCTCGACCGCGTCGTCGTCGGCGATGCCCAGCCGTCCGACGCCGGCGGCAGCGAGATACTGGACGGCGGGCGAGCCCAGGCCGCCGGCTCCGACGACGAGCACGGAGCCGTCGAGCAGCGCCGCCTGCCCCTCGGGACCCACCTCCTCGAGGATGATGTGCCGCGAGTACCGGTCGAGCCCGGTGGCATCGAGTGCGAGTCCGCTCATGGGCCGCCCTACCCGTTCGGGGGACATAAGCGCCCTGCCGGCGGCAGCCAGGGTCGACCCCGGCGGCCCGGAAACGGTTTCCCCGTCGGTTCCCGTTCTCGGGGGCTTATGGCCCGGGCGGCCCTGCAGACGGGTATGGCCGACAACCGCAGGTTCCACCTGGCGACGCGCCCCGAGGGAACGCCCGACAGCGACACGTTCGACCTCCGGGAGGTCGACCGCCCGGAGCCCGCCCCCGGCGAGGCGCTCGTCCGCGTGCTGTACCTCTCGGTCGACCCGTACATGCGCGACCGGATGCGCGCCGGGGAGTCGTACGCCCAGCCCTGGGAGGTCGGGGGGCCGCTGTACGGCGGTGCCGTCGCGGAGGTCGTCGAGTCCAACGGCGCCGGGTTCGAGCCCGGCGCGACCGTCGTCGGGAACCTGCCGTGGGCCGAGTACGCGAGCGCCGACGGCTCGGATCTCACGCCGGTCGACACCGGCGACCTGCCCGTCTCGACCGCGCTCGGCGTGCTCGGGATGCCGGGGCGGACGGCCTACTTCGGCGTCCGCGAGGTCGTCGAGCCGAAGGCCGACGACACGATGGTCGTCTCCGGCGCGGCGGGCGCGGTCGGCTCGGTGGCCGGACAGCTCGGCGGGTTGCAGGGCGCGGACGTGATCGGCGTCGCGGGCAGCGACGAGAAGGTCGAGTGGCTCACGGGGGACCTCGGCTTCACCGCCGGCATCAACTACGAGACCGAGGACGTCCGCGAGCGGCTCGGCGAGCTCGCGGACGGCGTGGACGCCTACTACGACAACGTCGGCGGTCCGGTGACCGACGCCGTCTGGTCGCACCTGAACGTCGACGCCCGGGTCGGGATCTGCGGACAGATCGCGCTGTACAACGACGAGGAGATCCCGACGGGACCGCGGAAGCTCGGGAAACTCATCGAGACGCGGGCCCGCGTGGAGGGCCTGCTCGTCCGGGACTTCGCGCCCCGGTTCCGCGAGGCGACCGCACACCTGGGCGAACTGGTCGCCCGGGGCGACCTGGGGTACCGGGAGACGGTGACCGAGGGCATCGAGAACGCGCCCGACGCGTTCCTCGGGCTGTTCGACGGTGAGAACGTCGGGAAGCAGGTCGTGAAGGTCGCCGAGACGTCCGAATAGGGTTCGGTTCGGACCGTTCGGTCACGATCCGTACTGCCGCCGACAGCACCGCCTCGGACGCCCCCGCGGCTCAGGCTCCACCCTGGCGGACTCACGAAGGGCGAACGCGCTCCGCGAACCCCGACCCCGTAAGCACCGCAGGCGAGCGGAGCGAGCCGAGGCGCGCAGCGCGAGTCGCGAGAGCGGAGCGCGTGAGGGCTTCGTTGCACCCTCGTCGAATCTCGTAACGCCGCCGACGCGATTCATCCGACCCCCTTTTCACCCACGCACCCCGACGAAAACCAGACCCGACCCCAATGCGTCGATTCACCCCGGAGTACCTCGACCGGACGCGCCGCGGGATGTGGGAGTCCCGCGACGCGCTCGCGGGCCTCGAACTCGACTCCCGGAGCCGCATCCTCGACGTCGGCTGCGGGACGGGTCAGCTCACCCGGGTGCTCGCGGCGGAGTCGCCCGGCGCGACCGTCGTCGGCGCGGACGCGGACGCCGACCTCCTCCGGGTCGCGCGGGAGGAAACCGACCCGGCGTACTGTGCCGCCGACGCACACCGGCTGCCGTTCCCCGACGACTCGTTCGACCTGGTCGTCTGCCAGGCGCTGTTGATCAACCTGCCCGAGCCCGTCGCGGCGGTCCGGGAGTTCGCGCGCGTCTCCTCGGAGCTCGTCGCGGCGGTCGAGCCGGACAACGCCGACGTCAGCGTCGCCTCGACGGTGGACTCGGAAGCCGACCTGGAAGCACGCGTCCGCTCGGCGTACATCGCGGGCGTCGACACGGACGTCGCGCTCGGCGAGCGCGTGCGTCAGGGGTTCCTCGATGCCGGCCTGTCGGGGCTGCGGACGCGCCGCTATCACCACGAGAAGCGCGTCGAACCGCCCTACTCGGAGGCCGACCTGGAGAGCGCGCGGCTGAAGGCGAGCGGCGGGGGACTCTCGATCCACGAGTCCGAACTCACGAGCGAACTGTCGCCCGACGCGTACGAGGAACTGCGTCGGGAGTGGCGTCGGATGGGCCGTGAGGTCGTCGAGCAGATGAGCGAGGGAACGTACGAACGCGTGGAGGTCGTCCCGTTCGACGTGACCGTCGGGCGGGTCTGAGCGGAAAGCCCGTCCAGTCGCCCGTCGGAACTGCTTCAGACCACGTCGCCGCGCACCGTCGGCCCCTCCTGGCCGTCGCGATACGTGCGGACGGCGTCGGCCGCTTCCGACGCCTTCGGCTCCTCGACGCCGAGCATCTCCAGCGCGCCCGACAGCGTCGGGAACGGGAGCTCCCCGCCGCGGAGCTTCTCCATCGTCTCCTCGGCCCGCGTCCCGTCGGCCCACAGTTGAACGCCGCGCGGGTCCAGGATCTGGGCGTAGTCCTCGCGGGCGAGCGCCCCCTTCAGCCGCTGTGTGACGTTCCGGTCGAACGGCGCGTTACACACCTCGAGGTGGACTGGTTCCTCCTCGGGCAGCAGTTGTGCGGCGAGACACTTCTCGGGCGCCGCGTGGCCGTTTTCGTTCGCGCGGAGGTGCTCGGGGAACGCTCTCGCCCACTCGGCCGAGACCGACTTCCCGACGCCCTTCACGCCGTGGGACGTCTCGAACTCCGACTCCGCGTCCGCGTCCCCGCGCATGTGGAGGTCCTTCGTCACGTACACGTCGAGGCGTTCGACCGGGTCGAGCCCCAGCGCGACGTCGCCGTACACCCACACCTCGCGGACGGGCACCGGCATCGGGTCGGACTCGACCGCGTCGACGATGGCGTCGACGCGGTCGAGCGCGGCGGCGCGATCCATGGCAGGTGCTGGGCGTCCCGGCTGTAAGCGTCTTACGTCACGCGCCGGCGGGGGATCCACCTCGGTACGAGCCGTCGGCGTCCGTCCCCGACGGTGGAGGCCCGGCTGTCGCCGGCCCTCACTCGTCCCGGCGGACGTACAGCGTCTTCTCGACCTCGGCGTGGATCTCCCCCTCGGCGTCGACCAGTTCCACGTCGTACACGCGGTCGCAGGACTCGCCGGGCGCGAGCGACCGTTCGATCTCGCGGACCTCCTCCTCGGGGACGTGGAACTCGGCGAACAGCGTCGACCGGCCGGGCCGGCGGAACCTGATCTCGGCCGCCATGTCCCAGACCGTGAAGTCCCCGTCGAGGCGTCTCCTGAGGAGCGCCATGTACACCGGGTCGACGACCCCGTACATGCTCCCACCGAAGGTGGTCCCCACGACGTTCTTCGTCCGCCAGTTCAGCGGGAGCTTCACGCGTGCGTACGAGAAGTCGGGAGAGAGGTCGGTCACCGTCCCGCCGGTCATCCAGAACGCGGGGAAGTAGGAGAACCCCAGACGATAGAGGAACGCGCGGACCGCGGCGATCGAGGGAGTCATACCCGTCGGTCCGAACGCGATACTATCAGGCTGTCCGTTTCCCGGTCCGAGCGCAACGGCTGTTCGAGCGGCGCGCGTCGTCCATGCTGGCGTACAGGCGGTCCCGCTCGCGGCGAGTCGGCGCGCCGTCGGACCGCGCAACCGTGGTCCGACGCGCCGCGTGACTCAGGTCACGGGGGAGCATGGTCCCGCTCTCCCACTTGAACGCTCGCGTCGGACGAAACCGGTATCCCCGCGCGGTCGGTAGCGTCCGGCAATGAACTGCGACAAGTGCGGCCGGGAGGCGGTCCACCACGCCGCCTACTCCGGGGCTCACCTCTGTGGCGAGCACCTCCGGGAGTCGGTCGAGACGCGGGTGCGCCGCCGGGTCCGGGAGGACGACCTGCTCCCGGACGACGCGACGCCCGAGGACCCCGAGCGCTGGGTCATCGGCCTCTCGGGGGGGAAGGACAGCGTCGTCCTCACGCGGATTCTGGACGAGACGTTCGCGCGGGACCCCCGCGTCGAGATGCTCGCGCTCTCGATTCACGAGGGCATCGAGGGGTACCGTGACGAGTCGCTCGCGGCCTGCGAGGAACTTGCTGACGACCTCGACATGCGCCACGAGACGGTGACCTACGAGGAGGAACTCGGCGTCAGGATGGACGACGTGGTCGAGGACGACCCGGAGGACATGGCAGCCTGCGCGTACTGTGGCGTGTTCCGGCGCGACCTGCTGGAGGAGTACGCCGCGGAGTTCGAGGCAGACAAACTGCTCACCGGCCACAACCTCGACGACGAGGCCCAGACGGCGCTGATGAACGTCCTGGAGGGCGACGTCGCACAGGTGGCGAAACACTTCGACGCGAGCCTGGGTGCGTTCCCCGACCGCCGAGAGTCGAAGCACTTCGTCCCGCGAGCGAAGCCGCTGCGGGACGTCCCCGAGAAGGAGGTCGCGCTGTACGCACACGTCCGGGACCTGCCCGCCCACATCACCGAGTGTCCCCACGCCAGCGAGGCGTATCGCGGGGAGATCCAGCAGTTGCTCCTGAAACTGGAGGAGAACCACCCCGGAACGCGCCACTCCATCATGGCCGGCTACGAGGAGCTGGCCGGCATCGTCGCCGAGGAGTACCGGGGCGAGGGATCGACCGACCTCTCCGAGTGTGAACGCTGCGGCTCCTCGACGGCGCGCGACGTCTGCCGGAAGTGCCGGCTCATCGAATCCGTCGAGGCCGTGTAAGACGGAGAAATCGACCGGCCCCGGTCGGTGAGCGAGGAATCGAGCGGCGGGCGCGGTCGATGTTTGCATCGCTCGTCGAACGCTTCCCCGAACGGCGATCCGTCCCGAAACGGGACGCATCGCACGCAAAAGCCGCGGGGTGGGGCGACACGTCGTCGCCCCGGGATCGGGCCGGAACCAGGGTGTAAACGGGTATTCGACGGCGGGACGTCCCCTCAGCGGATGACGTCGAGGCCGTTGTTCTGTTCGGTCTTCTCGCGGCCGCCGTCGGACTGCCAGGCGGCCTGCGAGCTATTGTGGTTGGCCTTCGCGTCAACCTCGAGGTCGGAGCCCTGCTGGCCCTCGATGCTCTGACGGGACTTGTCGGCCTGTTTCTGCGTGCTCGGGCCCAGGACCTGCGCGCTCTGCACGCCGGTCATGATGGCCATCACGCGGACCTTCCCCTTGTACTCGTCCTGGATGCGCGCGCCCCAGATGACGTTGGCGCTCGCCTCCAGTCGCTCGGTGATGTTGTCGGCGATCCCCTCGGCCTCCTTCAGCGTGAGGTCGGGGCCGCCCGTGATGTGGACCAGGCCGCCGCTCGCGCCGCGGTAGTCGACGTCGAGCAGTGGGTGGTTCATCGCGTCGTTGACGACCTCCTGGGTCTTGTTCTTGTCCTGCGTCTCGCCGACGAGCATCACCGCGACGCCGCCCTGGTTCATGATGGTGGACATGTCCGCGTAGTCCAGGTTGATGAGCGAGGGCTGGGTGATAGTCTCGGAGATACCCTTGACGGTCTCGGCGATGATCTGATCCATCACCGAGAACGCCTTGCCGATCGGGAGGTTCGGCACGTAGTCCAGCAGGCGGTTGTTGTCGAGGACGATGATCGAGTCGGCCTCGTTACGGAGTTCCTCGAGGCCCTCCTCGGCCTTCACGGTGCGGGCGCGCTCGACGTTGAACGGCGTCGACACCATGCCGACGACGATGGCGCCCTGCTCCTTCGCGATCTTCGAGACGACCGGCGCCGCGCCGGTACCCGTCCCGCCGCCCATCCCGGCGGTGACGAACACGAGGTCGGCGTCGCCGAGGACCTCCTTGATCGTCCCCTGGGCCATCTCGGTCGCGCGCGACCCCATGCTGGGGTCGCCGCCGGCGCCGAGCCCCTGCGTGAGCGACTTGCCGACGAGGATCTTCGTGTCGGCCTCGATCATCTTGAGGTGCTGCTTGTCGGTGTTGATGGCGACGGTTTCGGCGCCCTCGACGCCGATGTTGTACAGCCGGTTGATGGTGTTGTTGCCCGCGCCGCCCGCGCCGACGATGACGATTCGGGGCTCCCCGAAGTCGTCCTCGTCGTCGCCGACCTCGGACATCTGACGCTTCTCGGCCTCCGCGTTCTCGAGGGCGTCCTGAACGATGTCCTGCATCGTTACACCTTCGCCCAGCTGCGCTTGCTCCGTTCACGACGGGTGCGCTCGCCGGAGCCCTCGGTCTGCTCGTTGAGCATGTCGCGGACCGCCGAGCGAATCGCCTCGCTGCGATTCGGGAACTCGCCAGTCTCGACCAACTGTTCGACCTCCTCGATCTGCTGTTTGGGTATCCGTAGTGTCACACGCTCCATTGTTACATTCCCCCGGTAAGACGGCGAGCACGCGTCCGCGTGCTTCGAGTCCCGAGCCGCTCGGCGTGTCGTCCGCCCGGCGTCAGCGGCTCGTAAGACGATCCGTCTTACGCAGCCGTAATCACAGACGGATGTATTATAAATGTACCGGGGATGTAAGACGTTCTGCCCGTTGGACGTAAGACGAACGTCCGCCGTCCTCCGGTGTTCGAGGGGGGCCGATCCCGGTTCGAGGCCGAAGTTCGTCATACGATCGGCCGGGGTCGGCCCGACCTCGCGTGCTCGCCGTGCCGGCCGGAGAGCCGGGCAGACGCGTGTATGACGGGGCCACGCCGACCGCCGTTGTGGATCCCGGACGCCGCATCGACGGGTCGTCCGCCCACGTGTCAGGAGTGCGTACTCACAGCCCCTATTAAAAGCTGTCCCCGACTGTGGTACGAGGGCCCCGCGTCGGCAACGTCGGAGCGCGTGAACCCGTGACGTGTCCGCGATCGGGAGACGCCATCGAGCGATAACCGCAGACGGAGTAAGGTGAGCGGAGAAGGGCGGTGTGAACTGCGACTGGTCGAGAACGTCCGTGTAGTCTCGTCATTTTTGAGCGTTTACGCACACGCGCGCCACGCGTGATGAAGAAAGGAAACGAGCGAGCCGTCGCCCCGCCGGGACGCTGGATACCCGGGGAGCCTCGCCGCCGTCGTGGGAGTCTTTGAAGTCGCGGCCGAGCGGTCGGTATGGATCGACGAACCCTCGGCGAGGTCGGCCCCGTAACCGAGATCGGACTCGGCACCTGGAACATCGGCGGCGACTGGGGCGACGTGTCGGACGAGGCGGGGCGCGAGGCCGTCAGGACGGCCCTCGACGCCGGCGTGGACTTCCTCGACACCGCCGACGTGTACGGCGACGGCAGCAGCGAGCGCCACGTCGCGGCCGTGCTCGACGAGCGTGACGCCCACGACGAGGTGACGGTGGCGACGAAGGCCGGCCGACGGCTCGACCCACACACCGCCGAGGGCTACGACGCGGGGAACCTCGAACGGTTCGTCGACCGGTCGCGGGAGAACCTGAACGAGGACACCCTGGACCTGCTCCAGCTCCACTGCCCGCCGACGGAGACGTACTACAGGCCGGAGACGTTCGACGCGCTGGCGGACCTGCAGGAGGAGGGCAAGATCGCCCACTACGGCGTCAGCGTGGAGAAAGTCGAGGAGGCGCTGAAGGCCATCGAGTACCCCGGCGTCGAGACCGTCCAGCTCGTCTTCAATCCCCTCCGCCAGCGTGCTGCCGGGTTATTCTTCGAGGAGGCCAAGCGCCGCGACGTCGGCGTCATCGTCCGCGTCCCGCTCGCGTCAGGGCTCCTGACCGGCACCATCGACCGCGACGCGACGTTCCCGGAGAACGACCACCGGAACTTCAACCGCGAGGGCGACGCGTTCGACGTCGGGGAGACGTTCGCCGGCGTCCCGCTCGAGGCCGGCGTCGACGCCGTCGAGGCGCTCGAACCGCACGTTCCCGAGGACCTGACGCTCGCGGCGTTCACGCTCCGCTGGATCCTCGACCACGACGCCGTCTCGACGGTCATTCCCGGCTCGACCTCGCCCGAGCACATCCGGGGGAACGTCGCCGCGAGCGGGGCCGACCCGCTCCCGTATCGCCTCCACGGCCTGACGCGGGACGTGTACGACGAGCACGTCGCCGACCACGTCCACCACCGCTGGTGACGCCGTTCGACCGTCGAGGGACGCCCGGCAGCCATTGAGGGACGACCGGCAACCAGCGAGGAACGACGGTCACCCGTCGAGGAACTCCCGCGAGGCGGCCCGGCAGTCCTCGTCCGAGAGCACCGTGGCGAACGACTCGTGGACGCGCTCGCGTTCGTCGGCCGACGCCACGCTCGCCGCGGCCGCGCGCTTCGCAGTCCTCGTCGCGGTCGCGGGCGTCTCCGCGATCGACGTTACGAACCGCCCGACAGTCTCCCGGAGGCCGTCCGCCGACACGACGCGGTTCACCAGCCCCCAGTCGTGGGCCCGCTCGGCGTCGATGGGCTCGCCCGTCAGCGCGAGTTCCATCAGCCGCTTCTTGCCGACCGTGGCCGCGATCCGTTCGACGGCGTACGGCGGGTACGCCCCGATCGTCGTCTCGGGCAGCGCGAACGTGGCGTCCTCGACGGCGACCGCGAGGTCGCTCGCCGCGACGAGTTCACAGCCGCCGCCGTACGCGAGCCCGTTCACGGCCGCGACGACCGGCACGTCGAGCCGTTCGATGCCGAACAGCACGTCGAACAGCGCGTCCGTCAGGTCCGCCACCTCCGCGTCGGTCTCGGCGGCCGCCAGCGCCGCGATGTCGTCGCCCGCACAGAACGCGTCGCCGACGCCGGTGACGACGACCACCCGGGCCTCCCCCGCCGCGCGGTCGAGCAGTCGGGCGAACTCCCGCCAGTCCGCCACCGCGAGGGCGTTCCGCTTCTCCGGGCGATCGATGGTGATCCACGCGGCCTCGCCGGACAGGTCGTACCTGAGCATGGGCCATGCTCGGACGGGAATCACAAAGGCGGTTCGGCGCCGGGAGAAGATCGCCCGACGGCGCGACGGTTCGGAACGAGCGTGTTCGACGGCTCCGACGGATCCGTGCCGGAGGTGAACCCGGTCGCCGCCGGGACGGCCGTTCGTCAGCGCGGCGCGCCACAGCGCGGGCACATCGGCGGGCCGGTTTCCGGCAGCGCCAGCCCGCAGTGGGGACACTCGCCCTCCGTGGTCGGTGCGACGATCGCGTCGACGGCCTCGCCGGTCGTGCGTCGCACGCCGTCGATCGATCCGATCCCGTCCGGCGGATCGTCGGATGCGGTCCCGTTCCGAACCGAGTCGAGCGCGAACCGGGCCCGATCGCCGACGAACTCCTCCTCGTCGTCGGAGAGCGCCGCCAGCGCGGACTCCGGCAGCGGTGGGCCGTCGGTCACGTCCCGACCGAGCAGGCCGAGCGCCTCGGCCGCTCGCCCTCGAACGTGGGCGGTCCCGTCGTCGAGTCGTCCCGCGAGCGCCTCCGTGGCGCCCGTGAGCCGCTCCGGATACGCACTCCCGACGGCGACGAGCGCCGTGGCGAGGTGATAGCGGACCAGTTCCTCCCCGTCGTCGAGGTGGTCGGCGAGCGTCGAGACCTGGTGGCGAAGCCGTCCCGGGTCGCCCAGGGCGACGTGTTCGAGCGCCTTCGCCAGTTTCTCCCGGACCTCCGGCTCGTCGAACGAGAGGCCGACACGGAGGTCGGCGAGGATCTCCGGCGAGCACACCGCCTCCGGGAACTCCAGCGCGACGTAGCCGAGCACCTCGGCCGAGCGGGCCCTGACGTAGTAGAACTCGTCCTCGTCGGCGAGCCGATCCGCGACCGGGCCGACGGTCGAAACGACCGCCCCCGGTTCCGACTCCGCGACGGTCACCAGCAGCTTCGCGGCCGCCAGCCTGACGGCCCGGTCGTCGTCGCTCAGAAACGGGGAGAGCCCGGAGACGACGCCGTCGAACGCGGCAGCGCGGTCCGCGGCGAGGTCTCGAAGCGCACGCAGGGCGCGTTTTCGGTCCTCGGTTGCGGCCGTCTCGAACTGTCGCAGGGACGCCGCCGCGGCCTCACGTCGGCCGTCGGCGAGGAGGGTGACGAGATGGTCGGGCGAGCGCGATCGACTGGGGTCGTCCATCCGTTATCAACGGTCCGACGGTCGCGTCACGCCTTTAATATTCGGCCGGTCACCGCCGCGTAACGCGGACGTCGCACGGCTTCCCGTCGCGGGTCAGCGACCGATGGTTCCCCGCCGGGTGACGGGCGCGTCGGGGTCGATCAGGAACGCGAGGACGGTGGCGTCCTCACCGGCGGCGAGAGTCGGGTCGGACTCACCGACGAGCAGGCCGCTCTCGGTCGTCCCGAAGCGCGTGCCGGCGACCTCGACCGCGCCGTCGAACACGTAGAAGTACGTGTCCCGGCCCGCGATGGACGGCAGGTCAACGCTCGACCCGGCGTCGAGGCGGAGGTCGTAGAGGTCGACCTCGTTGCGGACGAAAAGCGGCGCGTCGGCGCCTTCGGGGCCGAACAGATGACGCCACTCGCCCTCGACTGGGGTGTCGATGGGCTCGTGCTGGATGTTCGGCTCCAGCCCGAGGCTGTGGGGGCGGACGAACAGCTGGAGCATCCGCAGGGGCGGGTCGCCCGCGCGGGTGAACTCCTCGTGCCGGAACGTCGTTCCCGCGTTCATCACCATCAGGTGATCGGCGTCGGTGACGAGGTCGTTCCCCTCCCCGTCGCCGTGGCGCATCACGCCGGCCGGCACCCACGAGATGATCTCCTCGTCCCGGTGGGGATGCATCCCGATGTGGGTGTCCGGGTCCATGAACGACTCGACGACGGTCGCAAGCGGACCGTACCCGTGGTCCTCGTGGTCGGGGAGAGCGCGGCCGGGGAAGTTGAAGTGAGTCCGGAACGGCCCCTGGTTCCGGGAGACGTCGGTGCGCTCGGCCTTGTAGAGCTTCGGTTCGGAACTGACCGTCACTGTGTTCCCGTCTACGGGCTCGAACCCATATATTCTCCCGGAGACACCGACGAAAGCTGGTGTCGTTCGTGTCACCCGCCCGTTCCTGAGTCGCCGGTCCGTCACCCTCCCCCCGTGCGAGAGCAATTTGATATCGCGTTATTTGATTTATTTGGGCGTTTGCCGTCGGCTACGGGACCGCCCGCCGGTTCCCCGAACCTTATGCCGCGACGGGCGATATCGACCGCTATGGCGACGAAACTCCCCGAATCCGAGTTCGACGCCCGGCTCGCGCAGGTGCGCGGCCGGCTCGCGGACACGGACGCCGACGCGGCGACGTGGTTCGGCGCGACGGGCATCGAGTATCTCACCGGCTTCCACCACATCCAGACCGAGCGACCCGTCGTACTCGCCGTGACTGACGAGCGCGTGGAGATCACGGTCCCGCGGCTGGAGGTCGAGCGCGTGGAGCCGAACCCCCGCATCGACGCCGTCCACCACTACTTCGATTACCCCGGCGGCGCGCCGATCGAAGTAGCCGTCGAGATGCTGGAGGGGCTCGGCGTCGAGGCCGTCGTCTCCGACGCCGACGGCGCGCCCGGCGTGATGGGGTATGAGGGCCCCGCCCTCTCGGAGTTCGTCGACGTCGAGTCCCAGTCCTGGACGAGCCGGATGCGCTGGGAGAAGACCGACGCCGAGGTCGATCTCATCCGCGAGTCCGCCAAGTGGGCGAACCTCGGCCACCGCTACCTGGCGGAGTACACCGAGGTCGGCGCGCACCCGGCGACGGTCAGCCAGCGCGCCTCGACCGAAGCCTCCCGCGCGATGCTCGACACGCTCGGGGACCGGTACTCGGTCCGGGTCCGCGGCAGCGGCCCGGTCCACGCGGGCTACATCTCCGGGCGGGAGACCGCCCTCCCGCACGGCCACACCCCCAACGAGACGCTCTCGGAGGGGGACGTGCTCGTCACGGGCGCGTCGGCGAACGTCGACGGCTACCACTCCGAGCTCGAGCGGACGATGTTCGTCGGCGACTACACCGACGAGCAGGAGCACTACTTCGAGCTCATGCTCGAAGCACAGACCATCGCCATCGAGGCGCTTGGCCCGGGCGTCCCGATCAGCGACGTCGACCAGACGGTCTGGAACTACTTCGAGGAGCAGGGCGTCACGGACCTCGCCCAGCACCACGTCGGCCACAACATCGGGCTCGGCGGCCACGAACCGCCGTACATCGACCGCGGCTGGGGCGAGTACGAACACGTCGACGACGGCGAGGCGCTGATGGCTCCCGGTCAGGTGTACACCATCGAGCCCGGGATCTACACGGAGGACGCCGGGTACCGCCACTCGGACACCATCGCCGTCACCGAGTCGGGCACCGAGTGGCTCACCTACTTCCCGCGCGACATCGACTCGAACGTCGTCTGACTCGGCGCCCCCGTCGCCTCCGATTCCCGGTGCCTTCTTGCCATCGGCCGACGGACACCCCACACCCGTGGCAACGTCCTTCGCCCCGTTCGGAACCCTCGTCGACGCCGACCTCCCGGACGACCCGGCTACCGTGGTTGGCCGCGAACTCCTCGACCGCGGCGTCGCCCTCCCGGACGACTGGGACGCCGCCTACCGGGAGCGCCACGTCGACGCGCCCGACGACGCCGAGGTCCCACTTCCCGCACACGTGAGCGCCGCGCTCGCGTCCCGCGACGTCGACGCGCCGGGAAACGCCGCTCGGCGGGCCGTCGTCGCCGCGTTCGACCCGGCGGTCGAGACCCGCGCGGGCGCGGTCGAGGCCGTCGAGGCGGCCGCCGAACGCGGTCCCGTCGGGTTGCTGGCCGACTGCGCGGTTCCCGAACTCGTCGGTCGAACGCTCGTCCGTTCGGACCTCTCCCGGACCGACTTCGACGCCGTCGTCACCAGCGTCGCCTGTGGGTGGCGGAAACCCGACCGACGGGCGTTCGAGGCGCTCGCCCATCGACTCGACGCCCCGGCGGGCGCGCTGACCCACGTCGGTGCCGACTCCGAGACGGACGGCGGTATCGTCGACGCCGGCGGCGAGTTCCGGGACGTGAACGAACGGTCGCTACCGGCGCTCGCGGCGACGTGGCGGGACGACGCCCGTGGTCGACCCTGATCGGACGACCGAACCCTCCGGATTGCCAGTTCCGGACGAAACCCCGGGACGCGAGGACGAATCGGAGCGGTAGCTACTGACGGAATTCGTCGCGCCCTCGATCGATGGCCGAGCGCCGTGCGTCCCGATAGGGACACCTCCGTGGCACGTCCCGAGGCGAATCCCGAACTGTGCCGGCTGGGGAAGACACCGGACGGTCCGTCGGGTCCGATCGCTACGGTCGACGACTGTGTTGTCGGGTTTTCTCGGACGTCCGTGAGATGATCAAACCACCAGATTGGAGCATGAATCGGAGCTATCGGCCCGCCGTCTCACTCGACCTGTACCGATCGCAACCGACGCCTGATCGGTGGCCGTCGGGGCGGCCCGGTACGGGGGTTCCGATCGCAAGACTGCGGTCCGAATCGGAGAACTCGCTCCCGGGAACTGACCCGAACCGGCAGCGGCACTCACGTCGATTGCCCACCGGACGCAACGGCAGCGCGTGCTCGCCGTCCGACTCCCGGTTCAGGCTCCGGTGAGGAAAAAGAGGATGACCGAGACGGCGAGCGAGGAGACGATGACCGCGAGCGCGAGCGCGCCGCCCATCGAGACGGCGGCGTTCGCGTGGCTGGCGAGCGTCTCGGTCCGGTCGTTGCCGAACACCGTGACCTCGGCGCGCTCGGTCGCCATGCCGACTTCCGCGGGTTCGAGGTCCTCCGTGGCCGCCCCGACGAGGTCCCGGACGGCGGCCTCGAGTTCGGCCTCGTCGATGGCCGCGCCGACCTGGTTGTCCGCCTCGACGGTGTTGACGATGTGGGTGTCGGTCGTCATCACCTCCGCCTCGTCGACGAAGTCGGCGACGAGTCCGTCGACCAGTGCGTCGCGCAGGCCCGGTTCCATGTTGTTGCCGTCGACGAGCACGTACGCCGTCGTGTGGCCGTCGCCGTCGTCGCCGACCTCCGTCACCATCACGCGGATGCCGAGCGGGCCGATGCCGTCCTCGGGCACCCAGTCGGTCTCGTCCCAGGCGGTGCCGACGCGGAGCTTCCCGCGGGGGGCGTTCGCGAGGTGGTCGGCCGCGTCACGCGCGGCGCCCATCAGGTCGAACGAGCGGCGCGACCCCGGCGTGACGTGGCCGAGGTCCGGCCCGTCGAGCCCGTTGTTCGAGTTGTGCGCGTCGACGAGCAGCACGTCGCGGAGGCCGCCCGCCCGGGCCTCCGAGGCGGCCGAGAGGCCGACGGCGTACTCCACGTCGTCGGCAAAGCCCGGCGCGAACGAGGAGACGAGCAGCGCGTCGCCGCCGAACGACTGCCCGAGCACGGTCGCCTCGCCGGCGTCGACGCGGACGCCACGGGTCGCCGACGCCGAGTAGTCCAGTCGGTCGTACGCCCGCGCGGCGGCGTCGACGACGGACTCGACCTCGCGTTCGGTGACGAGGTTGAAGTCGTGCCCGGCGGTCGCGTGGGGCGGGAACGCCAGCCCGTCCGCGTGGTCCGCGACGCGGACCGGGAGGTTCCCGCCGCCGATCTCGCCCATCGGGCCCGGATGGATCATCGGGAGCACCCAGCGGGCCTTCTCCTCGCCCGCGGGGGTCCGGACCGCCATGACCGTCACCGGGACGACCGCTTCCTCGCCGAGTTGCTCGAAGAAGTTCTCCAGTTCGCGGCTCCCCTCGGCGATGTGACCGATGAAGCCGCCGACGAAATCGAGCACCGAGATGCCGAGCGAGTTGCGCCACGGCCGGTCGACGATGTAGAGGAACCCCCAGACTGCGAGCCCGTACAGCGCGCACGTGAGTCCAAGCAGGAGGAAGTGGTCGGGGGTGATCGACGACAGCTCCGCGGGTGCCTGCTCGGGCCGGGCGAGGTACGGCTGGAGGAGCGCGTCGAACAGCGGGCCGCCGATTTCGAGGTACAGCAGCGTCCCGCTGTAGATGAACAGTAGCACCGCGGCAGTCCCGGTCTGGATGCTCGCGGGGACGGCCGCGACGAGGAGCCGCGACCCGGAGACGGCCGCGATGACCAGCAGCCGGAGCGCGAACACGGACGCCAGCGAGACGATCAGCACGTCGAAGACGAACCGCTGGCCGAGCGGCGTGAGGTAGGCGATCGTCGCGGCGGCGGTGAGCATCGCGACGATGACGAGCTCACAGACCAGCGCGAGCAGCGACGACCGGTTGTGCGTGAACCGGCCGCCGACGCGGTGGTCGACCCACGTCGTGGCGAAGCTGGCGACGACGGTCGGCACGCCGATGAAGAAGATGCCCTCCCAGGCGTCGCGCCCGACGAAGAGCACCCCGCGCCAGGTGCCGAGGGGGTCGGGTCGCTCGAACGCTCCGATGCCGGCGACCGCGGCGAGGAAGATGGCGAACGCGACGCTCGTCGACCACGACGGCGCGCGGAAGATGAACCGCGAGAGGCTCGCCAGGTTGCTCTGCGAGGTCGTCATGCGTTTCCTGAGGTGGACCGAGGACGGCGGTCGCTAAAAAGGGCTGTTCTTCTAGTATGTGTTCGATCGGTTGGCAGTCGGATGAGAGGGGTGCTTCGGGGCGGTCGCAGGGGAAAGCACGGGGACCTCATGCCCCTGCGGCTATCAACTCCGTTCGTGTCGGGACGATAGGTCTGGAAACCGCACAGCATACCGCGAAAGCCCCCGCGGCTCTCGACTCGGTGCGGCCGCTGCGCTCGTTCGGCTGCGGTGCTTGTCGGTCCGCGCCTGCGTCGATAGCCGCGGCCCCTTCCAGTCCCACCCACCGTACCGCACGGCACGGCGCCTTCCCCTCCCCAGCCTCCTGCGCTCCTCGGCCTTCGCGGGACTCGCTTTGCTCGACCCGCGTGCTCTCGTTCGCTCCTGCGTCGCTCACGAGAGCTTCGGCCTGCGGTGCTCGTCCCTCGCACGAGCGGTCGCGCCGGCGCGCGACCGCCACGTGCCACGTGGCTGATTCCCGTCGCGACGCACCTGGAATCGGACCGCCGTGCTCGCCCGAGTCACTGGCAGGGTGGGAATGGAAGGGGCCGCGGCTCTCGGGGAACCCCGGACCCGTAAGCACCGCAGCGACCGCAGGGAGCGAGGAGCGCAGCGCGGTCCGCGGGAGCCGAGAGCCGCGGGGGCTTCCGCGGTCGTCACCACGAGCCACCAAGCGACTGTCCCGTTACAACCACAACTTCCTCAAAACCCTCACCGAACCAAATTCTATATCGCGAAAAACGATTTACCGGCAGATCTCGACGAAGTTCTCGAAGACCTCCTGTCCCCGTTCCGTATGCGAGACTTCGGGGTGCCACTGGACGCCGTAGAGGTCACGCGCCACGTCGCTCATCGCTTCGACGCCACAGACGTCGCTCTCGGCGGTCACGGTGAACCCGTCGGGTACCTGCTTCACTTCGTCGGCGTGGCTCGCCCAGGTTCGAGTCTCGGGAGCGAGCGATCCGATCAGGGGGTCCTCGTCGTCGGAGATGGTCACGTCGACGTCGGCGTAGCCGCCGTACTCGCCGCCGCCGACGGTGCCGCCGAGCAGCTCGGCGATGGCCTGGTGGCCGAGACAGACGCCGAGCACCGGCAGGTCCATCTCAAGGTACTCCGCGGTGCGGCCGATGCGGTCCATGCTCGGTCCGCCCGAGAGAACGAGGCCGTCCGCGTCGATGTCGGCGGGAGGGGTGTCGTTGTCCACGACGTCGGTGTCGACGCCGGCGTCCCGGAGGGCACGACCTTCCAGGTGGGTGAACTGGCCGTGGTTGTCGATGACCACGATGCGCGGTGCGCTCATGTCGGCTGTAGCGGCGACGCGGTGAAAAGCCGTCCGCTTCGCGCGACCGGCGATCGACAGTTCGGCCGGGTCGAAATCAGCCCCCGTCCTGTCGTTCCCGGGCGGTCGAGAAGCCGAACTCGCCCATCTCGGTGCCGCGCCGCGACTCCCGTTCGGCGATCGCCTCCGGGTCCGGGTTCGCGTCGTCGTCCACCCGGGCGAACCCGTTGTGGACCTTGGCGTGACACCAGCGACAGAGGCCCACCGTGATCTCGTGGGTCGGCTCGCCCTCCGTGTCGTCCGTCACGCCGATGTCGTCCTCCCCGCCCGCACCCCCGGGAGATCCGGCCCCGGCGTAGGAGAGGTGGTGCTCCTCGACGAGCGGTCTGGCCGCGTCGTGGGCCATCCGGACCTCCTCCAGCCCGCACCGCGCACAGGCCTTCCCGTCGGTCGTCGACCGGTAGTGTGAGCAGTCGGTCCAGTCCGCCTCCTCGTCGCCGGCGACACAGTCGTAGCCCGCGGCCCGGCGCTCGGCCGCGAACGCCGGGTCGTTCCCGGCGTGATCGAGCGCGTACCGACACCGACCGTCGCCCGTGAGGTGATCACAGCGACCGGCGTGCTCGTACGGGTCGTCCACGCCGACCGGCGTCCCGTCCGGCGTCTCCTCCATACGTGGGCTGGCGCGTCCTGCCTGTTAAGCCCTTCTCGTCGGTGCTGAGCCGGGACCGGGTCCGTGGCACGTCGCGGATCGACGGAGATCGTGTAGTCCATTCCGCTATAGAGAATACCCGCCAGGGCGGAACGGTGAAGTCGGAGGCGGCGGAGGGAATCGGCGTGCAAGTCGTCCACCATCCCGCCGACGCCACCGGCGTCGCGAGTACGGCCGACGACGCGACGGCAGGGCGCGTCCTGGCCGCCGACGCGGAGACGGCGGACTCGTTTCTCGCGCAGGCGCGGGGGCTGATGTTCCGCCGGTCGGTTCCCGAGGGCTACGCGCTCGTCTTCCCGTTCGAGGAGGTCGGGTCGCGCGATCTCCACATGGTGTTCGTGCCGTTCGCCATCGACGCGCTCTGGCTGGTGGACGGCGAGGTGCGGGAGCGGAAACGCCTCCGCCCCTGGCTCGGCATCGGCGTCGGCGAGGCCGACACCGTCATCGAGCTGCCGGCGGGCGCGGCCGACGGCGTCGAGGCGGGCGACCGGATCGAACTGCGGGAGTGAGATCGAGTGTGGGGAGGGATCGACCCCGAGAGGGAAGCAGTCGTCGAGCGCGAGCCGCAATTCTTGCGCGCCCGACAGTCGGACCTGTCCGGTCGGTCCGGTTTATGCACCCATGGGCTCGAGGGTGGAGCGAGCATATGACTCGTGACCGCTTTATTCGGGTGCGAACCCACTAACTCCTCACTCCCCCGATCGATCGACGTAACGTTCCTCGACACGACGCTGCGCGACGGCGAGCAGATGCCGGGCGTCTCCCTGTCGGCCGACGAGAAGGCAGCCATCGCGCGCGACCTCGACGCCGCCGGCGTCGACATCGTGGAGGCCGGCTCCGCGTGTACCAGCGCGAGCGAGCGAGAGACGATCCGCCGCGTGGCGGGGCTGGGGCTCGATGCGACCGTCACCAGCTTCGCGCGCGGCGTGCGCGCGGACGTGGACCACGCGCTGGACTGTGACGTCGACGGCGTGAACCTCGTCGTCCCGGCCAGCGACCGCCACGTCGAGACGAAGGTGGGCTCCTCGCACGAGGACGTGCTGGCCCGCACCGTCGAACTCGTCGAGTACGCCCGCGATCACGGGCTCTGGGTCGAGGTGCTCGGCGAGGACGGCTCCCGGGCCGACCTCGACTTCCTCGACCGGCTCTCGGCGGTGGCGATGGAGGCCGGGGCGGACCGGGTCTGCTACTGTGACACCGTCGGCGCGGCCTCGCCCGAGCGGACGGCGGAGGTCGTCTCGACGCTCGCGGCCCACGGCCCCGTCTCGGTCCACACCCACGACGACCTGGGACTGGCAAACGCGAACGTGCTGGCCGGGTTGAACGCCGGTGCCGACCTCGTGCACGCCACGGTCAACGGCGTCGGCGAGCGCGCCGGCAACGTCGCGCTGGAGGAAGTCGCCGTCGCGCTGGAGCGCTGCTACGGCGTCGAGACGCTGGATCTCGCGGAGCTGTACCGGCTCGCCCGCCGGGTCGCGGACGCCACCGGCGTCCCGCTCGGAGCGAACAAGGCCGTCGTCGGCGACAACGCGTTCGCCCACGAGAGCGGCATCCACACCGACGGGACGCTGAAGGACGGCCGGATGTACGAGCCGTACCCGCCCGAGACGGTCGGGCGCGAGCGCCGCCTCGTCCTCGGAAAACACGCCGGACGCGCCGGCGTGAAGGCGGCCCTCTCCGAGCAGGGGTTCGACCCCGACGGGGAGGAACTGGACGACATCGTCGCGCGCGTGAAGGACCTCGGCGATCGGGGCAAGCGCGTCACCGACGCCGATCTCGCCGCCGTCGCCGGGGACGTCCTCGGCCGCGAGCGCGACCGGCGCGTCGAACTGCTGTCGCTCTCGGCGACGAGCGGCGCGGACGTGCCGACCGCGAGCGTGCGGCTCCTGGTCGAAGACGAGGAGCGGACGGCAGCAGGCACGGGCAGCGGCCCGGTCGACGCCGCGGTGGAGGCGGTCCGCTCGGCGCTGGGGCCCGACGCGAACGCCTCGCTGGAGTCGTACCACGTCGACGCCGTGACGGGCGGCACCGACGCGGTCGTCGCCGTCGAGGTGACGATGCGCCGGGGCGACCGGACGGCCACGGTGTCCGCCGCGGACGCGGACATCACCCGCGCGAGCGTCGAGGCCGCCGTGGACGCGCTCGACCGCCTGCTGGCCGCGGAGGCGGACGCGGCCGAGGAGTCGCCGAACGTCGACCCCGACGAGGAAGTCCGGGCTGAGTGATCGGGAACCGGCCGGGAAACGTGCCGGGAGCCAGCCGGCCGGCGCGCGTGACGCGAACCCCCTCGTGGGGTGAGTCGACGCGCGCGAGGGACGAGCACCGCAGGGTGCGCGACCGCAGGAAGCGCACGCGAGGAGCACAGGAGGCTGGGGAGGACGAGGTGCGGTGCCGTACGGTGGGTGGGACTGAAAGGGGCCGGCTGGCTACGCGACGGCGGACGAGACAAGCACTGCAGCGAGGGAGCGGAGCGACCGAGCGAAGCGCGCAGCGAGGCCCCCCGAGCGTAGCCAGCCGGGGGCTTTCGAGGCCGTCGTCTCAGAAAGTCACCTTCCCTGCACGTCTGGCCAGTCGATCGGTTCTCACTGCGGCCCGTACACATATCTCCCCCCACCCCGTTGCCCCGCTCGATGCGAACCCCGCGCCGCCGGACCCTCGCCGCCGCCCTCCTCGCCGGCAAGGGACTCGACGCCGTCTCGACGGTCGTCGTCCTCGCGCTGTCCGACTCCGTGCGGGAGTCGGTGCCCCTGTCGCGGGCGCTGATGGCGGCGTTCGGCCCCGTCGGCGGGATGGCGATCCTCACCGTCCTGACGATGGTCGTCGTGGGGCTGCTCGCGGAGTCGGGCGTGGTCATCGACCGCATGACCGAGGGCGGGACGCCCGAGTGGTACGTTCCGGGGCTTCGGGCGACGGTGTATCTCGGCTGTGCGGGCTGGTTCGGGCTCGTCGGCCTCTGGAACCTCTCGCACCTGCTGTGAGACGACCGGCGACCCGAGCGAACTCGCCGCCGGCCACAGGTTCAAGCCGCCCGTCGCCCAACCACGCGCCATGATCCGCTCCTTCGACGGCGTGGCCCCCGAGGTCGCCGAGTCGGCGTACGTGGACGAGGCGGCGGTGCTCATCGGCGACGTCGTCGTCGAGGCCGGGGCGAGCGTCTGGCCGAACACGACGCTCCGCGGGGACCACGGCCGAATCGTCGTCGGCGAACGGGCGAACGTCCAGGACAACGCGGTCCTGCACGAGGACGCCGTGCTGGAGCCGGACGCGACGGTGGGTCACTGCGGCATCGTCCACGCCGCGACGGTGGGGGAGGGCGCGCTCGTCGGCATGAACGCCGTCGTCCTCGACGACGCGACCGTCGGCGAGGAGGCCATCGTCGCCGCCGGGTCGGTCGTGACTGCGGGGACCGAGGTGCCGCCGCGGACGCTCGTCACAGGCGCGCCCGCCGAACCGAAGACGGACCCCGACGCGGGAACGGCCCGAGCGCCGGCCGAGCACTACGCGGAACTGGGCGAGCGCTACGACGACCTGACCGAACGCGTCGACTGACCCACTGCGATCGACTGATCCGGGCGCACGGGCCGACCCGCGAGCACCGGCCGATTCCAGCGCGCCGGCTGATCCGGCCGGGTTGGCTGATCCGGCCGGGCCGCCGCACGAAACGCGGCGTCGCCGACGACGCCGGCGTTCGAGCCGTTACCGCGGGGATTCGTCGTCGGGAGTTTGGATTTTTAAATAGCAGGACGCGCTACGCCCGGTCGTGTACCTGGTGGAGGTGAAGCCGTCGGCCCGGAAGGCCAACGGCGCGGTCGGCGGGGTCGTCAACCGCGACGGCATCCGGCACGGCTTCGAGAGCCGCGCCGCCGCGGAGGCCTGGGCCAGCGGCCTCTCCGAGTCGGGCAACCGGCCGGTGTGGATCCGGAGCGCCCACCCCACCGACCGCAGCGACGTCGACGGCTACCTCGTGAGCCGCCAGCGGCAGTTGCTCGACCTCGACGGCGCGTACGACAAGCGCCGCCGTCGCCTCCGAAACGGATCGAGCGAGCGGCGAACGCTCGCCAGGTTCGAGTTCTGAATGGCCGTGTTCCGGGCGGCCGTGCCGATGATTCACCCACGACCGGGCCTCACTCGGAGCCGTCCAGAACGCGCCCGTGTGCGTCGATCTCGCCGTTCCGGATGCGGGTGCTGCTGATCCGGGTACCGTCCTCGGCGATGACGAACGGCGAGACGTGGATCTCGAGGGGGCCAAGCCCGTCCGCCACGCGTCGCTCGTTGAGTTCGTGTGCGCGACGCTGGGCTTTCGCCTCGGGGGAGACGACGAGCGCGTCGACGTCCTCGCGGGTCGCCGCAGGGCCGTGGGTGTCCGCCAGCTCGATGATCTCGTAGGAGGCGGTGTAGGCGGCGCTCAGGTGGTCGAGTTCGGTGTCGAGGCTCTCGCGACGGCCGGAGAACGGGCCGAGGAGCTCGGCGTGGGCCGGATCGCTCCGCGTCCGCTTCGCCAGCGCGGTCGAGGTGAGGCCGACGACGACGTGACCGTCCCCCTCGCCGTCGTGGCTCGCGGTCTGGAACGCCCGCTGCAGGAGGGCGCGGTGACCGTGGTGGATCGGTGTGAACGTCCCGCCGAGGATCGCTGTGCGTTCGGTTCGGGTCACGTTCCCACTGTCGCGGCCCGCCCCCGTATACGTACAGGGACGGTCGGTGATGATCTCGAACCGCGAGCGGGTCACGGGAGGGGGAACGGGGTCAGAGGTGGGCAGGGAGCCACGGGTGGGAAACCTGACGGCCATCTCCCGTACACCAGTCGGCAACGGTTCCACGCCCACGGACATGTCTCCGGAAGTGAAATCACCGGCGTCTGAACCGTACTCCGCAGGATTTGGTAACCAAACGTTGATGGTGGGACGCTCGTCTGGTCCGCCGTGTCCCGGGCCGGACGCCCGCCGCTCGCGCGCCTCGGCGCGCTCGCGGTCGGGCTCGCGGTGCTCTGCTCCGCGGTGACCGTGGGCTATCCGGTCGTCGCCGCACAGTCGGAACTCCCGAACGTTGACCAGCTCAGGAACCCCGCCGCGGCGGACAACCCGTGGGAGCAGTCGACCGTCTCGGTGTACGTCGGCCACGACGAGTCGGCCGACGCCGCGGACGTCGGGTTCGCCGACCGGGAACTCGACCACTGGGAGGCGCACGCGAGCGAATACGCCGGGAGCAACGTCTCCTTCGAGCGCGTCGAGGACCGCGAGTCTGCCGACCTGGTCGTCCTGTTCCGTGAGGAGGTGAACTGTGGCCCCCAGCGCTTCGCCGTGGGCTGTGCGAAGCGCGAGACCGTCGAGCGGACGGGGACGGTCACGACCGCGACGATCACCGTCCGGACCGGCTACGACGACCGGGTGATCAGGCGGACGCTCCGCCACGAGATGGGCCACGTGTTCGGCCTCGACCACGAGGACCGCGACGAGTTCCCGTTCATGAAGGGCACCGTTCGTGTCGGCTCCGGGGAGTAGATTCGACGTCGTCGCCGGCGAGGAGAGTCGGTCGAGACGTGTCGCTCGCGGTGCCGCGTCGCCGTCAGAAGCGCCGAGGGGGAGATTTGAACTCCCGAGTCCGAATGGACAGCAGATTTCGAATCTGCCGCCTTGGCCAGGCTAGGCTACCTCGGCTCGTTCGTTCGAAGACGGGACAGCGTTTAATCGGTTTCGGTTCCCGAACTCGGGTCCCGCCACGCGCCGTCGGGAACCCGGGGAGTTATTCGTCGCGGCGTGCCCACACCCCGCATGGACGTATCCGAGGCGAGCGCGGCCGGTTCGGACGTGCTCTCGGCCCTCCGCCGGGCGATCATCGCCGACGACGAGTTCTTCGAGGACGTACTGTTGGGACTCCTCTCGGGCGGTCACGTGCTCATCGAGGACGTGCCGGGCACCGGAAAGACGCTGACCGCGCGGTCGTTCGCCACCGCCCTGGGCCTCTCCTTCTCGCGCGTGCAGTTCACGCCCGACCTGCTGCCCTCCGACGTGACGGGGACGAACGTGTACGACGAGGGCGCGGGCGAGTTCGAGTTCTCCGAGGGTCCCGTCTTCGCGAACGTGGTGCTGGCCGACGAGATCAACCGCGCGCCGCCCAAGACCCAGGCCGCGCTGCTCGAGGCGATGGAGGAAGAGCAAGTCACCGTCGACGGCGAGACGTACGAACTCCCGTCGCCGTTCTTCCTCATCGCGACGCAAAACCCCGTCGAGCAGGAGGGGAACTTCCCGCTGCCCGAGGCACAGCTCGACCGGTTCAACGTCAAGACCTCGATGGGCTACCCGGACCTGGCGGGTGAGGTCGAACTCCTCCGTCGCCGCGCCGGCCGGGACGAGCAGGACCCATCCGTCGGGCGGGTACTCGACGAGGAACGGGTCGTCGGGGTCAGGGACGCGCCGGAGTCGGTCCACGTCGAGGACGACCTGCTGGAGTACATGGCCGCGGTGGCCCGCGCCACCCGCTCGGACCGCCGCGTCGAGGTCGGCGTCTCGCCGCGTGGCACCCAGCGCCTGTTCGAGGCCGCGCGCGCGGCCGCCGTGCTCGCGGATCGAACGTTCCTCACCCCCGACGACGTGAAACGGGTCGCCCAGCCGGCGCTCGCGCACCGACTCGTGCTGACGCCCGACGCCCGCGTCGACGACGTGGCGAAGGCCGACGTGCTCTCGGCGGTGCTCGAGCGGGTCGAGGTCCCGACCGTACAGGACGTCGAGGCGTGAGGACGCGGTGAAATCGGGAGCAGTCGTCGGGTCGTCCGAACCAGTGGCTGCGTTCGGGGTCACGGCACCGCCATCGCCCCAGCGGACGCGAGTGTTTCCGCCGGCCCCCGATTCCACCACATCCCCGAAGGGATCGACGGAAACCCGGAGCCTACCGCACGGCGCTCGCGAGCACCACCGCGCCGAACAGGAGGAACACGAGCGCGACCATCGGCTGCCCGCCCGAGGCCGCGCTGTAGACGCCAAAGGCGACGGCGGCCGCGACCGTCCCGACCGCGAGGCTCGCTGCGGTGTGGACCGCGACGTTCCTGGTCACGTCCGTCTCGCGGCCGAGTTGCTCGCCGAGGCCGATCGCGTGCTCGCCGACGTCCCAGGCGACCGCCGCCGCGACCGCGCCGACGAGCGACGTGCCGACGGTGGCACCGCCGACCGCGTTCCCGACGAGGACGGCGACGGCGATTGCGACGGCACCAGCGCCCAGCACGCGCCGGGAGGCGGCGAGCGAACCGGCCGCGACGAGCACGACGCCGACCGCCGCGACCCCCGCGCCGATCGGCGAGGCGAGCGCGAGCGCGGCCGCCCCGACGAGCGCGGCGACGACGGCACCCCAGACGCCGGCCGCGGGCGGTCGCCGTGTGACCGTCACCGCGACCACCGCGCCGCCGCGCGTTCGAGTTCGGTCGCCAGCGACTCGTCGCCCCAGTCCAGCACGCGGATGCCGGCCCGGCGGAGCTCCGAGAGCCGGTTCCCCCGTTCGATCCGCGCGAACGTGCGCCCCGGCGTGTCGTCGGCGGTCGGGTCCGGGCTGACGACCGTCACCGCGTGACCGTACGCGTCGAGGCGGCGCGCGACCGTCACCGCGTAGTCGTCGGCCACCGGCGAGCAGAAGATGACCTGCGCGTCGGCGGGGAGGCGCCGTCGGAACCGGCGGAGCCACGTCGTCGGGAGGAAGCGCTCGGTCGGCGGCGTCGGCGCGAGCGACGGGTGCGTCCCGAGCAGGTCACGCGCCTTCGTGGCGTGGTCGGCCCCGCTGCCGGGCGGCAGCCAGCACTCGCCGGGGGCGAACGCGGCGACGCCGACGCGGTCGCCGCTGTCGAGCAGCGCCGAGCAGGCCTGCGTCGCCGCGTCGACGCCGCGCTCGACGGCGTTCTCGGCCTCGGGGTCGGGCGCGAGATACGAGCCCTCGCGGGCGTCGATACAGAGCACGACCGTCGCCGCGCGCTCCTCGCGGAACTGGAGCGTCGAGAGCTCACCCGTCCGCGCGTAGCGTGCCCAGTTCACCCGTTTTGCCGGGTCGCCGTGGCGGTACTCCCGGGTCGAGTGGAACTCCAGGCCCGCGCCGCCGACGTCGGTGGCGACGCGCCCGGCGTACTGGGTCGTCAGCCCGCGGAGCGGGAGCGACGCGCTCGCCTCGAGTTCCGGCGCACAGCGCATCGTCGTCTCGACGGTCGCGCGCTCGTCGTGCTCGCGGGACCCGCTCGGGTTGCGCGTGATGACGTGGATCGGCTCCCACTCGTGGGCGCCCCTGACCGCAGTCACCGTGTATCGGAGCGTCGCCGCCTTGCCGGGCCGGAGCGCGGTGCCGAGCCGTGCGGACTCCTCGACCGCGAGCGCCGGCGGGACGCCGTCGACGAGCCTGAGGTCCGGCACGACGCCATCGCCCGCGTTCCGGACGCGGAGCGTCACCGTCACCTCCTCGCCCGGGTCGGGCGTCGTCGTCGAGAGTTCGCGGGTGAACTCGAGCGCCGGCTCGGGTGCCGAGTCGGCCCGCGCGTAGGCGGCGAAGGTCACCCCGACGGCGCCGGCGACGACGAGCGGCGGGCTCTGCAACAGCGCGCCGAGCCCGATGGGGACCAGCGCGAGCGCCGCCATCCCGGCCCAGCGCCCCGTCGGAACGATGCCGCTCGGATCGAGCTGTTCGGGCAGCGTCGACGTCATCGGTTCGACCTCCCCATTTCGCCCTCGGGGACGACCCGCCGTAGCCGCCTGCCGACGGCGCGGACCAGCCCGCGGACGTCGCCCGACTCGGGCGGCTCGGGCGGCTCACGCCGGTCCGGTTCGACCGATCCGGTCCGTGCGTCAGCCAGCGCCTCGACGGTCCGCCTGGCCGCGAAGGTGAACTCGACGTCGGAGCCGAGGACCCGCCTGATCCGGACGGACGGCGGCGGCGAGACGTCCGAGCCGAGGAACCACGCCGCGACCGGGTCGTCGGTCCAGGTCCCCCCCTCGACGGCGGCGGCCACGCTCGCCTCGTCGTAGTCGCCGCGGGCCCGGAGGGTCTCGCGGGTGACCCGCCGGAACCGGTCGTGGAGTTCGCGGCGTCGCTTGATGCTTCCGACCGAGAGCCCGTCCGCGCCGGCGAGGTGCTCGTCGATCTCCCTCCCCGGGGACGGGACCTCGTAGCGGTCCTCCACGTCGGCGGTCTCGGTCGCCCGGTCGTCCACGTCGCGCGCAGCGCTCGCGTAGCGGAGCCCCTGCACGAGCGCGAACGCCCCCACGCCCGTCACGAACAGGTAACTCATGGAGCCGAACGGGGCCGCGAGCCCGCGCTGGAGGACGACCGTGAACCCGAAGACGACCGCGACCAGTCCGAGGGCGGCGCTCCGCCTCATCGGTCCGACCCGTCGCCGGACTCGTCCGTCCCCGTTGTGGTGCCGGCGCCGTCGGTCGCCCCACCGGCCCGGTCCGCGGGGTCACTGGTCCCGTCCGCGTACGTCCCCTCGATCCGTCGGAAGGCCGCGATGGCACGCTCCTCGCGCTCGGCAGTCGGATCCGCCCCGCCGTAGCGGACCGCCTCAAACACGTCGGTCAGCTCCGCCACGTCCGCCCGGTCCATCCCCGCATCGACGGCCGCGTCCGCGAACTCGGCCGGCGTGCTCGCCCGCGGGTTCTCGACGTCGAGCAGGGCGGTCATCTCGCTCCACGCGCGGTACACCTCGTTGCCGAGCACGGCATCTGCCTCCAGCCGATCGGCGGCCTCGCCCGCGAGGGCACCCAGTGCCGCCCGCCGGTCGGCCGGGGGGAGGTCGGGCTCCTCCTCGGCGGGTTCGCGCTCGTCGTCGCCCGTCGAGACGAACAGCAGCGCGAGGCTCCCCAGCAGCGCGAGCACGATGAGGACGCCCACGAGCGTCGTCGGCGTCGAGAGCGCGTCGCCCGCCGCGTTCATCCCCGACGACCCGCCGCCGGCCCCCAACCCGCTCGCGTTGACCGTTCTTCGCGTCGCGGAGAGCGCCAGCTGGGTCGGCGACCGGGTACAGGAAACGAGCGCGAGATAGACGACGCCGAACGGGAAGCAGGCGGCGGCGACGAACAGCGCGCTCAGCCCCGGCGCCCCGGTGGTGCGGTACACCGCGAGGAAGAACAGGCCGACTGCGGCGAGCAGGGTCAGCTGGACGAGCGGCCGGGTGAGAAATTCGACGCAGACGGTGACGCCGAGCTCCGCCCCGGCCGACTCGCCGCCGAAGTCGATGCCGCCGGCCGGCCGCCCCCCGAACCCTTCCTCCTCGGACGCCGAGCCCGCGCCGAAGCCGCCGCTGTTGCTCGTCGACGTCGCGGAGTCGAGCGTCGCGGCCGCCGCCCCGAGCGCGAGGACGGCGAGGGCCGCGAGGAGGGCCGTGGCGGCGGTCCGTCTGTCAACCACGTTGCTCGGTATCACGGGGCGGGCGGTAAATAGCCGACGGAAGTCACCCGACGGCGTCCACACGCGCGGGTCGATTTTCGGCTCCCGGCCCGCCGAGGAGGGGACCGCCGGGGAGGCCGTCCGCGATCGGACCTGCGACGATGGGAACCTCGACGAGCGGCCGGCCGGGAACCCGGACGGAAGCGCTACGACGAGAACGGCGAGTCGGCGCCCTCCGGCTCCTCGCCGGGCAGCGTGATGACGTTGCCGCGACCGACGTTGATCTTGGTCACCTGCCCGGCGTCGTCCATGCGCGAGAGCACCCGGCTCACCTTCGATTTCGACCAGCCGGTCTCGTCCACGAGCGCCGACTGCCTGACGCGCCCGCCGTTCCGCCGCAGCACCGCCAGCACCGCGTCCTCGTTGCTCAACATCTCCAGCGGGACCTCGGCGGGTCCGTCCTCGGGAGGCGCGTCCCGCGGGTCGCCACCGCCCGACGGGTCGCTCGCGCTCCCCTCCGTCCCGCCGCCGATCGCGTCGCCGACTCGCGTCCTGAGTTCGTCGATCCGGGCCCGGACGGTGGGCCAGAGCGCCGCGATCCAGCCGGCGACCCGCGACTCGGCGGCCGCGTCCCGGACCCGGCCCGGGACGTGCGGGAGCCAGCGCTCCCGGGTCGCCCAGAGCGCGCCACCCAGGACGGCCGCGAGGAACGGGACGCCCAGCAGCACGGGAAGCAGGGGGAGTTGGGGCGGGGCGTCGACCTCGTTCCCGTCGCCGACGCCGTCGCCGTCCGAGTCGGCGTTCGTCGGGTCCGTGTCGTACCGGTTCACTTCCAGTCCGTCGCTCAGCCCGTCCCCGTCGGTGTCGGCCCGGTTGGGGTTCGTCTCGTGGGTGTTCACCTCGACGCCGTCCGTGAGGCCGTCGCCGTCCGTGTCGGCGGTCGTCGGGTCCGTCCCGTACTCGCTCACCTCCACCCCGTCCGAGAGGCCGTCGTCGTCGGAGTCGGCGGTCGTCGGGTCCGTGTCGTACGTGTGGACCTCCAGCGCGTCCGAGAGGCCGTCGTCGTCGGTGTCGGCCGCCGTCGGGTTCGTCTCGTGCTGGCGCACCTCCGCGGCGTCCGAGAGGCCGTCGCCGTCCGTGTCGGGGTCGCGGGGGTCCGTCTCGTGGGTGTTTACCTCGAGCGCGTCGTTCAGGCCGTCGCCGTCCGAGTCCGCACGGTTGGGGTCCGTGCCGAACTCGGTCACCTCCACCGCGTCGTCGAGCCCGTCGCCGTCCGTGTCGGCGCGGGTCGGGTCCGTCTCGTGGGTGTTCACCTCGACGCCGTCGTTCAGGCCGTCGCCGTCCGTGTCGGCGCGGGTCGGGTCGGTCCCGAACGTGTCGAGTTCGAGCCCGTCGACGAGTCCGTCCTCGTCCGTGTCCGGATCGGTGAAGTTCGTCCCGCCGCCGACCTCCCGCTGGTTCGAGGCGCCGTCGGCGTCGGCGTCGGCGCTCTTCTCGATGACCGAGACGTTGTGGGTCTCGCGCGCGGCCTCCTCGCGCGTGAGCGTGTCCGCGGTGACGACGATGCTCACCGTCTGTTCGCCCCGGAACGCCTCGGGCCAGCCGTCGAACGAGAACGTCAGTTCCTGCGTGCTGTTGCCCGAGAGGACGACCTCCTGACAGTCGAGGTCGCTCGCCGACCGGTCGTCGGCCGGCTCCGACCTGACACAGACCTCGTAGTGGCCGTCGCCCTCGCTCCCGGTCGTCTCCAGCGTCACGTTCACCGTCGTCACCTCGTCGGCCCAGACGAACTGCGTGTCCCCCCGCGTGGCGAACACGTCCGCCTGGCCGAACCCGCTCTCGGCGATGGTGACCTGGCCGGCCTCCTGGGCCGAGACCCCGGCGACCGGCGCGAGGAGCGCCACGAGCAGCACGGCCGCTACGAGGACGGCTCGGACGGTCTCGCGGCTCGGTCGAGTGCTGAACACGGGCTGGACTCCTGGTTCGTACAGCCGTTTCCGTTCTGGGACTTAACCCTTTCGCGCCGCGGTTGCGACTGTTGCAACTGATGAAACAGTCCGAAACGGTACCATAATTTACCAGAAATATTACCGTCCAGCACCGCGTTCTAAAGTGAAACGGTCAGTTTCGATATATTTCTTCGTTGGAGGGCTGGTGGGTCGACGGCGGCGTCCCCCCGAACGCCGCCGGAACCCACCGCGGGAACCGGGCCACGTCAGCTCAGTGGGTGCCCTTCGCTCGCACGTCGCCCCGTCAGCGACGCTTGATCACGGTCGCCCCGTCGGCGTCGACGCGCACGACTGCGTCCATCAGCGACGCGAAGGTGTCGACGGTCATCTCGTCGTGTGCCTCCGGCGTGAGATGGTAGTGGGCGAACGCGTCCGCGGCCGCGAGGCGGTTCGCCATCGCGTTGCAGAACCGGTAGCCACGCTGTCTGTCGACGTACTGGAGCAGGGCCGTGAGCGACGGGACACAGCAGTCGATCTGCCCGTCCGTCTCCCCCGCACGGTCGAGCAGCTTGTCGATGGCGACCCCCACGTCCGTGAGGTTCGCGGGCGAGGAGACCGACTCGACGGTCACTCGGTCGGTCTCGTCCACGAGCGCGACCCCCTGCGGGGTCGCGTCCACGACGTAGCAGTCCCGGCGCTCGTCCCCGTGGGTCTCCAGCATCCGCACGTCCGCACCCGTGAACGCGACGAACAGCAGCGGGCCGTCCGTCGAGAGTTCGGGTCGATGGCGTTCGAACGCGGAAGAGCCGTGCGGGTCCCCCAGGACGAGCACGTTCCCCGCGTCCGCGATACCGGGCGGACGCGAGCCGTTCTCGCGTACCGCCGACGGGCGCGACGTTCCTGACATGGCGTTTTTCGCCAGGGCGAGACCTACCTAAAAGCCGGATACCCGTCCTGATGAGTTTCCGTACACGGCAGCCACAGTTTCATTCTGTTTCAAATTCTCGGAAACGATTCGTCGGCACCCTCGAGCGGAACCGCCGCAACGATACGGAACGAAGCCGCGCGAGCGGTCGAAACAGTCCACCGCAGTCTTTCGGTTTCGCGTGAAATCCGCCGGTGCGATTCGCGCGCAGTTCGGTGGCCCGTCGCCACGGCCGGGGCGTCATCGACGGCAAACGGCCGTCGAACCGCTCGACCCAGTTCTCCGACGCGTTCCTCCGGCGGGACGAGCCACGCCCGACGCGACCGTCACCCGCGGCGCCGGGGTTCCGGACCGGCGTCGGGCGCGCGGGAATCGGAGCCGCCGGTCCGTTCGTCGGGCGGTCGGTCCGCTCGGGTCCTCCCCGGATCAGTTCCGCCAGAGCGGTCCGAGGAGCGGCGAGTCGTCCTCGGCCGTCTCGGTCACGCTCGTCTCGTTTCCGACCGTCTCGTTGTCGGCGGTGTCGGTGCCGACCGTCTCGGTTCCGTTCTCGGTACCGACCGTCTCGTTCTCGGCGGTCTCGGTGCCGACGGTTTCGTCGTCGGCGGGTTCGTCGTCGGAGACCGCTTCCTCGTCGGTGGCCGTCTCGGTGCCGTTCGTGTCGTCGGCATCGGTCTCCGTACCGACGGTCTCGTTCGCGTCGGTCTCGTTGCCGACCGTCTCGTCGTCGGTCTCGTTGGCGTCTGCGTCGTCGCCCGCCTCGTCGGCGAGCGTCACCGGCGCGGACACCGTGATCGCTTCACCGTCCTCGGTGTACGGGCCGTCCTCGGTCCCGTTCGTGGAGACGAAGTCGTAGGTCATCTCGCCCGACGGTTCGGCGGTCTCGTTCCCGTCGGTCTCGTTCTCGTCGGTTCCGTCGTCACCGACTTCGGTCGCGTTGTCGGCCATCGCGCCGCTCGTCTCCATGTGAGGCATCGCGATGAGGAGCTGACTCTCGGTCAGTTCGCTCTCGGTGAAGTTCGCGCCGGGGACGTCGTCGTACAGGGTCACCGTGACGTTGTCGTGGTAGCCCGGTTCGAGGTACTCGGACACCCCGACGACGCTGCCGATCGCGTCGCCCTCGAGCAGCGTGGCGTCGTGGATGGTCACGTAGCCGCCCTCGGGGAGGAACGCCGAGTCGACGACCACTTCGGTCCCGTTCGTCTCGTGGGCCGCGAAGCTCACGTCGGCCTCGGTGGTCACCTCGAGGGTGGCGAACATGCTACTGTTCGCGGTCGTGACCCCGTGGATGTAGTCGCCGGTGTCGAAGCCGCCCGTGTCGTACGTCATGCTCACCGTCGTCGACTCGTTCGCCGCGAGCGTCACGGACTGGCGGACGACCACGTCCCGGTCGTTCCCGGCCAGCCTGAACGCGACGTCCTCGGTCACCTCCTCGTCGGTCGGGTTCGTGATCGTCGCGTTCACGTCGACGCTGGCGTTCGGCGTCACCGACGGCGTCGCCTCCAGCGACTCCACGACGAGGCCGGACGCCTCCGTGCCGTCCTCCTGTGCCCCCGCGGTCCAGGCCACGGCGGGCGTCAGCACCGACACGACGACCAGCGCCGCGACGAGCGATACGACTGTGTTCCGCACTGTCATTTCAATGCCTCCATCGCGGCACGTCCTGACGCTTGCTGACGGGATAAACCCCTGAAACCGTTAAGCCTCGAAAGGTATCCTTACGGTTCAGTAAGCACGATTACGGCACTTCAGCAATTGAGAGTTAGTCGACATCGAGCGAGCGAACAGGCCGACCTTTCGCGCGGCCCGAACCCGGATGGCCGACCGTACTCGGTCGCCGGCGTCGGGGTTCCGGGCGCCGTGGGTTCGCCACCGGCCGCGACACGTTCGTCCCGGCGCGGGTCGAGAATCACCCGACTGAAGAAGGGTCGGCCGGATTCGGTTCGGTCGAGGAGTCACGGAGCGACCGTCAGCAGGAACAGCCCGGCGAAGAGGGCCGCCGAGCCGAGCAGCAGCGCCGCGAGCAGCCGCGGGTCGACGCCGAGCCGGCGACCCGCCCGCCGCGTCCGCTCGCGCGAGCGCTTCAGCGCCCGCCGAACGGCGAACCTGACGCGAAAGACGCCGTAGCGAAGCCGCCAGATGACCGACTCGACGCCGTAGGCGACGAGGTGGCTCGCCTCCAGGACGATGTTGTCCTCCGGCTCGCGGTTCCGCCGTCGACGGCGACGCTTGCGTGCGATCTCGCGGTGTGCGCTGGCCCGGCTGGACCGCCTCGACCCGCCGGCCGTCGAGGAGGCGCTCGCGGTCGTCGACCCGGATCCGAGACTCGACCCGCCACCGGAGCCGCCGTTCGTCCCGCTGCCGCCCGTCATCGCGCCGCTGTCGGCCGTGCTCGACCGCGGTCTGGTGTCCGTCTCGCCGGCGCCGCCGGCGCCGTCGCCGGCGGCCGACCCGCCGTCCGCGTCGCCCGCATCGTCGCCATCAGCGTCGGCGTCCCCGTCCTCCGTGATTCGAACCCCGTCCGGGGACGCGGTCTGGGTGCCGGAGTCGCCGCCGGAGCCGTTCGAGGTGGAGTCGTCCACCTCCGCCGAGGGGTCGACCATCTGGAGTTCGGCCTCCAGGTCGGCGCTGATCGTCCGGAAGTCGGGGCGCTCGACGTCCTCCAGCCCCGGCGTCGCGCCGGCGTCAAACGTCTTCTTCCGGCGGAACTGGACCCGGTTGACCTCCTCGTCCCAGTCGGTGACGAGGATCGCCTCGCCGTCGTTCAGCTCCTCGACCATTCCCGCGTACTCGTCGTCGAGGAAGCGCCCGACGACCTTCGTGTCGTTCTCCCAGGTGAGCCGGTGCCAGACGAGCCAGTCACACTGGGTGATGAAGTCCTTGTCGACGGCCGCGGGCCGCTGGGACATCCCACAGAGACCGAGCCCGCGCTTCCGACCGCGCTTTGCCACCTGGAGCAGGATCTCGCCCACCTCGTCGAGCCCGCCCGACTCGGGGAGGTACTCGTGACACTCCTCGACGAGCAGCATGAACGGCTTCTTCGCCTTCTTCTCCCTGACGAACAGCGTCTTGACGACGCCGTGGATCAGGTCACGGGCCTCGTCCACGTCGAGATACTCCGAGACGTCGAGGATGACCGGGACGTTCTCTTCGAGCGCGAGCGTGGCGATGCGCTGGGCGTGGGTGGGCGACACCTGCACGTCACAGAGGTCGCCCGCGCCGACGTGGAGCATCTCGTAGCGCTCCTTCAGCCCGTAGTACTCGCCGTCGGTGTCGATGATGAGCAGCGGGAGGTCGAGTTCGAGCAGCTCCTCGGCGATGACGCTCGCCGTGTTAGACTTGCCGCTCCCGGACTTGCCGGTCACGAACCCGCGGCCGGTGAGGAGTTCGATGACGGGCAGGGTGGTGCCATCATCGGAGATCCTGATCTCGTCCGGGATGCCTGACATCGTTCACACCCACGTGCGCGAGGGGCCGCCATATGCCTTCTGTCGTGAGCCGGGCGCTACCGTCCCGTGACCCGGGCGCCGTGGCGTCGGACGCCCGCGGCTGATGTCCGGCCGCTGTCACCGGCGCGGGAGCCGTCGGTACCTTTTTCGCCCCCAGACGGCTGTGCTCGCACATGTCTTCCAGCAGCTGGTTCGAGGGCCAGCTCAAGCAGATCGTCCTGCTGGTCGCGGTTTCGACGGTCGTGCTGACCGCCGACTTCGTCGGCCTGCTGTCGCTGTTGACCGGACGGGCGACGGAAATCGGCACCGGCATCGGCGGGCGCTTCCCGGCCTACGTGCTCGTGATGGCGGTCGCGTTCGTCGTCACCATCGTCGGGCTGGCACGGTTCGACACGGACGGGCGGACGGTGCTCTCGGCGGCGACGGGCGTGGGCCTCCTGACGCTAGTCACGGGCGCGCTGGCCGGCGAGGGCGTCGTGTACGCCATCGCCTACCCGAGCGAAATCCTGAGTTCACAGCTCCTCTTCTACTTCGTCGCGGCCGGGCTCATCGGGACGGGACTCAGCTTCTGGACGGTCAACTACTGGCGCGACTTCACGCGGGAGGCGCGGACCGCCGGCGCGTGACCGAACTGTCCGACGGCGTGAGCGACGGCGACCGGTCCGAGCGCGACCCGTCCGATGCCGTCGGCCACGGGGACCCATCCGAGTGCGACCCATCCTCTCTCGCCCCTGGGACCATCGCGCCTCACCGGGCCGGCGTCTCGGCGACGTCGGGGTTGAGTTCGCCCGTGTGCCGGTACGTGCCGGCCAGCAGGACGACGCCGCCCAGCAGCGGGATCAGCGCACAGGCCGCGTAGACGGGGACGAACCCGAGCGCCTCCACCGCCGGGAGCGAGACGATGGGACCCAGTCCGCCCCCCACGTCGCCGAGGACGTTGTTCGTCCCCGTCGCGCGGCCCATCCGATCGGTCGGGGTCAGATCAGCCAGCAGCGCCATCAGCGGGCCGCCGACGCCGCCCTGGCCCGCGCCGATGGCGAGACAGGCCACGAGCAGGTCGGCGCGGGTGTCCGCGACCGCGAGCAGCAGGAACCCGCCGCAGGCAAGCAGGAGGAACGTCAGCAGGACCGGGATCCTGGCCTCCAGCCGGTCGCTCACCGTGCCGCCGACGAGCATGAACGCCGACCCGGCGAGCACCGTGGCGGCCATCAGGAACCCCGAGGTGCCCTGGGCCGAGTAGTCGAGGACGGTGATACCACGCTCTCCCAGCAGCAGCACCAGCGTCGCAAAGAGGACGCCGGCGTACGAGAAGTAGAGCCCGAAGTTGACGAGCCCCGCCGTCAGCGCCGGCGTGCTCCGGTCGACGTCCCAGGGCCGCACCGTCGAACTCGACTCGCTCGCGTGGGTCTCCGGGACCGTGAGGAACGCCAGCCCGCCCGACACCAGCGCGAACGCCGCCGCGAGCGCGAACGCGGTCGAGACGCTGTACATGTCGCTCACGACGCCGCCGAGCACCAGCCCCGCCGGGAAGCCGAACGTGATGCCCGCCCGGACGAACCCCATGCTCGTCCCCCGGGAGGACGCCTCGCTCACGTCGGCCGTGATGGTGTAGGCCGTCGCGAACACGAGCGCGCTGCCGAGTCCCCACGCGACCCGCGCGAGGAGGAACCAGACCTCCGGGAGTGAGGAGGCCAGCGCGACGTTGTAGCCCAGCGTCGCCACGCCCTCGACCACGAGGCCGACGATGAACGGCCGGCGGGTGCCGACCCGGTCGACGAGCGCCCCCGCGGGCGCGTTCGCGACCATCCTGACGAACCGGTTCGCGCTCAGGATGAGGCCGACCAGGAACGGGGAGATGCCGAGCACCGCCCCGAGGTTCGGCAGGATGGGGAACACGACGCCGCCGCCGAAGCCGACGAAGAACGTGCAGGCGATGACCGCGAGGATCACCGCACGGGGGCGAACGTCGCCCACTCAGGACCACCCGTCGAACCCGCGGCTGCGCGGGGCGAGCGAACCGACACGCCGACGGGAGGAGCCCGGAATCACACTGGCCGAGTAGTCAGTTCCGCCGTATCAGTCGTTCGGTCCCAGCAGTCCGGGCCGGAACGTCGAACGCCGGGGACGCCGCGACCCGCGGTCCGGAACTTACTCCGGGCCGTCGGTCGGCGTCCCGCTCGGCGCGTCTGTGGGCGTGGCCTCGGGCGTGTCGGTCGCACCCGTCGTCGGAGAGTCAGTCGGCTCCTCCGTCGGCGTCCCCGCCGTAGCGACGCAGTCGGCGGCGTTCACGACGTTGAAGCTCACGTCGCCCCCGTCGGCGGAGATTCGGACGTTCTCGATGGCCTTTCCCTCGTTCTCGCCCGTCCCGGCGAACGTCACCGGGGCGGCGTACGCCGGGTCGCCGCCGCGCTCGCCGACCCGCCGTTCGGACCCGTCGGCGAACGCCAGATCGGCGAACTGGAACGTCCGGGGGAGCGAGCCGAACTCCGCGGCGCCGACCGTGACCTCGGTGCAGTCGTCGCTGAACCGCGTCGCGTGCTCGCCCGGGCCACAGGGGGAGTTCGGGTTCCGGACGACGACCTCGTTGGGTGTGTCGAAGCTGAGCCGGTCGAGGACCCGACCCGGGGAGACGACGCGCAGTTCGTTCCCGAACCCGCCGTCGTACCCCTTGGTGGTCCCGTCGGCGAAGTAGGCGTTGACGTCGACGTTCACGTCGGTCGGATGTGACAGCGTCGCGGCCTCACAGCCGAACTCGACGTCCACGCACCCCCGGCGGTCGTGGGTCGCGCTCGCCCGCGCGTCGCCGTCGAGCACGACGACCTCCCGAATCCAGCCGTGGTACGCTCCGAACGTCTCGGCGTCCTCGTCCGTCTGCCCGCTGCCGGCGAAGCCGAACACCCGCTCTCCGGCGTAGTCACCGCTGAACGTGGGGACGGATCCGTCACTCATCTCCAGGCGGACCTCGTCGTACGACTCGGCCTCGACGGTCGCGTAGTAGCAGGACGGATCGATCCACGCGTCCAGTTGCCGGGCGGTCTCCTCCTCGTCTTGCTCGCTGTCCGTCTCGTCGGCGTCGGTTCCGTCCTCCCCGGTCCCGCCGTCGTCGCCGACGCGCTCGCCGGCGAGCAGCCGGTCGGTGACGTCCCGGCCGTTCAGGAGGAGGGTGAACGGGGGCGCACCGTCCGCCTTGTGCTCGAACTCGATGATCGGACCGTACAGGTAGAAGGCGTCACCGTCGCCGTCGCCCGTCGCGCCGAGCACGCCCCACGCGCCGTCGCGGAAGCGGTCGACGTCGTCCTCGACCTCGGCCGAGTTCCCGCCGCGGTCGAACGCCTTGGTGATCCGACCGTCGGCCACGACCTCGTACTCCAGCGTCCCCCCGCCGCCCGTCCTGACCTCGAACAGGTCCCGGCCGAGTTCCGCGTCCGGAGTGTCGAACGAGGTCACCCGGTCGGTCACGTCACGACCGTCGAGCAGGACCTCGAAGGCCGGCGCGGCCCCGTCGTTGTACTCGAAGTCGACGACGCTCCCGGAGAGCCGGTAGGCGTCGCCCTCCCCGTTGCCGCTCTCGCCGGCGACGGCGACCAGGCCCGAGCGGCGCTCGTCCAGGTCGTCGTTCCGGAGTTCGGCGGCGGCATCGCCCCCGAACGCCTTGGAGACCGTTCCCTCGACCGTGAACTCGTAGAACAGCGCTCCCTCCGCCGCGGTGACGATCTCCAGGAGGGCGTCCTCACCGACCTGGAGCCACTCGCCACGGGGGCGTCGCGCCGCCGTCGTCGCCGCCCGCTCCCGGAGGGGCTCGTCGCCGATGCCGACCGAGGCGCCGCCGATCGCCGCGGCGCCGAGGAACTCCCGCCGCGACATGTCGAACGGGTACATCGACACGTACAACGACGTGACAGGGCGTATAGGTCCGACATCGTTCACGTCCGGCCGAAGGAACGTGGTCGCGGTAAGCCGAGCTTTCGACGCCGGCCGCGCCCGCCGGTCGTCCGCGGAACCCCGCTCCGAGCCGCGGTGGCCGGGGGTAGCAACCCGATAGTCACGCCGTTCCGACCGTCCCGTCGCGGTGACCTGTCACACGACCGGGGTACTCGTGCCGTTCGACGAGGCCCGCAGGGGTCCGGGCGGACGGGCGTAGTGGTCCGGGCCGGCCGACCGCAGCAGCCTGGGCCGCCTGCCGCAGGGGTCTGGCCCGGTCGGCGTAGCGGCTGGGTGGGTAGACGCTCGCAGTGGTGGGAGACTGAATCCCCGTCCCGGATCGGTCGCCCGGCCGACAGGAGACGGAGACGGAGCCGAGTTGCGTCAGACGATCGGCAGACGGCGGGCGAAAGAGTCCTAAACCTGTTCGCCCGAGGCCGACCCGGATGAACGAGAGAGGCCACGTCGTGAACGCGGTGCTGCTCGGTGTCGGCACCGGCTTGTTGCTCGAACCGACCGTCTCGGTCGCAGCCCTCCAGAGCGTCGTGCTCGTCGGGGTGCCAGTCGTCCTCGGCGCGCTGTTCCCCGACATCGACACGTCCTTCGGCACCCACCGGAAGACGTTCCACAACGTCTGGGTGCTGGGGATCTTCGTCGCGTTCCCGTACTTCACGGGGAACCTCCAGTACGTCTGGCTGGGCATCACGACCCACTACGCGCTCGACCTGCTTGGCAACGTGAAGGGGATGGGCATCTTCCACCCGTTCCCGGGCTACTACGACATCCCGGTCGGCGTCCCCGTGACGAGCAAGTGGGCCGACGTGGTCACGCTGGCCGTGACCGCGTTCGAACTCGTGATCGTCGCGGCGATCATCAGGGCCGGTCGCGCCGGCGTGCTGGAGAGCCCGCTGTTCACGACGTTGCTCGACGCGGTTCCGGTGTAGGACGACGAATCCGGATCCGCGACGGTCCGCTACCCCGGGGACGGGAGATCGCCGCCCGACGGGGCCCGCTCGTCACCTCACGGTTCGACGGCCGGGCGGACACCCGTGAGGACGTCCCCCGGAAACGAATTTGACTGCCGGGTCCCAAGGGCCGAGCATGGAGTTTCGGCTCTCGGAGCGACGGCGGGAACTGCGCGACGACGTCCGCGCGTTCACCCGGGAGGAGATCCGGCCGGCGGCGATCGAACTCGACGGAAACGGCGAGTACCCGGCCGACATCCTCGACGCGCTGGGCGAGCGCCGCCTGACCGGGCTCACCGTCCCGGAGTCGTACGGCGGGCGCGGGGAGGGGCTCGTCGAACTGGCCGTCGTGACCGAGGAGCTCGCGGCCGGCCTGATGTCGGTCGCCAGCGCGATGGCGCTCCACCTCGGCGTCGCCGCGGTCATCGAGCGCTTCGGGACCGAACCACAGCGGGAGGCGTTCCTGCCGGAGATGGCGACGTTCGACCGGGTCGGCGCGCTCGGTCTCAGCGAGGCGAACGCGGGGAGCGACAAGCTGGCGATGGAGACCACCGCAGAGCGCGACGGGGACGAGTGGGTGCTGGACGGCCACAAGGAGTGGGTGACGAACTTCCTCGACGCCGACGTCGTGCTCACCTACGCGAAGACCGGCCCCGACGCGGACGCCCCGCACAACGTCAGCGCGTTCCTGGTCCCGACCGACGAGTTCGAGGTGGAGGAGGTGTGGCGGACGCTCGGCGCCCGGAGCGCGAAGTCCCCCCGCGTCTCCCTCGATGACGTGCGCGTTCCGGCGGACCGACTCGTCGGGGAGGAGGGGGAGGCGTACGTCCAGCGCGGGGCGGTCGCGACCGGCGTGAACGTCCCGGCACGCGGGGTCGGCATCGCACGCGCGGCCCTCGAGGACACGGTCGCGTACACGAGCGGACGCGAGCAGTTCGACCGACCCGTCGGCGAGTTCCAGGGCGTCCGCTGGCGGGTCGCCGAGATGGCCGAACGGGTCGACGCGGCGCGGTTGTTGACGCTCCGTGCCGCCGCGCGGGCGGACCGCGGGGCGGGCGTGGACCGGGAGCTGAGCATGGCGAAGGTCAGGGCGACCGAGGCGGCCGTCGAGAACGCGAACGACGCGCTCCAGCTTCACGGCGGCAAGGGGTACACCGACGAGCACCACGTGGAGCGCTACCTCCGGGACGCGCGCCTGCTCACCATCGCCGGCGGCCCGAACGAACTCCACAGGAACACGGTCGCCGACGCGACGTTCGACGAGCGTTCCGACGCGTCCGGGGATGAGTGAGACCGTCGGACGACGATCCACGCCGGGCCAGCCGCGGGGCAGCGACCGGGGCCCCACCGGTATCTTTAGCCGCTCTCGGGACCGAGGAGGAACGATGCCCTCCCACGAGACGGACGGCGGGAACGAACCGGAGCGCACGGACGACGGCGTGAACGACGCCGAGCGCGTGCGCGGCGGGGCCGGGGACGAGCACCGGGGTGGCGGCGTCGAGTCCGGGTCCCGCGAGCGCGGCCCCGACGAGGCGTTCTGTCGGGAGTGTGGAACCGTCATCGACGCCGACGCACGATACTGTCCGGACTGTGGCGCGTCCCAGACCGGGGGGCCCCGCGCATCGCCGGGGTCGACGATCGACAGGCTGGTCGAGGACCTGCTGGAGGGTGGCAACCCGTTCGTCGCGGCTGTCTTCTCCGCGCTGGTCCCCGGGCTTGGTCAGCTGTACAACCGGGAGCTCGAGAAGGGGCTCGTCGTGTTCGTCGCGAGCGTCCTCGCGGTGTTCTCGACCGCGATCCTGATCGGGTTCCTCCTCTACCCCGCCGTCTGGCTCTTCGCCATCTACGACGCGTACACGGTCGCGGATCGGCAGTCCGAGGAGCGCGACGAGGCGGAACGCGGCGAGCCCTCCCACGGGACCCGGTGACCGTCGATGGCCGAGGTCTGCCTCTACGTCGCGGCCAGCCTCGACGGCTTCCTCGCCGACGCGGACGGCGGGGTCGGCTGGCTCGAGGCGTTCGAGGACGAGTACCCGGACGGTGAGCCGGGCGAGAACGGGTACGAGGCGTTCTTCGGGACGGTCGACTGTCTCGTGATGGGCGCGAACACGTACGAGCAGATCGTCACCGAGTTCGCGGGAGACGCCGAGGACCGGGCTCCCGACGCCGACGGCGGTGGCGACGACGGCAATGGCGACGACGCGGCCGTTGCCGGCTGGCCCTACGGCGACGTCCCGACGTACGTGACGACCCACCGCGACCTGCCCCGGGCGAGCGACGCCGTCGAGTTCTTCGCGGGCGACGTCGCCGACCTGGCCGCCGATCTCGACGCCGAGTACGACACGGTGTGGCTCGTTGGCGGGGCGGCGCTCGCACGGGAGTTCGTCCGGAAGAACCTCGTCGACGAGATCAGGCTGTCGATCGTGCCGGTCCTGCTTGGCGAGGGGATCCGGCTGTTCGCCGAGGACGGGCCGGAACGCTCGCTCCATCTCGTCGACGAGACCGCCTTCGAGAGCGGCATCGTCGAGTTGCGGTACGCGCTGTGAGCGGATCGGTCGTCGGGCGGATCTTCCGGGTGACCGGGCCGGGGCGTCGCCGGGAGTCGGACGAACCGCACGTCGCCGGGGGTCGGGCGAACCGCACGCCGCCGGGGGTCAGACGAACCGCACGCCGTCGTCGGCGTGGAGGATCCGTCGGATCGACCCCCAGATCGACACGAGCGTGTAGTCGCCGGTCACGCCCTCGATGGCGCTGTCGCGGGTGATCTCCAGGTCGAAGCCGTCGCCGCTCGCCGAGACGACGTGGAGCGCTGAGTCGGCCTCGGGGTCCGCGACGAGCCGCGAGCGGGTGTCGTCGAGTCCGAGCGACGCCAGCGCAACCGCCGCGTGGGAGTTGAAGTTCCGGGGGAAGGTCCGGCAGAGCCCGCGGACGGGGCCCTCGTACAGTACCGTGGGCTCGGTGACGTCGGCCTCGTCCCACTCGTCGGTGTAGGCGAAATCGAGGTGCGAGGGGGCCTTCCTCGCCTCGATTTCGACCGACCGGAGCTCCGAGCGCGCGTCGACGAGGCCGTCGATGCCCAGCAGGGCGGCGTGTGGCAGGTAGACGGCGCTCGCGTGGTCGGCGGCCAGCCGGTCGAGGCGCACCTCCACCTCGGGGTCGGCCAGCGCGGACCCGGACAGGAGCACGAGGTCGGCCGCGGGGAGCACCGCCTCGGCGAGGTCCGGGACGGCCTCCGGGGCCGCGCCCTCGATCACGAGGTCAGCCGAACGGTGGGGGAGTTCGGTCACGTCCGTGACCTGCACGTCCGACGGGAGGTCGTTCCGGGGCGAGCGAACGTGGACGTACGCGAGTTCGAACGCGGGGTCCCGGTCGACGTAGCCGGCCAGCGCCCGACAGATGCGTCCGTAGCCGAGCAGCCCGATCCGATGCGGTGGGCTCATGGGTGTCCGTCTAGCGGCCGCGACGCTTAGCCGTAGTGCCGGTCGCGCGTTCGGAGCGCCGATCAGAACGGCCGATCAGAGCGGCCGATTAGAACAGCCGGTCGCTCGCCACGCTCGCGCCCTCGACGAGCGATTCGAGCTTCGCCCACGCGATCTCGGGGTCGACCATCGCCAGCCCCGCCTGCGTGTCGAAGCCGCAGTCGGGCGCGGCGACGACGCGGGTCGGATCGCCGACGGCGTCGGCCACCCGTTCGAGCCGGTCGGCGACCGTCTCCGGGTGTTCGATGACGTTCGTCTTCACGTCGACGACGCCCGGCATGAGGTACCAGCCGTCGGGCAGGGGGTGCTCGGCGAACGCGCGGTACTCGTGCTGGTGGCGCGGGTTCGCCTGCTCGATGCTGATGCCGGTGACGTCGAGGTCGTACAGCTCCGGGAGCACCTTCTCGAGTTCGACGTCCCGGTGGTGTGGCCCCTCGTAGCTCCCCCAGCAGGTGTGGAGGCGGAGCTGCTCGTCCGGGACGTCGGCGACGGCCTCGTTCAGCGCCTCGACGTGGAGCCGGATGATCCCCTTCAGCGTCTCGAGGGACTTGTCCTGCGGGCCGCGGTGGCCCGACGCGAGCAGCTCGGGCGCGTCGAGCTGGAGGGTCGCGCCCGTCTCGGCGATCAGTTCGTACTCCTCGCGGAGCGCGTCCGCGAGCGCGAAGACGAACTCGCGGTGCGAGCCGTAGTGGTCGTCGAACAGCGAGGCGGCGGCGACGCCCGGGGCGGCGGCCGTGATGAACGTCTCCTCGGGCTCGACGTCCGTCGCCGCGAGCAGGTCGAAGAACGCGTCGAGCTCCTCCCGTGCCGCGTCGGCCCCGACGTACTCGACCGGCTCGACGACCGCGGGCTGGCTCCGCAGGTCGATGGCGTCGGTGACGAACTCCGTCTCGGCGTACTCCGGGTAGTCCTGGAGGTCGTCCCACAGCGGCGCCTCGCGGGTGCCGCCGATCCCCGACACCCGGTTGGCCACGTACCAGTTGAACGAGACGCGGGGCTGCTCGCCGTTGTTGATGACGTCGAGTCCGACCGCGTCCTGTCGCTCGATGACGGTCTCGGTTGCCTCGCGCACCGCGCGCGACCACTCGTCGGCGTCGACGTCCTCCCCGGCGTCCCGACGCTTCAACAGCTCGCGCAGTTCCGGCGGGCGCGGCAGGCTCCCGACGTGTGTCGTCCGTATCCGGTCGGTTGGTTCGGCCATGACTCGTGTTCCGGCCGGGATGACGACGCGCTCGAATATGACTTTTGGGAGTATCCGACGCCGATACTATTCTTGGAAGTAATTAAATCACGTCGACTGCTCGGTGCCGATGCCCGCCTCGCGGGCCGCCCCGTACAGCTCGGTCGCGGCGGCGACGTCCAGGACGGCGCTGCCGACGCTCTCGACCACGATGATCTCGTCGGCGGACTCACGGCCCGCGCTCCCGTCGAACAGCCTCGCCATGGGTAGCAGGTCTCCGACGGTCAGGTCGGTCGCGGCGACGTCGCCGACCTCGACCACCTCCTCGGGCACGTCCGCGAACACCCGCGCGGCGCGGTCGAAGACGGCCGATTCGAGCTCCTGCATCCCCGACTCGTAGGCCCCGACGGCGACGACGAGCGTTCCGGGCGCGAGCGCCTCGGCCGGGAACACCGGTTCGGTGCTCGTCGTCGCCGTGACCACCACGGTCGCGTCCGCCACCGCCTCGGCGGGCGAGTCGGCCGCACGCGCCGGAATCCCCTCCTCGCGGAGGTCGGCGGCACAGTCGTGTTTCGAGTCGCTGGGCGAGTACACCGCGACGGACTCGACCTCGGTCAGCGTCGCGATGGCGCGGGTCTGCCAGCGGGCCTGTGCCCCCGCGCCGAGCACGGCGAGCCTGATCGGTTCGGGTGCGAGCTCCCGGACGGCGAGCCCGCCGATGCAGCCGGTGCGGGCGTTCGTGACGCGAGCGCCGTCCATGAACGAGACGGGCCGGCCGGTCCGGGCGTCCGAGAGGACGATCTGTGCGTGCAGCGTCGGCAGCCCCCGGGCGGCGTTCCCGTCGTGGAGGCTGACGAGCTTGGTGGCGAAGTAGTCGCCGCCGTGGACGTACGCCGGCATCGCCAGCCCCGTTCCGAGCGGCTCCTCGGAGTCGAGCCCGGTTCCGACCGGGTAGTGGGGGCGCTCCGGTCGTTCGACGCTGCCTGCGGCCTGCTTCACGAGCGCGTCCTCGACGACCGGCGCGAGCGAGTCGAGTTCGAGCACCCGCTCGAGGTCGCCGTCGGAGAGGAACAGTACCATGCCGGTCGGGACGGAACCCGTCGGGTTAGGTCTTCCTGCCCCGTCCGCGAGGGCCCGGCGACGACTCGATCGCCGGTCGCCCTGGACGTGACGACGGTCACGGTCGGCGAGCCCGCGTGGGAGTACACTTATTCGGGTCCGACGCGGACCGGCGTACGTATGGAGACCGTCGTCGTCGGGGGAGGAATCGTCGGGCTCTCGTCGGCGTACTACCTCGCTCGTGCGGGGGCCGACGTGACCCTCTGTGAGGCAGGCGCGCTCGGGACCAGAAGCACCGCCCGCTCCGCCGGCGGCATCAGGTCGCAGTTCTCGACGCCGGTCAACGTCGAACTCTCGCTCGCTAGCCGCGAGGTGTGGGACACGTTCGAGGCGGCGTTCGGCGTCGACATGGCCTACCGGAAGCACGGCTACCTGTTCCTCGCGCGGGAGGAGGCGACCGCCGACCGGTTCCGCGAGAACGTCGCGATGCAGAACGATCTGGGCGTCGACAGCGAACTGCTCTCGCCCGCCGAGGCGACCGACCACTGTCCCGAACTCGACCCGGGGCGCTTCGTCGCGGCCACCTACAACGCCGCCGACGGCTACGCCGACCCGAACCTCGCGGTCCAGGGGTACGCCACCGCGGCCCGGGAGGCCGGCGCGGACATCCGCACGAAGACGCCCGTGACGGACGTGCTCTCCGAGGAACGCGGCGGGGAGCCGACCGTGACGGGCGTGGAGACGGCGGCCGAGCGGATCGAGGCGGACGCCGTCGTCAACGCGGCCGGCGCGTGGTCGGCAGAGCTCGCGTCGATGGCGGGCGTCGACCTGCCGATCCGCCCGCGCCGCCGCCAGGTCGCGGTGGTCGACCCGACCGAGGACCTCCCCGAGGACGTCCCCCTCACCATCGACCTCGACACGGGGTCGTACTTCCGGCCCGAGCGGGAGGGGACCGCGCTCGTCGGCGGCCACTTCGGCGGCCCGGACCCGGACGTCGACCCGGACGGCTACTCGACGTCGATGGACATCGAGTGGGCCGCGACGGCCGTCGAGCACGCCGCGGACTACGTGGGCTACTTCGACGGCGACTCGCGCATCGAGCGCGGCTGGGCCGGGCTGTACGCGGTGACGCCCGACCACCACGCGATCCTCGAGGAGACCGTGCCGGGACTGATCACCGCCGCGGGCTTTTCGGGCCACGGCTTCCAGCACGCGCCGGCGACGGGGCAACTGGTCGCGGAGCTCTGCGTCGACGGCGAGGCCTCGCTCGTGGACGTCGACGCGCTGTCGAGCGACCGGTTCGGCGACGAGGGCGAGGAACTCGTCGAGCGGAACGTCGCCTGAGCGGTCGCGTCGGCAGAGCCGGCCGTGACGGTCGAGCGGTCGGACGGTCACGCCGACGGTACCGTTTTCATGCGAGCGCGCCGTTTCCCCCGTATGTCGGTCGAGGTTCGTCCCGCCCGACGGGACGACGTGGACGGGCTGTGCCGGGTCGCCGAGCGCGCCTGGCACGTCGCGCACGCCCCGATCATCGGGGGCGACGCGGTCGAGTCGTTCCTGAACGAGCACTACGACGCCGAGTCGTTCCGCGCGCTCGTCGCGGCCGACGCGGTGGTTCTGCGGGCCGCGCTGGGAAGCGACGGCGTCGTCGGCTTCGTCTCGGCGCGGCCCCGCGAGGGCGGGGCGACGTTCGACCTCGGGCGCATCTACGTCCACCCGGATCGGTGGGGCGAGGGGATCGGCGGGCGACTGCTCGACCGGGCCGAAACGGCGGTCCGTGAGCGCGGCGGCGACCGGATCGAACTCGGCGTCATGGCCGAGAACGACCGCGCCGTCGCGTTCTACGAGTCGGCCGGCTACGACCGCGTCGGCGAGTTCTACGACGACCGGATCGACGCCGACGGGTACACGTACGCGAACGAACTGTGAGAGCCGCTCCGGGTCGCAGTTCGACCGGGACCGAAGAGTGTCGCCGATACGACCAACTGTCCCCACCCCGAGAGCCGACCGTGGACTCACCATGAGCCTCACAATCGACCACGTCACGGTCGCCGGCCGCGACCTGGACGCGCTCGCCGAGGCGTTCACCGAGGCCGGCCTCGCCGCCGAGTACGGCGGCACCCACTCGAACGGCGTCACGCACATGGCGAGCGTCGGGTTCCGGGACGGCAGCTACGTCGAACTCGTCTCGACGGTCGAGTCCGACGCCGACTCGTCGTGGTGGGACGACCCGATCCACGAAAACGGCGGGCCGTGCGGCTGGGCCGTCCGCGCGGACGACATCGACGCCGAGACCGAGCGGCTCCGCGAGCGGGGCGTCGCCGTCGACGGCCCGCACGGCTACGAGCGCGAGCGGCCCGACGGATCCCGCGTCGCGTGGGACCTCGCGTTTCTCGACGACCGCGCGGACCCCGGCGCGACGCTCCCCTTTCTCATCTCCGACCGGACGCCCCGCGAGCGCCGCGTCGAGCCGACCGGCGAACTCGCGGGCTCGCCGGTCCGCGGCGTCGACACGGTGGTTCTCGGGGTACCCGATCTCGCTGCGGCGCGCGACCGCCTCACGGCCGCCTTCGACCTCGCCGATCCCGAGCGCGGGCGACTTCCGTCGATGGACGTCGAACTGGCCCGCTTCGCGGACGCGCCGGTCGCGCTGACAGAACCGACGGGTGACGGCCCGCTCGCCGACCGGCTCGACCGGTTCGGGCCGCGACCGGTCGCCTACCTGCTCGGCGTCGACGGCGGTGGCGACGGCGACGCCGGCGAGGGTAATCCCTTCGCGGACGTGGAGTTCGAGATCGACGGCCGGGAGTCATTCAAGAGCGGAACGGTGGGCTGGCTTCCGCTGACCGAACCTGTCGGTCGGCCGTACGTCGGGTTGATCGACGGCTAAAGAGGACCCGCGAACCGTCCGCCGGGACGGCCCGGGGTCAGCCGCCGAGGAACTGCTGGCGGACCTCCTCGTCGGTCAGCAGCACCTCGCCGTCGTCCTCGTAGCGGTTCTCGCCGCTGGCGAGGACGTAGCCCCGGTCACAGCGTCGGAGCGCCTCCTTGGCGTTCTGCTCGACCATCAGCACCGACGTGCCGCCGTCGTTGACGGCGTCGATGCGGTCGAACATCTCGTCCACGAGGTCCGGCGCGAGCCCTGCCGACGGCTCGTCGAGCAGCAGCAGGTCCGGGTCGAGCATGAGCGCACAGCCCATCGCGAGCATCTGCTGTTGCCCGCCCGAGAGCGAGCCGGCGCGCTCGTCGAGGCGCTCCTCGAGGACGGGGAAGCGCTCGAACACCGCCCGCTTGCGGTCCTCGGACACCTCGTCCTCGACGTACGCGCCGAGCCGGAGGTTCTCCTCGACGGTGAGCGAGGGGAACACGTTCTCCGTCTGGGGGACGTAGCTCAGGCCGCGCCGGATGACCTGCTCGGGGGCGAGCCCCGTGATGTCCTCGCCGTCGAACGAGATGCTGCCGTCGAAGCGGTCGGCGAGCCCGAACACCGCCTTCATCGCGGTGGACTTGCCCGCGCCGTTCGGCCCGACGACGGCGACGTACTCGCCGGCCTCGACGGTGAGGTCGACGTCGTACAGCACCTGGAGGTCGCCGTAGCCGGCGTCGAGGTCGACGACGTCCAGCAGCGTCACCCTGCCACCTCCGCGGCTGGCGACTCGAACCCCGTCCTGGGTCGTGGGTCGGTTCCGGTCGTGGGTCGTGTATCCTGCATGGTCACTCTCCGAGGTAGGCGTCGATGACGCGGTCGTCGGCCAGCACGTCCGCTGGGCTCCCGTCCACGAGCACGGAGCCCTGCTGGAGGACGACGAGGCGGTCGACGAGTTCGGTCAGCGTCTCCAGTTCGTGCTCGATGACGACGACCGTCATCCCGTCCTCGTTGAGCTCCCGGATGAACGACGCGATCTCGTTCGTGAGCGTCGGGTTGACGCCCGCGAACGGTTCGTCGAGCAGGAGGAGATCGGGATCGAGCATCAGCACGCGCGCGAGTTCGAGCAGCTTCCGCTGGCCGCCAGAGAGGTTGCTGGCGTACTCGTCGGCCAGGTGGTCGAGCTCGAACGTCTCGATGAGCTCGTCGGCGCGTGCGGCGACCTCGCGTTCGGTCTCCCGCATCTCGCCCGTCCGGGCCAGCGCCGCGACCGCGCGTTCGCCGGGCTGGTCGGGCGCGGCGAGCCGGACGTTCTCCCGGACGGTCATGGTGTCGAGCTGTCGGGTGTGCTGGAACGTCCGCACGAGCCCCTGTCGGGCGACGACCTCCGGCTGCTTCCCGGTGACGTCGTCGCCGTCGAACACGACGGAGCCGGCGTCCGGGGCGACGACGCCGCTGACGCAGTTGAACAGCGTCGACTTCCCAGCGCCGTTCGGCCCCATCACGCCGACGAGTTCCCCGTCGTCGACCGACAGCGAGAGGTCGTGGATGGCGATCAGGCCGCCGAACTTCTTGCGGAGCTCGTCGACCTCGAGGAGGCTCACGTGTCCACCCCCAGCTCGTCCGGGTCGCCCCAGATGCCCGCCGGCCGGTACCTGATGACGAGCACGAGGATCATGCCGACGACGATGAGCCGGACCGACGCGAACGTGCCCGCGGTGACCGGGATCGCCTCGTTGGCGAACCGGGAGACGAGCCGCAGGCCCATTATGATCGCGAGCCCGCCCAGCACCGCGCGGTGGTTCCCAGCGCCGCCGAGCAGCATCCCGATCCACACCGTCACGGTCACCTGAATGGTGAAAAAGCCCGGCGCGACCGCGCCGTTGTACAGCGCGAACAGCCCGCCGGCGAGGCCGGCGAGCGCGGCGCCGTAGACGAACGCGGCCATCTTGTACCGGAGCGTGGACTTCCCGACCGAGCGCGTGACGAGCTCGTCGGCCCGGATGGCCCGCAGCACCCGCCCGTACGGGGCCTCCGTGAGTCGCGTGAGCGCCGCGTACGTGAGCAGCATGAGGCCGGCAAACAGCACGAGCGTCGCCAGCAGCGCGGTGTCGAAGTCGCCCGCGAGCTCGTCGAGCGGCCGCGGGATGCTGAGGATGCCGGTGTTCCCGCCGAACGTGCCGTCGAAGTTGACGGTGACGTTGTGGAAGATCTCGGCGGCCGCGAGCGTCGCGATGGCGAGGAAGTCGTCCCGTAGCCGGAGCGACGTCGCGCCGATGACGCCGCCGACGACGGCCGCCGCGAGCACGCCCGCGACCAGCGCGAGCGGCCACGGGTAGCCGAGGCTCACGCCCGAGAACGAGTCGACGGCCGACAGCATCGCGACCGTGTACGCGCCGACGGCGAAGAACACGACGTGCCCGAAGTTCACGAGCCCGGTGTGGCCGTACTGCAGGTCGAGCCCGAGCACGAGGATGCCGTAGAGGCCGAACAGGACGCCGACCTCGACGAACACGCTGAGCGGCCCGGGGATGGGCGTCGTGACCGGCAGCCACGCGACCAGGAGCGCCACGACGACGGCGAGCAGGCCGCCCGCCGCCGCCGTCGCGCCGTCCCCCTCGGGGAGCCGCCGACCGACGGTGTCTGGGAGCCGATCGCTGACGCTCACGCCTCACGCACCTCCTGGCCGGCGATGCCGCTCGGTTTCACGAGCAGGACCAGCACGAGCACGAGGAACGCCATCGCCGACGAGACGCCGGTCATCGACGCCGGCAGGAACGCCGTCGACAGCGCCAGCACCAGCCCGATGACGTACGCGCCCGCGATGGCGCCGTACGGGCTGCCGGCGCCGCCGAGGATGGCGGCGGCCAGGATCTGCAGGATCTGACTGAACCCCGTGCTGACGCTGACGTTCGTCTGCACGCCGAGCAGGACGCCCGCCAGCCCGGCGAGCATGCCCGCGAGCACCCACACCGCGTTCCGGATGAGCTGGGTGTCGATGCCGCGGACGCGCGCGAGGTCGACGTCGTCGCTCATCGCGCGCATGGCGATGCCGACGTCGGTGCGCGTCAACAGCGCGTGCAACGCGAGGAACACCACGAGCGCGGACCCGATGACGACGAGGTGCTCGGACGTGACGAAGAAGTCACCCAGCAGGTCGACGGGGCCGATCGGAACCTCGGGGATCCCCCGGAACTGGTAGGTCACGGTGTCGACGTCGAACCGGCGCGCGCTCCGGCCCGCGCCGAGCCGGATGACGTTCCGGAGCACGAGGCCGAGGCCGATCGACGTCAGCAGCATCGGCACCGGTCCCGTGTGGTTGATTGGCGTGAAGAACGCCTTGGCGAGCAGGAGGCTGACGACGCCGGCGCCCGCCATCGCCACGAGGACCGCGGCCGGCAGCGGGAGCGGGAGCGCCGTCGCGGCCACGAACCCGACGAACGCGCCGATCGTGAGGTACTCGCCGTACGCGAAGTTGATCATGTTCACGATGCCGTAGATCATCGTGAACCCGATCGCGGCGATGGCGATGTAGGACCCCTGGACGAGCCCGAAGATGACGTTCTGAACCAGGCCCATTCTCTAGTATTCGCCTTCGGGGACGAACTCCTGGAGCTCCTGGGCCGTGATGGTGTCGATCTGTGTGAACTCCTGGTCCTGGACCTGGTTGATGACGACCGAGCCGAGCACGTTCCCGAACTGCGTGAAGCTCACGTCGGTCGCGGCACCCTGGTAGTTGATCTCGTCGCCGTTCGCGAGCGCCTCCTTCCCCTCGGTGAAGTCGGCGACCTCCGTCCCGGGGCCGCGGCTGACCGGGCCGAGGTTCTGCTCGACGGCCTCCGCGGTGGCCTCGCCCGCCCGCTCGATGGCGAGCGCGGTGACGATGGTGGCGTCCCACGCCGGGGCCGTCCACGCGTTGATCTCGGCGTCGCCCTCGCCGGCCTGGTAGGCGCTCTCGAACGCCGAGTAGTTCGGCCCGGACTCGCCCGGGCTGGCGGCCCACGCGCCGTTGAGTGGTTCGCCGACGGCGTCGATGAGGTCCTGCTGTGCGAGCGGGTCCGAGAGGATCGGCTGGCGGCCGTAGCCGCCGTCCGCCCAGTCGCTCATCAGCGTGGTCGCGTCCTCCAGCGGGAGGCTCACCGCGAACGCCGAGAAGTCGCTCTCGAACAGGCGGTCGAGCGCGGACTGGTAGCTCGAGGAGCCCTGGCTCACCTCGACCTGTTCGGCGACGGTGCCGTCGTTCGCCTCGTAGGCGTTCCGGAAGCCGTTCACCCACGAGCGGGCACCCTCGGTGTTCCCGTTGATGATGCCGACCGTGTCGTGGTCCTCGTCGAGCGCGCGCAGCGCCGCGCCCGCGGTGTGGACGGTGTCGCTGATGACGGTGCGCCAGATCCACTCGTCGTCCGAGACGTCCTCCGGCGTCCCGTGGTCACCGCCGCGGGTGTCGAGGAAGTTCGACCCGGGCCAGGGCGTGATGACGGGCGTGGCCTGATCCTGGATGAAGTCGTACAGGGGGTTGAGTTCGCTGGAGAACAGCCCCAGCAGCGCGACCGCGTCGTCGTTCTCGAGGAGTTGCGTGACGACGGTGCGGGCCTCCTGGGGTTCCACCGCGGTGTCGCGGCGCTCGATGGCGAGTTCGCGGCCGTCGAGCAGTCCCGCGTCGTTGATCTGCTGGACGGCGACGTCGGTCGCCTTCGAGACGCCGGGCTGGAGGAAGTCCCACTGCCCGGTGAGCGCGGCCGGCTGGCCGATGGTGACGGCGCCGCCACCGCCGCCCAGCCCCAGACAGCCCGCCGTCGCGGCGAGCCCACCGGCCCCGACTCCCTTCAGTAACGTACGCCTATTGACAGTACCTGTGTGGTTCGCTACCATGACGGTGAATCCACTCGGGTAAAGGGGGAAATACCCCTACCCGTCCATGGTCGGGTCCCGGAATGCACGACCGGGGTGGGTTTCCCCGATTTCCCGGTTAGTTATTCCTCGGGTCGGGTGGAAAAGTTCCGATCGTCCACGCTTCGCGCGACGACGCCGGCCGTTCGGCCGTTCGTCGCTTCGCTCGCGAGGCTGGCCGCCCGATCGTGAAAGCGGGCGTGTGCGGGGTTCGTGTCAGGGGTCGAGAAGCTTCGCCTCCGCCTTCCGGAGGTGTTCGAGCAGCGTCGATTTCGAGATGTCGAGTTGGTCCGCGAGTTCGCGGGTCGAGGTCTCGCGGGGCCACTGGTAGTAGCCGTGCTCGCGCGCGGCCTCCAGCACCTCCCGCTGGCTCCTGGTCAGGGTGTCGAGCCGGCGCGCCCGCTCCCGTTCGCCCCCGACCGTCCCGATGCTCGCGATCTCGATCTCCGCGCCCGTCTTCTCACACACGGACTCGATCTGCGTCTCGATCTCGGAGCGCTCGCCGGCGTATCGAACGTCCCAGTACTCCCAGCCGTCCTCGATCTTGCACGGGGCGCTGTGGACGAAGCCGTGTTCGAGCAGCAGCGGACAGATCATGTCGCTCGGGTCGTGTTCGAGGAAGAACTCCCGGGAGACCGAGCCGGGCGCGATCCGCCGTCGCCGGGTGTCGAAGCTCGTCTGGAGCTCGGTGAGCGACTCCGTCAGCGGCGACGACTCGATGTCCTGGACGAGCCGTTCCACGTCCGCTTCCGTCCCGCCGTAGGCGGTGAACAGCCCGTTCACGGTCGTCGATCCCGCCACCGGCGTGTCGTACACCGCGTGCGCGAGGATCCCCCCTGGGTGTCGCTCGGTCGCCTGGATGGCCCAGCAGCCCGGGTGCCACAGCTCCAGGGTCAGGCGCGTCCCGGCCACGGCCGTCTCACCGCTCATACTCCTGCTTCGGCGGCACCCTGTATGATGTTGTCCGTTGACACGGACGCGCGAGGCCTGCAGGAAACCTCCGCCGTCGTTCCGTCAGGGCCGGCGGTTCGCGGCGAACGGGGTCGGTGGGCACCGGCGTCTCCGACGAACCGGGGTCGGGGTCGATGCGCGGTCCCGGGGCCTACCGGTAGACGAGCGTCAGGAGCATCGCCGTCTCCCCGAGCAGGATCGCGCCGGAGACGACCCCGACGACGACGGGTTCGGGAACGTGCCCGGCGACGAGGAGGGCCGCGCCAACGGGCGAGGGGAGCGCCGCGAGGAAGAAGATCCCGACCGACAGCGAGGCCATCGCCGGGGAGCGGTACCGGTGGGCGGCCCGGGCGGCCTGGCCCGCGACGAACGTCGAGAGCGCGACCACGAACGAGAGGCCGACCAGCACGAGCGCGCCGGACCGCCACAGCTCCCCGACGAGGACGGTGGTCGCCGCGAGCGAGACCGCGACCGCGACCACGAGGAGGTCGCCGCGGGTCACCCGGTCGCGGAGCCGCCCGTCGCTCGTCCGGGGGTCGCCGTACATCGCCCACAGGACGGCGAGCAGGCCCGCGACCTGGACGATCGGCGGCGCCGCGTCGCGGACGACGGGCGGGACGGTCCCGACGACGAAGATGCGGAACGGCAGCGGCGCGACCGTGATCAACACGAGCCCGACGACCAGCGAGCGCAGCGCCGGGTCCCGACGGTTCCGGTACCGGGAGACGGCGAGCCCCGCGGTGGCGAGCCCGATCAGGAGCGCCAGCGCGATGGTCGCAGCGAGGAGCAGGCCGAGCGTCCCCTCGACGAAGACCCGTGGCTGGCCCTGGGCGAGGACGGCGGTCGCTCCCGGGAGCGCGTCGAGCCGTTCGATGGCGTGTGCGGTGGGCGTCATCTCGTGAGTCGTTCGTGGAGTCGGTTGAGGCGGTCGACGGCGTCGTCCTCGACCGGCCGGCGGGTCACCGTGATCTCGAAGCCGTCGCCGTCGAGGTCGATCGTGACGCGGTCGAGCCTGGCGCGGTACGTCTTGAAGTGGTGTCCGTCCGGGTCCAGCTCCTGTCGTTCCGCGACGAGGTCGAGCTCGACCAGCCGCTGGAGCCGGCGATACACCGTCGTGCGGGAGGCGTCCGTGTCCGCGATGAGCTCCTCGGCCGAGCGCGACACGTCGGCCGTCCCGACGAGGATCGACCGGGCGTACGGGTCCTCGAGCACGGCCGCGACGGTGTCGAGGTCCGCACCCTCCTCGACCCGCTCGGGCACCGCCTCCCCGTCGGGCGCGGAGCCGTCCCCGTCGTGGGGAGACGAGCGGTCGAGATCCCCGTCGTCGGCCATCCCGCTGCCCATCACGTCACAGTCCTTTCAGTGTACGTGGTTTCGAGGGGCGACGCGGCCGGCTCACAGGTCCCTCCGGCGGAAGCGCAGGTAGCCCAACAGCGTCGGGACGACCGTCCAGAGCCCGAGGACGACGACGGCGACCGGCGGCGAGAGGAACGCCGGGACGGCGTCGGTCCCGAGCTGTTCCGCCAGGGGTGCGGTCGCGGCTCCGGGCGGGCGGAGCGAGAAGATCGACGCCGACGCCCCGACCCCGAGCGTGGCCTCGACGAGGACCTGATACGCCATCGTCGGCGAGAGCCGTTCGAGGAACAGGTACCACGAGGGGACGGTCGCACCAGGGAGATCCCCCGCGGCGACGTAGTAGATCCCGGCGACGAGCGGCTGCCAGAACAGCACGAGCAGGAAGTACGCACCCGCCGCCGCCGCCAGCGCCTTGCCGCGGGTGTCGACCGCGGCCGAGACGCCGACGGCGAACCCGACGAACGCGACGCCCAGCCCGACCGTCGCGAGCGTGAACGCCGCGTAGCGAACCGCCGAGAACCCGCCGTACAGCGCGACTCCGAGGACGCCGGCGACCGCGAAGGCGACGGCGATCGAGCCGGCGACGACCGCGGTGCGGCCGAGGAGTTTCCCGGCCAGCACCGCCGCCCGCGAGACCGGGAAGCCGAGCAGGAGCTTCAGGCTGCCGTCCCGCGACTCGCCGACGACGGCCACGTACCCGACCACGATGGCCGCAAGCGGCACCAGCAGCACCGACGGGAGCGTCAGCGCGCCGACCGCCTGGAGGGCGGTCGCGCCGCCGGCGCCGACCACCGCGAGCAGGGAGACGCCGAGGAGCGCGAACGCGGTGAACACGGCCGTCAGTGCCCAGACCGTCCGCGACCGGCTCGCGTCGCGGACGTCCTTCCGAGCCAGCGTGGCGACGCTCACGCGTCCGCCCCCGTGCGGGCGCGCTCGGCGTCGGAGCGCTCCACGCGCTCGGACCGGTCCGCGTCGTCGGACGGCTCCCCGCGCTCGGACTGCTCGGGACTTCCGGTCGCTCGTCCCGACCCGTCGGCGTCGATCCCGTCGAGCGACGCGGCGAACAGCTCCTCCAGCGAGGCGCTCTCTGTCCGGAAGTCCGCGACCGTCGCGCCGGCGTCCCGGACGGCGTCCAGCGTCCGGATCTTCGCCCCGCCGTTCGCGCAGTCGACGACGAGCTGGCCGTCGGCGACCGTCGCCGACCGGACCCCGTCGAGTCCCGCGAGGACGTCCGGGTCCGGGAGCGGGTCGGCATCGACCCGGAGCGCCGACGCGGTGCCGAGCCGGTCGCGCAGGCCCTCGACGGTGTCGACCGCGACGAGCGAGCCGGCGTGGAGGATTCCGACCCGGTCACAGACCGCCTCGACCTGATCGAGGTCGTGACTGGAGAAGAACACCGTCGCGCCCCGCGCCACCTCCTCGCGGACGATCTCCCTGAGCCGCCGGACGCCGGTCGGATCCAGCCCTGATGAGGGCTCGTCGAACAGCAGGAGGTCGGGCGACCCGACGAGCGCCATGCCGAGCGCGAGCCGCTGGCACATCCCCTTCGAGTACCCGCCGACCCGACGGTCGGCCGCGTCCGCGACCCCAACCCGCTCCAGGATCGCGTCCGGGTCGTCGCTCGCGTCCGCGAGTTCGATCGCCAGGTCGACGTGCTCGCGGCCGGTCAACCGGTCGTACAGCCCGTAGCCGTCCGAGAGGACGCCGACGCGCTCGCGGACCGCCGTGGGTTCCCTGACGACGTCGTGTCCGAGCACGGTCACGGATCCGGCGGTCGGGCGGACGTGGTTCAACAGCACGTCGATCGTGGTCGACTTCCCCGCGCCGTTGGGCCCGAGGAAGCCGAACACCTCGTTCTCGCGGACGGTCAGCGTCAGGTCGTCGACGGCGGCGACGTCGCCGTACTCCTTGCGCACCGACTCGATGGAGATCGCGTGGTCCATGTGCGGACTGACGGCCGGGCAGTGAATCAAAGGGGAACGCCGTTCACAGCCGCGTGCACTGGAGGAAACGTATTTATACGACGATCCGATTCGGACGGGCTCCGCCACTCCTGGTACCCGCCCTCCTCCACTGACGAGACGCGTTTCTCCGGGTTCAGACCCGACCGTGCTCCGGACCGGGCCCGTCGACCTCGGACCAGGCTGGGAGGTCAACCACTGGTCGGGCAGCGACGTCGTTCGTCACCGACGGCCCGACGGGGCTACCGGAGAACCTGAGCGGGATGGGTGCCAAGGCGGCAGTGGTCCTGTCACGGACCGTGAGCGTGGCTCCGAGGACCGAGGCGACCACACTTATGCCGGCGCCGTCGAAAGCCACGGTCCTGAAATGACGACAGCGGACTCCGAGCCGACGGTTCGGGTCCTCCACGTCGATGACGACCCGGATCTGGCCGGGCTGGTCGCAACGTGGTTGGAGCGCGAGGACGAAGCCATCAGCGTCACCACGGAGACGACACCCGCGAGGGCGCTAGAGACGCTGGACGACCGGCCGGTCGACTGCGTCGTCAGCGACTACGATATGCCGGGGATGGACGGGCTGGCGCTGCTCGACGCGGTCAGGCGGGAGCACGGGGATCTGCCGTTCATCCTCTTCACGGGGAAGGGAAGCGAGGAAGTGGCGATCGAGGCCATCTCGCGGGACGTCACCGACTACCTCCAGAAGGAGGGCGGGACCGACCAGTACGCGGTGCTGGCGAACCGGATCCGCAACGTCGTCGCCGGAGACCGGTCACGCCGAGCGCTCGAACGGGCCGATCGACGGTTCGAGGCCGTCTTCAACGACCCGAACATCCTGGTCGGCCTGCTCGACACGGACGGCACCGTCCTCGACGTCAACGGGACGGCGATGGAGTACGTCGACGACGACCTCGACGCCGTCGTCGGCGAGCGGTTCTGGGAGACGCCCTGGTGGACGGACGACGACGAGGTCCGGGCCACCGTCCGGTCGTGGGTCGAGCGAGCCGCCGACGGCGAGTACGTCGAGTTCGAGACGGAGCTCGCGAGCCCCGACGAGCGCCGGTACGCCGTCAAGGGCGTGTTCAGACCGGTCACGAACGCGGCGGGCGAGGTGGTTTCGATCGTCGTCTCTGACCGCGACGTCACCGAGCGCGTGGAGCGCGAGCGGAAGCTCGAACGGCTCCGGGACCGCACGCAGACGCTCGCGTACACCGGATCGAAACGGGAGGCCGCCAGGGTCGCAATCGACGCCGCCGACGACACCATCGACGCGCCGCTGAGCGGCGTCCACCTCCTGAACGAGGACCGGGACGCGCTCGAACCGGTGGAGGTCGTCGACGGGGTCGACGAGGCGTTCGACTCGCCCCCGCGCTACGAGCGGGGGGCGGCAGCCGACTCCCGCGCGGGGCTCGTCTGGCAGGCGTTCGAGAGCGGCGACACGCTCCGCATCGACGACACGGAGGCGTACGACGGGCTGTCGGAGTCGACGCCGACGCGGAGCGTCCTCGTCCACAAGCTGGGCGACCACGGGACGTTCATCGTCTCCTCGGGCGAGCCACGCGCGTTCGACGAGACCGACGAGATGCTCGTCGAGGTGCTCTCGACGACGCTCACGGTCGCGATGGATCGGCTCGATCGGGAAGACCGCCTCCGCGAGCGCGAGCGACGGGTCGAGCGCCTCCACGACGCCACCAGGGACCTGATGGAGGCGCGGACCAGACGCGACATCGCCGACCGGGCCGTCGCGGCCGCCGAGGAGATTCTCGGCTTTTCGCTGGTGATGGTCCGGTTCTACGACGAGGACGAGAACGGTCTGGTGCCGGTCGCGACGTCCGAGTCCGTCGCGGACGTCCTCGGGGATCGCCCGGTGTTCACGCCCGAGGGCGGGAGCCGCAACTGGGCCGCGTACGACGCCGGCGAGCCGACGGTCATCGACGACGTCGGCGCGTCCGAACGGACCCTCGACTCCGGGACCGACCTCGGAAGCCTGCTGATCCTCTCGCTCGGCGAGCACGGAACCCTCTCTGCGGGCGATACGGAGACGGGAGCGTTCGACGAGTCCGACGTCTACCTCGCGCGCATCCTGGCGACCGCGACCGAGTCGGCGCTCGACCGGGCAGAGCGCGAGGAGGCGCTGTTGGGCCAGCGCGACGAACTCGAACGCCGGAACGAACGGCTCGACGAGTTCAACAGCATCCTCTCACACGACCTCCGGAACCCGCTGAACGTCGCAACCGGGCGGCTCGAACTGCTGTCCGAAGAGTGCGACAGCGAACACGTCCCCGACATCGAGCGCGCACACGAGCGGATGCGGGCGCTCATCGACGACCTGCTGACGCTCGCCCGGGAGGGCGACGCCGGCACCGACCTGGAGGCGGTTCCGCTGCCCGGCCTCGTGAGAGACTGCTGGGAGGCAGTCCGGACCGAGCGTACCGAACTCGTCGTCGAGACCGACCGGTCGATCCGGGCTGACCGTGGCAGGCTCAGGCAACTGCTGGAGAACCTGCTGCGGAACGCAGTCGAGCACGGCGGGTCGGACGTGACGGTCACCGTGGGCGCGCTCGAGGACGGGGACGGCTTCTACCTCGAGGACGACGGGCCGGGCATCGACCCCGGGCAGCGGGATCACGTGTTCGAGAGCGGCTACTCGACCGCACGCGACGGGACGGGCTACGGGCTGTCGATCGTGAGCCGGACCGCCGAGGCCCACGGCTGGGCCGTCACCGTGACGGAGGGAACGAGGGGCGGCGCGCGGTTCGAGGTGCGCGGCGTGGAGTTCGCCTAGCAGGTCGACGGCGTGGCGGCTCGTCCCCGTCGCGGTCCACTTCGAGGATTCCTGCGATCCGGGCTGGCAGACACAGCCGAGTGTGCAAGGTTCGAGCCCATGAGTTGAACCTGACTCGTCCGGCGGCGTCAGTTGTCCTCAAGATAGAGTGAATACAGGACGATTGCCAAGCCAATCGCAACGAGGACGCTATTGATCAGGATTCCCGCCTCAAACGACACAGAGAGGATTTGATGGGCAATCCCAGCGAGGAGCACACCAAAGGTGATAACACCGAATCCGATTCCGAGAACCCGGAGCGACGAAGCCCCCGTTCGTCGATATGCCCTGAAAGCGATATACGTGATTCCACTCCCCAGCAGCAATATCACCGTCTTCACGACGACGATGGCTGTTTCCACCCAGATCATAGTTCGTCTCCCATCTTCGACCAAATCTCAGCAAGCCGTTCGTCGACATTCCGTGGCGGCCGCTCGACCGTCACCGAGAAGTCATCATCCTCATCCATGGTGAGTATCACGTCGTCGAAGTCACGTCTGTACGTCGTGGTTCGACCGCCCCCGGGGTTTATGCTGTCCTGCTCACGGACGAGTGATGCGTCGCTGAGGAGTTCGAGCTTCCGGTACAACGTTGATCGAGGGATGTCACACGCATCGATGAGTTCGGTTGCGGTCATAGGTTCTGCTGTTTCACCGAGGATGGCCCGACAGTCAGCGTCGTCCAGCGCATTGAGGACAGTTTGCAGCGATGGCGAGTCCTCAGATGACGCTGGATCGCGCACCATTGGTGGGAGTTGGCGGGTATTCGAGATATGCTATTTGATTACGACCTGTTGCACCACGGGTGAGGGCAAGGTAGGAACGATCGTATTCCAGGGTCACGAATCGGATCCCTCCCGTATTCGTCGAATTCCATCCCCTGTAATTTCATAGATTCCTCGGCCGACTGGGTGAATCTGTCCGTGCTCATGGAGTCGTGCACACGTTTGGTCTACTGTAATTGGGTGACGATCTGCTGTCCTGGCGATTTCCATGACGTATTGTGGCGACTCAGCGAGGAGTATTTCGAGGACTTCCCGGTCAGTTTCACGTCCGAGACCACTCATCACATCCCTCGTTGGGACAGCAGTCGAAGACCCGTTCCGCAGTGATGTTGCGGGGTCATTCATTACAAATCGCCATCCTCCGCAGCGTAGACCTCAAGCAGCTCCTGATAGCGGTTCCGAATGGTTACTGTACTGATGTGGGCTGCATTACTCACCGTCTCCTGTGTCAGTTGCTCGTTCGTGAGATGGGTTGCCGCATATAGTGCGGCCGCTGCGAGACCAGCAGGGCTCTTCCCGCTATGGACACTCTGTTCCTTCGCAGTAGTGAGGAGGTCGTGAGCTTGACGCGTTGCCTCGTCACTCACGTTCAGCGTTGAGGCGAACTGAGGTACGTATTCTAGCGGATCAGCAGGTTCGATCTGTAAGCCCAGCTCCCGGGAGAGATACCGATATGCGCGCTGGATGCGAATTTTCTCTACGCGGCTGACTTCAGCGAATTCGGAAACCGGCCGTGGAGTCGTGTGTTGTCTGGCCGCAGCGTACAGCGCAGCTGTCGCCATCCCCTCGATGGACCGACCTGGAAGAAGAGCTTGTTCGACTGCCCGACGATAAATCGCCCCTGCAGTTTCACAGACTGGTTCCGGCACATCGAGGGCTGATGCCATCCGAGTAATCTCACCGAGTGCGTGCTTGAGATTCCGCTCCTGGGAGTCTTTCGTCCGGAACCGTTCATCCCAGATACGAAGTCGGTGCAGACGGGCTCGCTTTCGGCCGGACACCGAGTGTCCATATGCATCCTTGTTTTGCCAGCCGATCGTCGTACTCAGCCCCTTGTCGTGCATGAGTTGTGTCATGGGGGCTCCGACGCGGCTTTTTTCCGCTTTTTCGTCGCCATGGAACGCACGCCACTCCGGTCCTCGGTCTATGGATGCGTCCTCGAGAACCAATCCACACTCCTCACAGGTCGTCTCACCGTGTTCGCCGTCGTAAATGACGTCTCCATCACATTCCGGGCACGATGAACGTGGCTGGGACTCGGTGACTGAGTTCTGCTCACCTGTGCTGCCGTCTTCGGTATTGAGTTGTATTTTGGTCATGAGTGTGGGTCACGGGTGCATTCTTCGTTCACCCCGACTGGGTGTCTCTAGCAAGGCTCAGAGGCGACACCCGAAGAGTTCGCCGCGGAATCCCATACTTTGAGAATTCGCCAACCTGGTTTACCACGGCTAAACGAAGATGAGTAGCCCGAAACGCGCCAATGACTTCAGAGAGCAACTGTTGGCAGAGTGGGTACCGTGATTATCCAGAAAAGTCGCTATAGGAAACTGCTCCCTGGTCGACGATCGTCTGGCTCTCGGGGACGTCTCCGTCCGGCGGCATGCTCCCGTCAGCCGGGCCGCCGGGTTCACCGGCGACGATGCGGCCGACCATTTCGAGACCCTTGTGTGGGGTACAATAGTAGTCGTAGGTTCCTGGCGACTCAAATGTCTGTTCGAAGGTCGCGCCCTGTTCAGTGAGGATCCCACTGTCGAAAGGCTCTGCCCCATCGGGAATGCGCGTGACTGAGGCCTGTCCATTCTCACTGTATGCAGTCGCAGAGTGGCTGCCGCTATCGATCTCGAACGTAACGGTTTCGCCAGGTTCGACGAAGAGCCCGATCGGATCGAAGTAGTAGTCGCTTCCCTCCGTGACCATCAGAACCGTGTTCGTGCTCCCGTTCGAGGGGGTATCCGTCAGGTCACTTACGTCAGGATTTGAGCCGCTACAGCCGGCGAGCCCCATGAGACCAGTGGTTGCTGCAACTCCACCTGCTTTCAGGACCTGTCGACGTTCCATACCTGACCATCAGAACGCCAATAATAGACCACTTTGGCGGAATCCCAAGCGCTGGGATTCCGCTGTCCATTTACTGTGACAGCACTTGGAATTGTGTCCATGGTACTTGAGTAACCATAGTGGAGCGCCCGCAATCAACCTCTCGCGGGAAACCGTACGAACCGCCTGTACTGTAGCGTTCTCGTTACATGCCGCGGATCATGGCCAGAGCCCACGTGCTTCGTGGGCCTCGGCGATACGTGAGAGCGCAACGATGTACGCAGCATCTCGCCAGGTCACATCTCGGCGCTCGAACTCGGATCGAACCGCATCCCAGGCAGCTTGCATCTCCGCTTCGAGTTCCTCGTTCACTCGTTTGAGCGACCACGCTCGACGATTGATGTCCTGAAGCCACTCGAAGTAGCTCACCGTGACCCCACCGGCGTTGGCCAGAATATCGGGAATTACTGCGACTTCCCGCTCGGCGAGGATTGAATCTGCCGTGGACGTCGTCGGACCGTTCGCACCTTCGATGACGTAATCCGCGGCGATTGCTTCCGCGTTCTCTTTGGTGATCACGTTCCCCAGCGCAGCGGGAATGAGGACGTCGACGTCGAGTGTGAGCAACTCATCGTTCGAAATGACGGTGTCAGCATACGTTGTGACGGCCTCTGGTTCTTCATCGTGCGACGGAACGGAGGCTGTATCGATCCCGTCTGGCTCGTACATCGCCCCGTTCACGTCGCTGATCGCGACGACGGTCGCACCCCGGTCATCGAGCAGGCGGGCTGCATTCGCACCGACGCTCCCGTACCCCTGAACTGCGACCCTCGTCTCCTCGAGGTGGCGATCGTAGTACTCGCAGACCAGCTGCGTGATAATCGCGACACTTCGTCCAGGGGCCTCTTCACGGCCTTTACTTCCACCGACGACCGGCGGCTTCCCGGTGACGACGCCCGGCGTCGTTTCGCCCTCCTGCATCGAATACGCGTCCATCAACCACGCCATCGTCTGCGGGTTCGTCCCCATGTCGGGGGCGGGAATGTCCTGGTTGGGACCGATGACGTCACGAAGCTCCTGTGCGAACCGTCGGGTGAGCCGCTCCGTTTCCACTGTGCTCAACTCCTTCGGATTGACAGCAACACCGCCTTTGGCCCCACCGAATGGGAGATTCATCACGGCACACTTCCAGGTCATCCACATACCGAGCCCAACACACTCGTCTCTGGTCACGTCGGGGTGGTATCGCAGACCACCTTTATATGGGCCTCTGACGCTGTCGTGCTGGGCTCGATAGCCGGTGAACACCTCGACCGTCCCGTCATCTCGCTCGATTGGGATCGTCACCTCGTGGACGTTTTTCGGATGGTTGAGCCGTTCGACGATGTTCTGGTCGATATCGAGATGGGTGGCAGCGTGGTACAGCTGACGGCGGGCCGTTTCGAGTGCCGATTCCGATTCAGTCGATTCTGTCGACGCATCGCCCGACTCGTCGGGGGCGCGATCGGGATTCGTTGACATGGTCACTCAAGCGGCGTCCGGCGATTTCGCATCGGACCGCTACAGTTGGGACACTGGCCAGGGTTATCCTCGGCGATGATGATATTGCCACATCCAAAGCACTCGTACGGTGTTCCGTCGTCGGGTTCAGGGTCGACATCTCTCATTGTGAGTCCACGAGTGCCAGCACGCAGATCAGGGCACTCTGAATACAGGTAATAAGTATATAAGGGAATATCCGGTCGTTTTTCACCAAACCGCCTTCTATATTGGTGGTTTGTTATTCAACCCTTCCAGCAGCGGCCGCGATGGGGACGCTGTTTTCCTCAAAAAGTGTCGCAAACAATTTGCGCTGGACCGTCCGAGCGTGCGTATAGAACGCAGGTGGCGAGATATCGAGCGTCTCCGCAACCTCCTCACCGGTACGCTCGCGTGGCGACTCGAAATACCCACTGTAGTATGCCGTCTGGATCACTTCCAGTTGTCGCTCGGTCAGCTTTTCGAGGAACGTCGAGTGGAGGTCGTGTTCTACGGTCTGATCGAGCGTCTGTTTGGCGCGAAGTTCTACAGTAGAGAACGTCTCACGGACGAGGTGGGTGATCGTCCGGACATCAATACTGTCCGGAATATCGATGACGAGTGTCGTCGTGGTCGGATCAGCGGTCGCCTCACGGAAGACGGCCCCGTGATCGGCCAATTCCAGGGCGAGAAACGGCTGAGTGAGGCGGAGACGCAAGACACCGCCGTCCCCATCAGTACTGATCTGTTGGACGTCATCGATGGCGTTCAGCTGCGAGGCGACTTCTGTGACGTTATCCAGAGATTCACCTTCGACGGTGACGAACACGTAACTTCCCTCTGTGGATTGCCGGACTCCGCCCTGATATGAGAGTGTGCACGCTGCGTCCTGTGCCAGCCGTGAGAGGACGAACGCCGGATCATCGATGGCGAACTCGATACGCGTCATCGATGTCGTGAGTAGCGCATTCTTCCGCTCGATCGCACTGAGTGCGGATGCGATGGTCTCGCCAAGTTCGGCAAGGACGGCCTTCGTCGTGTCATCGAACGCGTCTTGCGTCGGAGCGTAGACCGTCAAGATGCCGTGCGTGAGGTCGTTGTACATGAGGGGGATGCTCAATAGGGAAAGATAGTCGCGAGCGAGTGCGTCCTTCCGCCACGGTTCGTCGCGGAGTCCTGCGGCGACGTTCCTCACGATCGTCACGTCGCCAGTCGCCGCTGCTTGTCCGGCTGGCTCTGTCCCTGATCCCTCGGTGGCGAACGACTGGCTATCCAGGTATCCCTGTTCGCTTCCTGCCCAGGCCCGTGGGTCGACACTATCGGTCGTCGGATCAACCGTGCCGATCCAGGCGAACCTGAACCGGTCATCGGCAGTCAGCAGCTCGCAGACTGTATGGTTGACCTCCTCCCGCGTCTCGGCTTGGACGAGTGCTTGATCGATCTCTCGAATCGTCTCGTTGATGCGATTCAGGGAGGTGAGCTGTTCGTTCTGCTGCTGGAGTGTACGGTCCTGTTCGCGGAGTCGGGATTCCCGCGTAACGCGGTCGAGCGCTGCTTCGGCGGTTGCCGCGAGCAGATCGGCCAGTTCCCGCGTCACATCGTCGAAGACGCCAACCTGATCCGAGCCAGCGACGAACACGCCGTGGTTGCCAAGCGGGATGTAGGTCGCACTGCGAAGGTCAGTCGCCCGGTTATCGAGCCGGTCTGCTTCGTGGACATCATCGAAGAATAGCGCTTTGTCCTCGACGAAGCTATAACTCGGAAGGGTCGTGCCGTCGGCGTGAACGGTTGGAAGCGGTCCATTGAGTTCTTTCATCGTCGCCGTCTGTGCAGTAGGGCGAAGGTCGTTGGCATCGGCATCGAAGAGATAGACCGCACTTGCATCCAAATTGAGGACGCCGGATGTATCGTCGACGACGTGCTGGGCGATTTCCTGGTGAGTCTCGGCATAGAGGAAATCCCGAGCGGTTCCCTGGAGGGTTGCAAGCGCCTCCTCACGTTGCTTTCGTTTCGTAATATCCCGACAGCTGAAGAGGAGCGTTCCGTCCTGAATCGAGACCTCTCGAACGTTAACGAGGAGCGTGTGTTCGCGACCCGCTTTGTCCGTTGCCGTGGTTTCGATGTTCTTGAGGACGCCGCCAGCCGCGAGTTCGTCACGGTCGAACAGATCTTCACCGAGGAGGTCGTCGATTGTCCCCTGCTCGTGAATCTCGTCAGCTGTGTAGCCGAAGATGAAGTGGACGTTTGGACAGACGTAGGTGTACTCGCCGGATTCGTCCGTGATGAGGACGGTGTCTGTCATATTGTTGAGCGTGACGCGATGGAGTTCCTCTGACTGACGGAGATCGCGTTCGAGGTCAACGCGCTGAGTAATGTCGACACCATCGACGACGATCGAGACCAGATCCCCGCGTTCGTTCTCGACCGGTCGCACGGACAGATCGATGACGCGCGGGTCCTCGACGTGTGATGGCTGCTGGACGACCGCGTTGCCGAACGTTCCGCCGAGTGCGTTCTCCACGATGTGTCGAATGTCTGCGTTCGTCGCACCAGCCTCTGCCCACCACGGAAGTGTCCAGAATGGCTCGCCGACGATCGTTTCGACGTCTTCATCGACCATCTCCCGTGCTGTTTCGTTCACCCGAGCGAGTGAGCCATCGGGGTCAAGCACCCACGTCGCGGTCCGCGAATCACTGAAGATCGCGTCGAACTGTCTGGCCCGCTCCCGTTGGGTGTCCGACCGCTGTGCGGATCTGACGGCACGTTCGGTTCGTTCGATGAGTTCATCGGTCATCCCTTCTGGCGGGTCCGTGAGCGCGATGTAATCGGTGACACCTGCTTCGATAGCTTCGCTGGCGATGGTTTCATTCCCGGCAGCAGTACCGAGTAGTACTGGTAGCGCAGTCGTTTCCTCGCGGATCTCTCTGAGGAGTTCGAGTCCGGTCGTCTCTTCAAGCGAGTAGTCGCTGATGAGACAGTCTGAGGTCCCCTTCCGGACGATGTCAATTGCCTCCGCCTTGGTTCCAACCGAATGTACGGTGGCGCCAGTCCGTGTCTCGAGCGTCGCTGCGAAGTGCGTGATCCAGTCGTTCGTTCCGACGAGCAGCACCGTCGACGAATTGAGAACGGGGGGAGATGAACCCATTATCTGAACACAGTGGTACAGCGAACGCTTCTCTCGGTATCGATTCGAGCTTGCCTCCAGCTCAGCTGCTGGCCCAGGCTGGAATGCACGTTCATGGCTAGTCAACTATCAAACCATCCAGTGACAAAGGTGTTTGCTATCTAACCCCTAGAGACGTGGGAGGGATCCGTGAGGTGGAACCGTGACTATCGAGACTCGTCACGGTTGACCGACTCTTCCCGAGTTCTACATCCCGCCTTCCGATCATACGTTCGTCGACGACTCCATCGATAGTCGGATGAACGCGACAAATCAGTACGGGAATCCCACTTCACCAGCGATCGCTACACTGGAGGAATTCGATTCGAATACCCACGAATCAGGTGTATTCAGACCTGAGCAGGGGATCGTCAGAGTGGTGTAGGGGTGCTCATCGGGATTGTCATCGTGGAGATGATTGATGAGGGCCACGAACTTCTCTACAAGTACCCATCTGAATCTGCGGACCGCGCGGCATAATATGGAGTAGAAAGACTCCACTCTCTCAAGTTGTCGCCAGTCGTGGCTATAGTTCGAGTCGGTAGATGTTCTCTCGGTATAGCTCCTCGATATCTTCGAAGTATGCGTGAAGATAGGCGTTCATCCCGCGGGCGTTTTCATACGCGCCGGTTCGATCACCACGCATGTATTTCACCAACTGCCGATTCACGTCCTGTTCGACCCGCCAGTAGGTCGTAAATCGGTGCCGTCCGAAATGACTCGTCAACGAACGATGCTCGTCCGTCTCAGCGTACTCGGGATGGAAGGCATCCTTCCAGATCTCGTTGACACCCTGGCTGGTCATCTGTGTGTGGCTCTTCAACGAGAGGAATACCCACGGTTCCCCATTGTCCGGGCGAACGAGGAGATAGCGATTCAGCACCGCTCGCAGTTCCGCATCGAGCGGGAGTAATCGAGGGCGACTGGACTTGTTCCCATCCCGCTCATCTCTCGTCGGAACGTACAGAACGTTCGTATACTCCTGCAGACGGTCGTGTGTTCCCACCTCGGGAAGATACCGTGTGGCTTCAGCGTCGTCCAGATGGACGTCGCACAGTCGCATGTTCGTAATCTCACCTGCGCGAAGTCCGAGTTTCAGTTGAAGTGCGATCAGCGTCCGTGCCCGAAGATTCGGGACTGCCTCCATCATCTCCCGTAACTCCGGAATGGGAATTCTGCGATGCTCCTTTTCCTTTGTGACCGGGAGTGGAACCCGTGCTCTGGCGAGGTAAATCGGGTTATACCCATCCGGATGGGGGAAGGTTGCGTCCTGTTGCCAGTACCGATACGCGTGGTTCAGTTTGCGGAGTTTCTCCGTGGCCGTCCGATTGACGTTTCCCTTTCCTCCCTCCGACTCGGCTGCAGTCTGCCACTCGATAAACGCCTCGACGTGTTCGACATTCGGACAGGCAGGATGACGCCCCTGTCTGGCCATGTAGTCTCTCCACTCTGTGAAGACCAGCTCGTAATGGCGCTCAGTTGCGGGAGCAAGCTCGCGCTGGGCGAGTACTTCCGCTTCGAAGAGTTCGAACGGGTCAATTTCAGTTTCCTCGAACACAGCAGCAGCCTCTGCAAGTGGGTCGACGGGCTGCTCGAAGGCTGCTGCCAGTTCCCGACGCTGATCCCGAATGTCATCATCGGAGTTGTCACTCATCCTTGGTCCCCCTCGCTTTGGCTTTTCGCCACTTCCGGAGTTTCTCCTCCCAGATCTGGCCCGTCGCATCACCCGTCACGACGGCGATGAGGACGGGATCGTAGACGTGTGGGTGATCTACGTGCCAAGTGAGCCATTCGTAGAACCGTTTGATTCGGACCCAGTAGTTGTACGCCGTCGACATGGACTTGTCTGAAACGAGCGTTTCAGACCACGCCTCGACATCTGCGGGCGTTGCAAGCACATGGTGTCGCCCTCGGGTGGCCATGTGTGTCAGCCAGTTGTCACCCACCCGGTCAACCTCACGAAGAAAGGTAGCTGATGAGCCCTGCTCGTACTCGTATTCCTCACAGAATTCAGCCCAGACGTCGCGGTCTTCGTACGTCTCGGCGTATCGTTCGAGTCTGTGGTGCGCGGGTACGTCTTCGAGTCGCTTGTAGACGCCCATCCGATCTGTCACGTCTTGAGATTTCGTTCGGTTCATGCACGTACGGCTCCCAGTTGGTCGCCGTCGCCCGTCGACGGCGACCGCAAAAACTGCTCGTGCTGGGGTCACACCAACTCGATCCGCAGTGGGGGGCAAGCTCCCATGATTCGGGCGCTCCGGGTTGTCCACCTGTGGACTGGCTAGCCACTGATGGGAGAGATGTCAATTGCTGAGGAGAATTCGAAATAGTATCCAGGTACTATGCAGATAGAGACCAGCTCCTTCCGTGAACGGTAATTCATGCCGGGTATTATGGTAATCACTAGTAATCTCTTGTGTACTATACAAAAATAATATATCCCCCAACCTGCGTTGCTGGACGTGAGATGGTTCATCGTGCCGTGGTCGGTAACGGGGAGGTTACGAGCAGCCACCACTCCGTCCGGCGCGAGTTCCATCCGTCCACCGTCAGATAATGATACCTAGTGTAGCGTCGAGGAACTCTGTATTCGATGTAATCCGTATCGCCCGGCCGTCCATCGCTCGACTCTCAAGTGGGCTCTTCGTCCTCTGTCTCGCCGCAGTCGATCCTGTGGCAGCCCAGGAGAGTGCCGTCTGTGCAGCGGATCGACTTCCCGAGATGATCACCGGGTTCTTTCAGTTGACGACCGGGCTCGGCCTCGTCGGGCTCGTCGTCGTCTGGCAGGGCGATTCACTCGTCGAGATGTTCACCCTCCATCGGGAGCAGCGCGAGGGGATCAAACGGCACAAACGAACGGCGCTCAAGTCCGCAGTCGTGCTGGTGATCCTGGGGCCGCTCTACACTGTCGCCGGCTCGATGATGAACCTCCCACTGGCGAGCTGTATCGATCTCGTCCCCTGGTGACGTTCATTCGAAGGCTGTGTGCCGACCCTACGCTCAGATCGCGCTCATCCTTGTCGTCACCATGAGCATGGTCTCGCTCGGGGTCAGCGCACAGGATGGGAGTCGATCGGGAATGCAGCCGAACGCTCCGCTCGATGAATCCGAAGTCGCTTCGCTCTGGTCCATGGATTCTGATCGCTGTGCGCAGCCGGCTGAGACGATCGCCGAAGCCACGACATCCAGCGATATCCAGCAACTCGCTGCCTGTACGGACATCACGTTCAAACGCCCACCAGATACGGCGGCGAGATGGACAGCACATGACTTTTCGGATCTGAAACCCGGAAATTCGTCTACCTCCGTATATCCCCCGGGTGCAACGCTCACCGACGCAGGGACGATTGCAGATGCACACGCGTCGATGTTCTCGGTACAGCCCTCGACGAGACTCCATCGTGGCGTGAACGATGAGCCACTGTACATCGCTCCCGCGGGTACGGTCAGAGCACTCATCGACTATCGGGTGCGTGTGCCGGCACTCGAATCGACGCCGAACGGGACGCGCTCGTGGACACTCACCAGCACCGGGGTGAGTGAGGTTCGATTACTCCGGGATGGGGAGCTCATCGCGGATTCGGCTGGCTCACAGACGCCACTCTTCCGGTACGAAACGACCGGGGCCGGTCCGGCCAACCTCACCGTCGAGGCGGACATTCGAGTGACACTCAGGGGGACAGCGTCGGTAGCTGGAGAGAATCAGACACGGATAACGACCACAGTCGAGATGGTCACCGTCTCAGACACGATTCCGGTCATCGTCTACGAACCGACGATCAGCCAGTACACCGCCCGCTATCCGACTGGTGAGACGGGGATCGCGCTGTCTCAGTACCAGCCGTGGCACGGCTACCACCTGGACACGCACGATGGCGAGCGCGTTCGAGGCGTCTGGCGGTATTACACCGCCCGCGATCTCGGCTGGGACGAGCTCGTCCACTCCAGGCGTACTGGTGAGACACGAGTTGCATCGGCTGCACGACCGGTCTACGTTCACGCGTATCCCTCCGAAATTGGCCCGCGAACGGAGCCTGTTCGTGACGGACCGACGCGGCTCCAGGTCTGGGGTCGGCAGACCGACTCACCCGCAGCAGGCTTCCCTGACTCCATCTCGGTCGGAGTCGTCGAGCGACCCTACACGGAATCGGCCGGGATCGCACTCCGGACGGGGACGAACGGGATCGAACGCGTTCGCGTCCTCGGGATCGTCCGCGGCGTGGATACCACAGTGGATCTTCCACCAGCGGCGGACCGACGAAACGTTCGAGAAAGTGCGCTCACCGTCGATGTTATCTCGCAGACCGAGTCGAACGCGACGCTCCGAATCGAACTCGTGGATGCGAGAACAGGAGCGCCGATTAGACTCACAGATGAAACCGATACAGGACCCGTCGCAGTCCCGATCAACGGCGAGACTCGTGAAGGGTACGTCACGGTCAACGGCGAGCGGGTCACAATGGACGAAGCTGGCGTCGGACGTCTCGTCGTGACTAATCCGGGGAGTTACTCCGTTCGCTACCACCCTGGCTCCTGGCTCTCACACGATCCCGCCTATACCGGAGCGACGGCGAGCGTTTCCTGGCATCCCCTCTTGACGATCACGGGGTGGGTCAACCTGCTCGTCGACGTGGTCTGGTGGTCGATCCCCTTCCTCGTCGTTCTCTTCGCTGGCATCCGTCTCGGTAGCTTCCTGAAATTCAATGAATACAGATGAACGAACACGATTCACCAATCAACCGTCGAACCGCCCTCGGAACGATCACTGCAGCGACGCTGCTCCCCTTCACTGGCTGCACTGCCGCTGGTGACCCTCCGGACAATGAGTCAAATGCGATCGAAGCAATCTCGACCGAAGATCTGCATCTCGTGGTCGAGTTGCGCGAGGATTCAGTCGTCGACGAACTGAGTATCGTCGACCCCGCTGGAAAGTCGTTCGCTACAGCATCGGTCGCACAGGGTGTGAGGACCGTTTCCTTCGATTTGGGCGCGACCTATCTTCCCGGTGAGTTCGGAGTGTACGCCACCCGATCAGGGACCCAGGTAGGTGAATCCACACTCGAAATCCGTCCCGATATCCGTATCACCGACCTGAAACTCGCACGGAATCATCCAACGGAGATGTACGACGGGGCGAGTGAATACTCAATTGCATCGGAGGCAATTGTCACTGTAGAGAACTTTGGAACTGGGCCTGATGCCATCACAAACCTCCGGTTTGTGGGAGATGTACCGTATCCTGATTCAGAACTCTTTGAAGAAAGTGGGATTTACGATACTCAGAGCGAACATGGCGGGAACCGTGAGCAGGTCCAAATTTCCTCTGAACAGGAACTCGTCCTATTCAGCTCCTCCCATCCGTTCTCGCCTGCGGCTGATGACGAGTATTGTCGACGCAGTCTCGACGATGGCAGCTTCACCGTTGAAGTAGATTCACATCTCACAAATACTCCGGTCAAAACAAGGTTCGAGATTAGCTTTAGAGGAAGAAGCGGAGATGACTGCGATATCACCATCTCTGAGGTTTAATCGTGCAAGGAATTTCTCTCGTTGATATTGGTCTCGAGTGGTTTGAAGATGTGATCGATTGGGTCATTGAGTGGTTTAATCGGGGCATTACTGACGGATACGCTGTCTTATCCGAATCCCTCCTGGGAACACCAACTCCAGAGTCCAGTAGCGGCTTCGTCTTTGGTTCACCAACGAACGAACCCTGGATTGCATTGCACGATTCACTCGTCGGTGGAGATATCCAACTCATTGCACTCCTCCTGTTGGTCGTCTGTGTCCAGGGGCGTCACACGATTCGAATCTTTAACATAGGAAGTAGATATGAGGCACAGCGAGCGAAGCGAACGGCTTGGACAGGCGCGATCCTGATCGTTGCCTGGTACTGGGTCGGGGCGCTGAGCCTCTATCTGGTGGACGGCTTCACAATCGCACTGATTCCAGATGTGAGCGCTGTGACGGATGCAATGGTTGAATTCCTACGGGTTTCCATTTCTAACCCCGCCCTGGCGCTCGTACTCGCTATAATCGGTGGGATCGCCATGTGGACCCTTCAGGCGCTCCTGTTCATACGTGAGCTATTACTCTACGTCTATCTCTATGGGATGCCGCTCGCCGTCGCACTCACGTATGGAAACATCCCCGTCGTTTCACGAATCGCCTCCGCCCTCAGCCTGAAGTTCGTTCCGCTCGCGCTGATGCCGCTTCCCGTCGCGATCCTGTTCAAGGCGTACGAACTCCTGTTCAGTGAGGGGATTCAGTCGACGCTCGCACCAACGACTGCATTCCTCAGTACGATACTCGCGGTCTCGCTCCCGGTTCTGGCCGTGCTCGTCGTCTGGAAGGTGTTCAAATACGCCTCCCCGCTGACCACTGCAGTCATCGGGACGACCTCGGGTGCCGCAGTCACAGCGGGGACGATCATCACTGCAGGTGCGGTTGGTGGCCCGACTGCGGCCACCACTGCGGCACGGTGGGGCTCCAAAGCTGCTGCCGGTCACGTCACGGCACAGCGAGTCGCATCCGGGGGCAGTGGGACAGGACACACTGGAGCACGCCAGGGGACGTCCAGTTCACCGACCCAGCAGGACGCGCTCGCGCCTGAGTCGACTCGACGGTCGGGAGCACCGTCGTATCGACGCACGGAGAACGACCCCGGTCACTCGGGTGACCGGCGATGACCGACGACCAAGCGGCAGCCCGTCGGATCATGGATGCGATCGGCGACGAAGGTCGCATCCCGATCATCAACGTCCGCGAAGGTGACGTATACGTCCTCATCGGCTTTCCGACGGTCGGCCTTCTCGGTGGTGGACTCACCGGCGTGGACGCCCTCGTGCTCCCGCTCGTCCTGCTCGGCGTCCTCGTAGGCGTTGCCACGATCGTCGCCGCTCCCGCACACCTCCCTGCAGCGACGTGGCTGCGCGACGTCTCCCGGTACTATCTCACCCGCCCCCGTGTAACGTTTGCCACACCGGAAGGACCGTCCACCGGAAGCGCCGACGCAGTCAGGCGAACTGATGGTGGGCTCGTCCAGTACGGTCCGTTCACCCCGGATGAACGCACGCAGGACCTCACCCACATCGAGCGCGCCTGGCCAGGTGCGAGCGCGCTCGAACGGGATGACGGCACCATGGTCGGGATGCTGCAGGTCGACCCCGCGAACATGGACTTTGCCATGTCGGGCGACTGGGCTGGACGACAGGCCAAGGCAGCCGAATTTGCCAACAATGACCTCGAGTTCCCCCTCACGCTGTATACGTCGACGCGACCGTTTCCGGTCAACCGCCTCGTCGACCAGATCGATGATCGGCTCGCCGACGAGGACGTGAAGGCGAATCCGACGTATCACGACCTGCTCACGGAGTATCGGGAGCGACGACCCGAAGAACTCACAGATATCCAGCAGATTCACTACTATCTCGGCGTCGAAGTGACGCCGTTTGAGGTGTACAATCGGGACCGAGACGAGCGCTCGCCC